>CAJOOI010000094.1 GCA_905236105.1 uncultured Acholeplasmatales bacterium
CTTAATCACCTCGTATTCGCTATCTAAATATTTATCTACTTCTCTTGTAGATAATACTTTAAGTGCTTCTACTAGTATTTTATCATTTTTAATGTCGTTTTTAAACCCATATTTCTTGGCTTCTCTAACATTAATTCGATATAAAGTGATATTATCATGTTCATCTCTTGATTTTAAATTTACATCAACTAATTTTGTTTTTATTACTGGATGTCTATTTAAAGTCTTTCTTTGATTATATTTGTCATTATAAAAATATATTACTATACATCTTTTATTATCTTTATATATTTTTGATTTTTCATGTAAATTTGTATAAATCTTACTTGCTGTAAGTAAAGCTCTTGCAAATAAGCCTTTATCTGTTGTATTAGTTTTTTGTTCTGATTCAATATCTATTCCATATTTATATGAACCATTTGAGGCACTAATATAAAAATCACATATTTGTGTTTTTAAATTAATCCCATCTACTAATTCTGCATCTGAAAATTGGCAATCATCTATATTTAATTTAATATCTGTAACAAAATAAATTAAATTTAACAATATTTCTTTTTTCTTTTTACAAATTAATTTAAATGTGACATCATCAAAGCCTATTGTAGGCATCAGTTTTAATTCTTCAATAACTTCATTATTATCCATTCTTCGAAGAATGTCATCTATTTCTTCTTTTGTTAATTTACTAAGATCTATATATTTTGCCATATTTTTTACCTCAAGTGCATTATATAATAAGATAAATTTTATGTCAAGATGAAAATATGGCTTTATGAAGCCATTTATTTTGCGAAAATGTTTAAATTTTTTATTGATTTTGAAGTTTATTTTTAAATTTTTGCGAAAAAAAATGAACCAGAAAATATCTTAATTTATTCTGATTCACTATCAATTGCCTTATAATAAATTTTCACATTTAAAAATTTATTTGTAATATTTCTTCTAAGATAAATATCAGCTAATATTCCTGAAATAATACCTGTTAATAATGATAATATAGCTACAAAAGGTAAATAATATAAAACTGCTTCACTTGAAATTAAAAAAGTAGCAATTAACAATTGTCCAAAGCTATGAGCTATACTACCTAATGCACTTACTCCTATTGCAGTAAAGATTTTTAATTTTGAAATCAATAACATCATAATAAATGATATTATTCCTCCAGAAAGTGACATAAAAAATACAGGTGTAAGAAATGTACCTCTAATTAATGCAACTAACAATATTCTTAAAATATCCGCAACAAAAGCTTCATAAAATTTGAATTCATAAATCATTATTAAAATAATAATATTTGCAAGCCCTAATTTTACTCCAGGTATAAAAATAGGTATAAATGATTCTAAATAACTTAAGCTAAGCGCTACTGCAGTTAGCAAAGCAATTATAACTAATCTCTTAAGCTTATTCATCTTTTTCCACCCTAACTTCTACTTTATTTGGAAGACAAATAATTGAGCTTCCAATATTACAAATAGCTAAATGATGAACACAAACTTGATTCTTACACCCAGAATAAGAAACATTTACATAACCATTTTCAACATGAATTTCCATTTTACTTATAGTACCATCTATTTCATAAACATCATCTTTTTTCAAATCTACTATTAATATTTCTTTATTATCACAATAAATATGTACATAATTACCTTTGGTACCTTTTATGCTAAAAAACCATACAAAAAAAAGGGTTACACATAATGTAAATAAAGATAAAATTAAAATAAAATCAAATATATGGCGCTTAATCATAATTTAATCCATCCGATTTATATAACATAGTATCATTAAATAATATTATTTTTATATTATTCTCTTTAGAAAATTTTATTGCTTCATCTTTATTCATCGAAAAAATAGCAGTTGAAAATGCATCTAAGTTGATATCATCTTCTTTGATAACAGAAACAGAAGAATAATAATTTTTAGGATACCCATCAAAAGGAGAAATTAGATGATGATACAAATTTTGATCTATTAATTGGCTTTGATATTCAATTGATGAGGTTGAAATCATCACATTTTTAGCTTTTATTGAAAAAAATATTTTATGATTAATTGGATTTTTAAACCCTATATTAAAATCATCATTTACTTTACTTCCGGCTAAAATAGTAGAATCACCTAAATTAATTAAGTAATTTTTCACTCCATTTTCCTGCAAATAATCATATACTTTTTTAGAAGTATAGCCTTTAATAAACCCACCTAAATCTAAATTTGCATCCCCAATTATTTTAATTTCATTTTCATCGATTACAATTTTAGAAGTATGGATAATTTGTAGCTCTTTTTTTATGATTTCTTCGTTTGGTATAGTCTTATTTTCTAATGCATCTTTCCAAATTCTTGCTAAAGATCCTATAAGAGGTTCAAAATAACCATTAGTTTTTTCTTTTGCAACATTTGCATAATCAATCATATCTTTTAATTCTTCATTAAGTGGTATAACCCTATTTTCATTTAGATCATAAACTGATTTTAATTCATTATTGCCATATGGATTATAATCATCTGCAATTTTTGATATTCCCATTAATAATTTTTTGATATTATCATAATGTTTTTCTGAATCTTCTGTATTATAAAATTTAATTGAAATATTAGTATCAAAAAGGAATATAGTCCTACCACTATATTCCGCTAGTTTTGTACAAGATATTAATAATATAAAAAATAGAAAATTAATTATTAATATTGTTTTTTTCATTGCTTCTCTTTTTAAAAATAATACCTTCATTTAAAATATTTCTTCTTTTCATGAATTCATATAATATAATAGCTAAGCTTAAACATAAAAATCCAATTGATAAACCAGAAATAACATCAGTAAAAAAATGCATTCCTAAAATCAATCTTGAAAACATTACACATGGTATTATTATCATGCATAAAGACATAATAATATTTTTTATCCATGTTTTTAATTTTGTATCTTTAATGAAATATGCAATAAAACCATATGTGATTGTAGCACTAGAAGAATGTCCTGATGGGAATGATTTACTAACTTCTTTTCCCCACCTATATTCTAAATAAGGCCTAGGACGTCCAATACCAACTCTTAATGCTTCAACTAAAGCAAGGGATAATACAATTCCAAAGGCAAAGCAGATAGTCTTATTACTACATTTTGTCAAAATTAATACTAAAACAAAGATTATGGGTATAATTCTAACATATCCAAATTCTGATATAATATAAAAAAGCCAATAAAGAAAGCCACCTTTTTCTCCTCTTATTTCATAACACCAATCCCTAATAGTGGCATCAATGCCAAGAGGATTACCACCTTCAATGATTATTCTAACAAGAGCATATGTAAATGTTAATATAGCTAAAATAATACTTGATATCCATAAAAACTTCTTCATTTTAATATTTCCTTAAATAATAAGCATAAACTAATATTTTTACTAACACAAAGCTAGCAAATAAAGAAATACAAATAACAAAATGATAAATATCTGTAAATAATGTTATCATAGTCACTAAAGCTAATATATAAATACAAAACTTAAATACTAACGCATCACTTTTCATCTTTAAATATTTAAGTCTTTCATCATTCTTTTTTATTTCTATTTTTTGGGCATATTCTTCATTTACTAACATTATTATAAGATGAACGATATAAAGAATTAATCCCAGTTCAAATATTACTAAGAATATTGGTGGAATAAATGCATATTTTTTATAAAGGGATTCTGATGTAAAACCAAAATCAACTACTGAAAAAACAACTACTATAGCAATAGGAATTAAGGTTGATATAATCATAATAATTAATTTGTGAATTATTCTAATTCTATTTTCATTTTTTTTCATTAATCTTTATCCTCCAATTCAAAAACTTCTTCGACTGTTACATCAAAAACTTTAGCAATTTTGATAGCCAGAGGTAAAGATGCCATATATTTACCTTGTTCAATTGATATTATAGTTTGTCTTGTGACACCAAGTTTTTTTGCTAAATCTTCTTGAGTTAATTTTTTATTTTTTCTTAATTCATGAACATTATTCTTCAATTTGGCATCACTTCCTTTAAAAACAATTTATTTAATTATACACATTTAATTAGAAAAAAACAAATGAAAGTCACTTCTATTTATTGAAAATAAAAAATTATTGTAATATAATATTTGCACAAGTTTGTGAGGACTATATGGATAAGAAAAAATTATTAGATTTATTATTTAGATTAGGAATAGTAATTTTCGCAAATGTATTGCTATCTTTCGCAACTGTTTGGTTCTTAGAACCTGCTAAATTATTTGCAGGTGGAGCATCAGGAATAGCACAATTGATACAAAGAATTTTTATAAAAAATAATATTTTAGTCAATGTAAACCTTGGTTGGTATATTTTAATTGTAAACATTCCAATTATGATTGTTGGTATTAGATATGTTTCTTTAAAATTTACTATCTATTCTGTTGTTGCAGTAGGAGTACAAACTATAACAACAGTTTTTCTTCCTGCTGGACCATTTGATTTTATCAAAGCTGATATAGAAGGATTTATTGCTAATAATGATGCCATACCAATTGATTATTATGGTGTTTTATTAACACTTGCTTTATGTGGGGCAGTTTTAGCTGGAGTTGCATCTGGTATTGCTCTTAAATTTGGAACATCTACTGGAGGCTTTGATGTTTTAGGACAAGCACTTGCCCTAAAAAAGAATGTTTCAATTGGTGTATTTACAATGGCATTAAATATTTTAATTGCTATCTTTGGTGGTGGAGTTTTACAAGGCCAATGGTTAATTGCTTTATATACAGTAATAAGAATGGTTTTAAATGGCCTAGTAGTAGATAAAATACATACTGCATATACATTTACAGCACTACACATCTTTTCAAATGATGCCAAAGAAATTGCTTATGACATTATGAATGAAATGGGACGAGGTTGTACATTTGAAAATGTAACAGGTGGTTTTACTCATAAAGAATCAGTAGAATTATATTGTATAGTTTCAACATATGAAATTGAAGCAACATTAAGAATTATCCATAGATATGATAAAAAAGCTTTTGTTGCAATGACACCAGTTAAAAGAATTAATGGTAGGTTTATAAAAAAAACAATTGTATAAAACAAATCACCAGCTCATCTGAGCTGGTGATTTTTATTTAATTTTGAATTATTCTTATTAATAATATATGGATATTTGCATTACCCATTATATAATATTTTTTATTAGTGGCTTTATCATATGTATTACATTTAATTACACTATCTATTGGGCATTCTAAAGTTTTTACATTAGTCCCATTAAAAGAATCTTCTCTTAATTCGCCGGTTCTGGCTTCAGTATTATTACCAGTTCTAGTATAAATTTCTATATTATAATTTTTAGAAGAATCTAAAGATGATAAATCAACAATGATATATCTTCCATCAGTTGTTGATGCACCACCTGTAACAAAATATTGGTTTAATGTTATTTCTTCATTATCTGTATCTAAAAATGTAACTGAATTAATGCCTAATTCAGATTTCTTTTTAGATGATGATACAATAGTAATTAATCCAATTTCTTTATTAGAATTTAAATAATATTTTTTAGTGTCTGCCTCATCATATTTAAGATCTTCAAAATTATAAGTATATAATAATATGTTTTCTTCAATAGTTGGAATTGGATTATCTATATCATCAATGTTTGAATTATATTCAATTGGTGATATTAATTTACCTGCACCAGCATAAATTAGTACATCTATTTTGGCTTGATTTGCATCAGTCATATAATTTACTTTTGATATTTTATTTTCGTTATCGTAATAAAATAGGCTTGAGTCTACATCAAATTTTTTACCAAATGTATTACCATTTGTAACATAAGCGTCTCTTGATGTAACAATTGTTGCACTATTATAATTTTTACAATTATTAAAAATATTATTATAAGATTTTATTGCTGGAGTTTTTCCTGTATTTCTTTCATCAAGAATAAATGTTTTAGATATATTATCAAAATAACAATTTTCTATAAATGCATAAGCACCTGCATATATTTGCATATTATTGCCGCTTGATTTGTAATAATAATTATTATACATATGCATATTAGCTTGTCTTGCGAAAGGAAGACGAGCTTGACATTCTTGATAATAATTATGATGGAATGTAATAGATGCACTCATTTGAGTGTCTCCTCCACCAACAAGCCCTGTTTTGTGATTTTTAATATAATGATTATAAGATAAAGTAACAAATGCTACACGCTTAAAATCTGTTGCCCCATCTCCATCATGCTTATCTTGTTCGCTACATACGTCCCAATAATTTATTCCTTTTTCAAATGTATTATTATGTATCCAATAATTAGTTGATGTAAATTTATCAATAGATGTTAAATTAGAATCAGTTCCATTTCCTTCAAAGCTACATGCATCTTCAGGATAATCTTTAAATGTTAAATTCTTAACTTCAATTGAATTTCCACCTTTCCATGTAAAGCCCCATTGGAATATTTCTGCATCAATTCCTACACCTTCAACGGTAATATTTTGAGCACCACTTACATCTAGCATATTATAATATGAATCAAATTCTTTTTTAGAACTATCATATTTTATTTTATTTGTTAAACCATTTAATTTGGAAACATTAGTTGTATTTAAAGTATTAAAACCACCACTTATAATATCTGATTCATCATAATTTTTTAATTCCAGATATTTATTATTAATACCCTTTACAGTTGTAGATGTTGCAGTATCATATTTTTCTACTGTAAGAGAATTCCAGGTTGCTGCAGAAATTCTACCTAATATTCTAATATCAACTGAAATTGATGATTTAGTTGATGCTTTAATAATTTCTGAAATTCCTGTATATGTTTTACCTGATATAGTAGCTTTTACTGTATTTTTATTATCTTCATTTACATAAACAACAACTGTACCTGTTTTTAATGTACCATCATCATTATATGCTCCAACTCCTTTTGTGTAATTAAAATGAGCATAGCCTGATCTATCTTGTAAATTTACTTCTATATTAGTTTTATTTAAACAAATAGAATTATCACAATACATTAAAACATCATATTGGCCTTGTTTTAAGCCTAATATATCAAATCTAAAATATGTTTTATAGCTTCTTAATAATTCTTTATCTAATGTTTTATATTCTTTATCAGTTGATAATTTATATTTTATTTCATAATCATCTATTGAATAACCATCAAAAGGTTCAAAATTAAAATATATTCCTTCAGCATACCCTCCATAGCTTAATATATTAACTGATACTTCATCCCATTTTGCATATACATATGTTTCTTCTTTTATTAATGTATTTTCATCCCATAAATTATTAAAATTCTCATCTTGATACCAACCTATAAAATCAATATCACCTTTTGATGGTATTGGTAAATTTACTTTTTCACCATATGAAACTTTAATAATATTATTATCACAAATTCCCCCATTTAATATTAGATGTACATTTAATATTAATATTTCAAATTTAGCATATAATGTAATATCATTATCTAAATATGTGGCTTTGTTAACAGAATTTTCATATAATTCATC
>CAJOOI010000095.1 GCA_905236105.1 uncultured Acholeplasmatales bacterium
AGTGGTTTAAGCATAGATGAATTAGCTAAACGCTTAAATATGAGCACAAAACAAATTGAAGGCTTATTGAAATAATTTCTTTAATTTATTATCTTTTATCGGCATAAAAAAGTTTGGCAAAGACATCTATTATAGATGAATAAGTCGAATTTTTTTCTTTAATTATTTGGTTTTAATAAAATAATATTGAAATAAATAGAATTAATACTCTTTTTATGGTAAAATAGCTTGAAATAAGAGGGATGTATATGACTAAAAGAGAATTAAGAATTTTTTTAATGCAAAATTTATATACAATAGAATTAAGAAATATTAGTGTTGATGAAGCATTAGAAAATATAGATGAAAATAGATATAATATAGAAGCAAAAGAAGAATTAATTTCTATTAATAATAATTTAGAAATCATCGATAATCTAATTGAAAAAACATTAGAAGATTATAAATTATCTAGACTTAATGCAGTTGATAGACAAATAATAAGAATTGCAACATATGAAATATTAAAAGGCGATTTAGATGTTAAAATAATTATAAATGAAGCATTAGAAATTACTAAAGAATTTTCTGATGAAGGTAATCATAAAGCAGTAAGTTTTAATAATAGATTGTTACAAAACATCTATTCAAAAAAGGGAGATGTTAAACTTGCCTGATAGATATTTAACTGTTACGGCATTAACTAAATATATTAAATATAAATTTGACCACGATCATCATCTTGAAGATGTTTTGCTTGAAGGTGAAATATCTAATTTCAAGCATAACTCTAGAGGTCATTTTTATTTTACTTTAAAAGATGCTACAGCACAGATTTCTGCAACTATGTTTTCATCTTCAGCTTCAAAAGTAAAATTTGAACCACAAGATGGAATGAAAGTATATGTTAAAGGCACAGTATCTGTTTATGAACCTAGTGGTACATATCAAATAAATTGTAGATCTATGGAAATATCTGGCCTTGGGGATTTAATGGTAGCTTATGAAAAATTAAAAAAAGAATTAGAAGAATTAGGATTATTTAATCCAGCATTAAAAAATCCACTTCCAAGATTCCCTAAAACAATAGGTGTTGTAACATCACCTACTGGAGCTGCAATACGTGATATTATAAATACTATAACAAGAAGATATCCTTTAGCTAAAATAATTTTATATCCAGCAATTGTCCAAGGAGAGAGTGCTAAAGATGATGTTGCAAAACAAATAAAAAAAGCTAATTTGGATAATTTATGTGATGTCTTAATAGTTGGCCGTGGTGGTGGTTCAATTGAAGATTTATGGGCATTTAATGAAAAAGTTGTTGCTTTTGCGATATATGAAAGTAAAATTCCTATTATTTCAGCAGTAGGGCATGAAATAGATTTTACAATTGCTGATTTTGTCGCTGATGTAAGAGCTGCAACACCTACTGCGGCAGCTGAACTTGCAACTCCTAATGTTGAAATATTAAAACAAAATATCGAATATAATATTGAATTATTATCTAAAAAAATAAAAAGATATTTCGAAGATAAAAGATTAAAATTATTAAATATTGATAAATTATTAGATTCAAAAAATCCTAAAGAGACATTAAAACATAAAAAAGATATCTTAAATAATTTATCAAAAGAATTAAAAAATCAGATTTTAAATCTTTTAGTTCAAAAGAAACATCTTTTTGAATTAAAAAAGAATAAATTAGAGTCTTTAAATCCATTAATGATAATGGATAGAGGTTATTCAATATTAGAAATTGATGGTAAAATTATTACTGATATTAAAGAAGTAAAAAAAGATGATACTTTAAAAACTAAATTAAAAAATGGTGAAATCATCTCTAAGGTTGTGGAGGTTCATGATGGAAAATAAAACATTTGAAGAATTACTTACTGAACTTGAAGAAGTAATAAAGAAATTAGAAGATAAAGATTTAGAATTAGAAGAAGCAGTTAAAAATTATACTTTAGGATTAGAATTATCTAAAAAATGTAATGAAATCTTAACTAATAATGAACAGATAGTTATTCAAAAAATGACTGATGCTGGCTTAGAAGATTTTAAAACTGAATAATATGAGATTAGATAATTATTTAGTTAATAATAATTTAACTAAATCAAGGTCAAAAGCTCAGTCATTAATTAAAGATGGAAACATATTAGTAAATAATAATGTTGTATTAAAAGCTAGTTATGAAATAAAAGATACTGATGTAATAATTGTCAAAGAAGATAATTGTCCTTATGTATCGCGTGGTGGCTTAAAATTAGAAGAAGCAATAAATAAATTTAATTTAAATTTTAATGATAAAATTATTTTAGATATTGGCTCATCTACAGGTGGATTTACTGATTGTGCATTAAAACATGGAGCTAAATTAGTTTATGCAGTTGATGTTGGAACAAATCAGCTTGATGCTAGCTTAAAAAATAACAATAAAGTTATATCAATGGAAAATACAAACATTAAAGATATCAAAGAATTTGATAACAAAATCGATTATATTTTGATGGATGTATCTTTTGTATCAATAGAATATTTACTTCCTTCATTAGTAAAATTTATTAATGAGGCAATAGGTTTTGTTTGTCTTATTAAGCCTCAATTTGAGGTTGGAAAAATAAAATTAAAAAATGGAATAGTTAAAGATAAAAAATTATATAAAGAAGTATTACAAAATATTATAAATGAACTTAATTTATATAATCTTGGCATCAATAAATTAACTATCTCACCTATAAAAGGTGGAAGTGGAAACACTGAATTTTTGGCTTTGATAAAAAAATGTGAAACAAAAATAAATATTAATAGTTTTTTAGGTGAAATATGATTAAAAAATTAGTAGTAAAAAACTTTGCGATAATTGAAGATATATCACTAGATTTTATGGGTGGCATGACTGCCATAACTGGTGAAACCGGAGCTGGTAAATCACTTCTTATTGACACAATTGACCTACTTTTAGGTGCTCGTGCTGATACAGATATGATTAGGTATGGGACTGATAATGCTTATATTTTAGGCGTTTTTTCAAATGAAGATGAAGTATCTTTACTACTTGAAAAAAATAATATTCCACAACTTGATGAAATAAGAGTTGAAAGAATTATTTCATCATCAAAAAGCCAAATAAAAATTAATAATACATCAGTATCATTAACTATTTTAAAAACAATTGGCAAATATTTAGCTGATTTACATATACAAAATGATACATATAAATTATTTAATCCTGAAACATATTTAAATTTATTAGATCCTAAGATGGATAATAAATTTAATAAATTAGTTAATGATTATACAAAATATTTATTTGAATATCAAAATGCTATAAAAAAATATGAACATATTATAAATAGTAAGAATAAGACATTAGAACGCTTAGAATTTTTAGAATTTGAACATGAAGAATTAAATAATTTAGATTTAAGTGTAGATATTGATAAAATTTTGGAAGAAGAAATAGAAAAATTAGATAATTTTGATAAAATATCAACAAATTTAAATGAAGCTTATGAATTAATTGAAAATAATAATTCACCTTTAGATAATATATATAATGCTTCAAAATTATTAGATAAAATTAAATCTTATTCAAAAGAATATGAAGAATATTATGATAAAATGATTGATTCATATTATATTTTAGATGAAATTAGAATGAATTTATCCAAAGAAATAAATAATTTAGATTTTGACATTGATGAATTTAATCTTAAACAAGAAAAATTAAATGAAATTAATAAAGCCAAAGAAAAATATAAGATGAGTGTAAATGAACTTATCGAATATAATAATAAAATTGATTTAGAAATCAAGATGGCAACTAATTATGATGAATTAATAAAAGAAATAGATGATGAAGTAAAAAATAAATTTGATAATTTAAAACAAAAAGCATTAGATATTTCAAATTATCGTAAAAAAATTGCCAAAGAACTTGAAAAAGGCATTATGAAAGAATGCATGGAACTTGATTTAGAAAACACTATTTTTAAAGTAGAATTTAAAGATATTATCTTAGATAATCCATTTGATAAATCAATATTTAAAGAAAATGGTATAGATGAAATCAATTTTATGATTACATTTAACAAAGGTGAACCACTAAAGCCTTTATATAAAGTAGCAAGTGGTGGTGAAGCATCAAGATTAATGTTATCATTTAAATCTTATTTTTCTGAAAAAAATGATGCCAAGCTTATTGTTTTTGATGAAATTGATAGTGGAGTATCTGGTAAGACAGCAATGAAAATAGCTAAAAAGATGCAAGAAATTGCAAAAAATATCCAAGTTTTAGCAATTACTCATTTAGCTAGTGTTGCAGCATCTGCAGATCAACAGATGTTTATATCAAAAGAAGAAATAAATGGTCGTACTAAAACAAATATTAAATTACTTTCTATGGATGAAAGAATAAAAGAAATAGCTCAAATGCTTTCTGGTGATATAGTTACAGTATACGCACTTGAGCATGCAAAAGAATTATTAAAAAAATAAACAATAAAAAATGGGTTTTCACAAACCCATTTTTTTAACGATTTAATATTACCCAAATTAAAGTAAATATTCCAGAAAAAGCCATTAAAACAGCTAAAGTGATTATAAGTATTTTTCCCCAAGGTGTTGTTGAAGGATTTTTATATTTAATACTATCTTCTTTTTTAATTTCTGCTTCTTTAGCTATATTTTCATTTTTAGTTGCTTTATTCTTTTTTGCATTTTTTGCATAAGTTGTTTTTTTACTCATTATTCTTCACCTACTTAATAAAAAATGTTATAATTAACAATGTCTTTAGTATTATATACTAAATGAAAAAGAAAAGGAAGAAAAAAATGAAAAATAATCGCAAGGGCAGAATAATATTTCATATAGATATGAATGCTTTCTTTTGTAGTGTTGCAGAAATTAAAGATCCATCATTACGAGGAAAAGCTTTTGCGATTGGGAGAAGTGGAAGCTTAAAAGGTGTTATTTCAACTGCTTCATATGAAGCAAGAAAATATGGCATTCATTCTGCAATGCCACTTCAAACTGCCTATAGACTGCTTCCAACTCTTTTAGTTATTGATGGTGATTATAATGAATATGAAAAATATCATAATAAATTTGTTTCATTAATTAGGCAATATACAGATTTAATTGAGGTTGCATCTATTGATGAAGTTTATGCAGATATGACACATACAATTGATATTATTCATCCTTTAGTTTTAGCAAGACTAATTCAATATAGATTATTAAAGGAACTCGGTCTTCCTTCATCCATAGGAATAGGTCCAACTTTATTTTATGCCAAAATGGCTTCTGATATGAAAAAGCCACTTGGACTTACAGTAATTAGAAAAAAAGAAAAAGAAAAAATATTATATCCGTTAAGTGTAAAAGATATTTTTGGAATTGGTAAAAAAACAGCACCTAAATTAATTGAAAATAATATATTAACTATAGGTGACTTTATGAACGAAGAAAATAAAGGAAAAATCATTGGATTAATTGGTTTTAATTCATATTATTATGTAATTAATGCAATAAATGGTAATTCTTCAAATGAAGTATTACCAAATAGATATCAAGATTCACAAAGTATTTCAACTTCAGTAACATATGATATATATCTTACAACATATGAAAAATTAATTACTGAATTAAGAAAATTGCTAAGAAAAATATATAAAAGATTAATTAATGAAGATTATTTGGCTAAAAGCTTAATAATTACATTAAGAAATGATAAATTTAATACTATATCAAGAAGAAAAACATTAAACGACTATTCAAATGATTTAAAAGAATTTGATTATTTATTAGAAGATTTAGCCAAAGAATATTATAATGAAGAAGAACAATATAGATTAATTGGAGTAGGGTTTTCTAATTTAATTAAAAAAGCTGAATTAAAAAAAGAAGAAACTTTATTTAATTTTACTGAATTTGAAAAAGATTATGAACTTGATAAATTAGTTAAAGATTTTAAAAATAAATATGGAGATGAAAAAATAAATTGGAAGAAAGGAGAATCTAATGATGATAAATAATTATAATTTTAAAGATTATATAATTAAATCACTTGAAGAAGAAGGATTTAAAGATTTTTCTAAAGTACAAAAAAATGTATTTGATAATTTAGATAAAAATAAAAATTTATTAGTTAAATCTAAAACAGGTAGTGGTAAAACACATGCTTTTTTAGTGCCAATTTTTAATGATTTAGAACCAGAAAAAAATGAAGTTTTTGCAACTATAATTGCTCCAACATATGAACTTGCAAGACAAACATATAATTTTGCCAAAAAAATAGCATCTTTTTCTAAAGACGAAATAAGAATAAAACTATATACAGGTGGTAGTGATAAACAAAGAGAATTGGATAAATTAGATAATAAAATGCCACATATAGTTATTGGTACACCAGGCAAAATAAAAGATTTAGCAATTGATAATAATAAATTAAAAATATATACATCTAAATATTTTATTTTAGATGAAGTCGATATGATTTTTGATGGTGGATATGAAGAGGATATCAATGAAATCACTAATGTTTTAATAAATGCTAAATTTTTATTCTTTTCAGCAACTATTTCAAAACATTTAGAACCATATATAAAAAAATATATGACTAATGCTTTGATACTTGAAATGAAAGATGAAAATTTGCTTATAGAACATATATGGATTCCAATCAAGCATAAAGAAAGATTTACTGTATTAAAAGAATTACTTAATACATTTTCTCCTTATTTATGTATAATATTCATAAATAAAAAAGAAGATGCATTAAGCTTATATCAAAATATGAAAGAATTAGATTATAATGTCTGCTTGATTAGTGGTGATGTATCACCAAGAGAAAGAAAAAAGACATTAAAAGAAATTGGTGATTTAAGATATCAATATATAGTTGCTACAGACTTGGCTGCAAGAGGTATTGATATTGTTGGTGTAAGTCATATTATTAATTATGAGCTTCCACTAAATTATGAATTTTACATTCATAGATCAGGTAGAACTGCCAGAATGGAAAAAAGTGGTATAGTTTATTCTTTATATGATGAGCTTGATGAGGCATATTTGAATAATCTAGAAAAGAAAGGTATTAAGCCTAAATATTTTGAAATCAAGAATAAGGAATTAGTACCTTATAAAGGTAGAAATAAAAGAGATGAAAGAAAAAAACCAGAAACTGATTATCATAAACAAGCCTTATCTCATATTAAACTAGGCAAGAAAAAGCCTGGTTATAAGAAAAAAAGAGAACAAGCAGTAAAAGAATTAGAAGAAAAATTAAAGAAAAAAGATATGAAAGGTAGGAAAAGAAAATGAGAAAAAATTTTGGTACAAAAGCTTGGCTTTATCCAGAACCAGTATTAATGGTTGGTACATATGATGAATTTGGGAATGCAAATTTAATGAATGCAGCATGGGGAGCAATGTTTGAACAAGACATATTAACAATTAGTATGTCTAATCATAAAACTACTCAAAATTTTTTGAAAACTAAAGCTTTTACAGTAAGCTTAGCTACTAAAAAAACTTTAGTTGAAAGTGATTATTTTGGAATTGTTTCAGGAAATAAAGAAGTTGATAAAGTAAAAAAAGCAGGTTTTCATTCATTTAAAAGTGAATTTGTAAATGCTCCTTTATTTGAAGAATATCCACTTACTTTAGAATGTGAATTAATATCATTTGATGAAGATGGTAGAGTTTTAGGAAAGATAGTTAACGTATCAGTTGATGAATCAATTTTAACTGATGGTAAAGTCGATGTTAAAAAATTAGAAGCTATCGCCTTTGATCCTATGGGAAATAATTATGTTATTGCAAATGAGGTAGTAGGTAAAGCATTTAAGGATGGCTTAAAATTAAAATAGTAGGAGGCTTCTATGGAATTTAGATTACCTTATGAAGTAGATTTAGCTATTGATATATTGCAAAGAAATGGTTTTGAAGCATATCTAGTTGGTGGAGCTGTAAGAGATTTTATTATGGGTATAGCCCCAAATGATTTTGATATAACAACAAATGCAACATCATCTGAAATTAGAAATGCATTTAATGATTATAATCAATATTCAAATAGTGGATTTGAACATAATACTATTTCAATAATCATAAATGATAAAATTATTGAAATAACACCTTATCGTGGAGATGAAGATACATTATTAAGTGATTTAGGCAAAAGAGATTTTACAATCAATGCTTTAGCATTTAGTAAAAATAGAGGTCTAATAGGTCAAAAAGAAGGCGAAAATTACATAGGTGTAGATGATATTAATTATCGCGTCATTAGATGCGTTAATTCGCCTGTTGATAGATTTAATGAAGATCCTTTAAGAATACTTCGAGCTATTAGACTTGCTGTAACTTTAGATTTTAATATTGAAGCATTTACCAAAAGAATGATTTTTCAATATAAAGATTTATTAAGAAATGTTGCAATAGAAAGAATAAGAGAAGAATTTAAAAGAATAATAGTTGCCCAAAATGCGCCAAAAT
This sequence comes from uncultured Acholeplasmatales bacterium, assembly GCA_905236105.1. Classification (GTDB taxonomy): domain Bacteria; phylum Bacillota_I; class Bacilli_A; order Acholeplasmatales; family Anaeroplasmataceae; genus Anaeroplasma. The sequence goes on from CAJOOI010000095.1 coordinate 8,487, forward strand.
ATTTAAAAGAATATCGTGATGTTTTTGCTGTTTTTATTCCTGAGCTTGAAGATATGTTTGATTTTGATCAAAAAAACAAATATCATCCAAATGATTTATATACACATACACTTAATGTTTTAAATGAAGTAAAACCAGATTTAGAAACAAAACTTGCAGCATTATTACATGATATTGGAAAACCACAATCTGTTGTTTTTGACAAAGATTTAGGCGATAAATATTATCATTTTTATAATCATCCAGTTCAAAGCGAAAAAATGGCAAGAGTTATTTTAAAAAGATTAAAATTCTCTAAAAACATGATTGATAATATTTGCAAATTAGTTTTATATCATGATTATAATTTTTCTTTATCAATCAAAAATACTAAAAGATTATTAAATAAATTAAGCCCAGATGAGGACTTATTATTACCTAAGCTTTTAGATTTGAAAAATGCTGATTATCTTGATCATCAAAATATCGAACAATTTATTGTTGATTTAGATAAAGTATATGATAATTATTTAAAAATTAAAGCAGAGAAAGAAGCATTTACAGTAAAAGATTTAGCTATTGGTGGAAATGTTTTATTTAATTATGGTTATGAAGGCGAACAAATAAGTAAAAAATTAAACGAAATATTAGATTTAGTAATTGATGAAAAAATAGAAAATACTAAAGAAGATATCATAAAATATCTTGACAACGATAATTAATAGTATATAATTTAATTGTATACAATTTAATTAGGAGGATATATTATGTTTGATGTAGCAATTATTGGTACAGGTGCAGCAGGTATTTCTAGTGCACTTACTTTAAAACAATTAAATAAAGATTTTATATGGATTGGAGATAAAAAATTATCTTTTAAGATTAATGCAGCTGAAAAGATTTCAAATTACCCTGGCTTAATTAGAGTTAGTGGAAAAGAAATGGCTGAAACTTTTAAAAAGCAAATAGAAGATGCTAAAATAGAAATTACAGATGATCAAGTTACTGGCGTTTATAATATGGGAGATCATTATTCAATTTTAGCAGCTAAAGGACAATATGAAGCTAAAACTGTAATTTTAGCAGTAGGTGTTGAATCTGTTAAACCTATTAAAGGTGAACTTGAATATGTAGGTAGAGGAGTTTCTTATTGTGCAACATGTGATGGTATGCTTTATAAAAATAAAGAAATGACTGTTGTTGCAACTAATAAAGAATTTGAAGAAGAAATAGAATTTTTAGCATCTATTGCTTCAAATGTTAATTTAATTCCTTTATATAAAAATGTTAATATTAATAACCCAAAAGTTAAAATTATTAATGGAATGCCAAAAGAAATAACAAAAGAAGAAAAGATAATGAAATTGACAATTAATAATGATGTTATTTCATCAAGTGTTATTTTTATGTTAAAAGCTGCAATTTCTCCTGCAGTATTAGTTCCAGGTATTGAAGTTAAAGAGGGACATATTGCAGTTGATAGATGCTGTAAAACTAATATGGATGGTTTATTTGCAGCAGGTGATACAACAGGTCGACCATATCAATATACAAAGGCAGTAGGAGAAGGAAATATAGCTGCTCATAGTGCGGTCTCATATTTGGCTTCATTAAAATAAAAATAAAGTTTATATTTTTGGATTGTTAAAAAATAAATAAATTGATATAATATTTGTAAGTGAATAAGTCATACTTTTTAAGTATGGCTTAAATTGTTTTATAAAAAAGAAAAAAGTAAGGAGATTATAATAATTATGAAACTTTCACCACTTCAAAAGGCGAGATATCAATACGTTCCAAAACTTCCTGGAATGTTAAGAGGAGGAATCTCAGAAATCTGTGTTAATGAAGGAGAAGCAACAAAATCTGTAGCTGATCAAGAAAAGATTAAAGCTTTATTTCCTAACACATATGGCAAGAAAGAAATTACTTTTCAAAAAGGTAAAAATACAGCAGTAGCTAAAAAACAAGTTGTAGGTGTAATTCTTTCTGGTGGTCAAGCACCTGGTGGGCATAATGTTATTTGTGGTCTATATGATGCTTTAAAAGCAACTAATAAAGATAATGTTTTATATGGCTTTAAGGGAGGACCTTCTGGCTTAGTTGAAGATGATTTTGTTGTTTTTGATGACGAATTCATCAACAGATTCAGAAATACTGGTGGCTTTGATATTATTGGCTCTGGAAGAACTAAACTTGAGACAGAAGAACAATTTAAAATTGCTACTGAAGTATGTAAAAAACATGGTATTACTGCAATAGTTATTATTGGTGGTGATGATTCAAATACAAACGCAGCAGTTTTAGCTGAATATTTTGCAGCGCATAAAACTGGTGTATCAGTAATTGGTTGCCCAAAAACAATCGATGGAGATTTAAAAAATGATGATATTGAAATCTCTTTTGGTTTTGATACAGCAACTAAAACATATAGCGAATTAATTGGTAATATTGAAAGAGACTGTAATTCAGCTAAAAAATATTGGCATTTTGTTAAAGTTATGGGCCGAAGTGCATCTCATGTGGCACTTGAATGTGCACTTGAGACGCAACCTAATATTTGTTTAATTTCTGAAGAAGTTGCAGCTAAAAAGATGTCTTTATCACAAATAGCTAATGATATAGCTGATTCAGTTTGTGCAAGAGCTCAAAAAGGATGGAATTTTGGTGTTGCAATTATTCCTGAAGGCGTTGTTGAATTTGTACCTGAATTTTCTAAATTAATTGCTGAAATTAATGATTTACTTGCTGGTAATAAAGCAGATGCATTTAATAAATTAGCTAATTGGAATGAAAAATATGCATTTATTGAAAAAGGTTTATCTAAAGAATCAATGCAAGTATTTGCAATTTTACCTCAATCAATTCAACAACAATTATTCTTGGAAAGAGACCCACATGGTAATGTACAAGTATCTTTAATTGAATCAGAAAAATTGTTCTCTGCTCTTGTTAAAGATGTTTTAGCTGAAAGAAAGAAAAAAGGATTATATAATGGTAAATTTAGCCCATTACATCATTTCTTTGGTTATGAAGGAAGATGTGCATTCCCATCTAATTTTGATGCAGATTATTGTTATTCATTAGGATATAATGCATGTATGCTTATCCAATATGGCTACAATGGATATTTATCAAAAGTATCTAATTTATCTAAACCAGCAGAAAACTGGGTTGCTGGTGGTATGCCTATTACTAAGATGATGAATATTGAAAGAAGACATGGTGAAGATAAACCAGTTATTAGAAAAGCATTAGTAGAATTAGATGGCGCTCCATTCAAATTCTTTGAAGCTCATAGAAAAGAATGGTCAGAAAATACTTGTTACCTATATCCAGGTGCAATTCAATATTATGGACCAACTGAAGTTTGTGATGTAATTACTAGAACACTTGCTTTAGAAAAGGGCTTAGTTGAAGAATAAAAATAAATTTATAACATTTCAGGCGAATTATATCGCCTGATTTTTTTCATTTTATAAAATGTAAATGTTTTAAATGCCTATTTATTCCTTATTTGAAATGAAAATTACTTGCACCAATATTAAAATATTGGTATAATATTAAAGGATTTTTTGAAGGGAGTTGACTCAATTGAAAATTGGTGTTTTAACATCTGGTAATGATGCTCCAGGTATGAACTCATGTTTAAGAGCAATTGTAAGAAGCGCTAATCAATCTGGTCATGTAGTTTATGGCTTTTATGACGGATTTAGAGGATTAGTAGAAGGAAGATTTACTTTACTAGATTCTAATATGGTTGCTGGAACACTTTCAACTGGTGGTTCAATCTTAGGAATTGCTAAATTAAATGAATTTAAATATGAACAAGTTCAAAAGATGGCATTAAATCAAATAAGAAAAAATGAAATTGATTGTTTAATTGTTATTGGCGGTGATGGTTCTTATTTAGGAGCACAAGGCTTAAATAAGCTTGGAGTAAATATTATAACTATTCCTGCATCTATAGATAACAATATTCCATCTAGTGACCATTCAATTGGATTTTCAACTTCTTTAAGAAGTGCTGTTGATTCAATTGACAAATTAAGAGATACTTCAAGTGGCCATCAATGGTGTTCAATTGTTGAAGTTACTGGTAATAATTGCGAAGATTTAGCTTTATATGCAGGTTTGGCATGTGGTGCTGAATATGTTATTACTAAAAAAGGTGGCTTTGATAAAGAACAATTATTAGATAATTTAAAAAATGATCGTTTAAAAGGTAGAAAGCATTCATTAGTAGTTATTTCTGAAGGTCTTACTAATGTATATGAGCTATCTAAAGAAATTGAATCATTTAGTGGCTATGAATGTAGAGCAACTATCTTAGGATATATTCTAAGAGGAGGAGCTCCTACACCAGAAGATAGAATTAGAGCTTCACGTTTTGGTGCTTATGCTGTCGAATTAGTTGATCAAGGAAAATTTGGTGTTGCAATTGGTTTAATCAATAATAAGATGCAAACTACACCACTAGAAGAAGCACTAAGCTTTACAAAAAAGCCTAATGATGAATTAAATAATTTGCTACAAAAAATAAAATAATATAAGGAGAAAAAATTGATGAAAAAAACAAAAGTAGTATGTACAATTGGTCCTGCAAGTGAACAAAAGGATTATTTAGCTAACTTAATTGCTAATGCTGGTATGAACGTAATGAGAATGAATTTCTCTCATGGCGGATATGATGAACAAGGATTTAGAATTAACAACATTAAAGCTTTAAATAAAGAAAGAGGCTGGAATGTTGGTATGGCTCTTGATACTAAAGGACCTGAAATTAGAACAGGTTTATTAGAAGATGATCCTGAATTCTCAAAAAGAATTAATTTAAAAGAAGGCGATATTATCAGAGTCTCTATGGACTATAGTGTTTTAGCTAATAAAGATAGATTTGCTATTTCTTACCCAGGCTTATATGATGATATTAGTGTAGGTGGAAGAATTTTAGTTGAAGATGGTCTTTTAGGCTTCGAAGTAATTGAAAAAGATGCAGCTAAACGTGAATTAGTATGTAAAGCTTTAAATGAAAGAGGCTTAAAGAACAAGAGAAACGTAAATGTTCCTGGTGTTGTTCTTAATATGCCTTATATTTCACCTAAAGATAAAGCTGATATTGAATTTGCTTGTGACCAAGACTTAGATTTCATTTTTGCTTCATTCGTTAGAAGAGCAGATGATATCAAACAAATTAGAGATATCTTAAAAGCAAAAAATAATGATCATATCAAAATCATTTCTAAGATTGAAAACCAAGAAGGTGTTAAAAACATGGCTGATATCGTAGCACTTTCTGATGGTGTTATGGTAGCACGTGGTGACTTAGGTGTTGACGTTGAACCATGGGAATTACCTGAAATTCAAAAAGAAATGATTAGAATGGCTCAATCTCAAGGTAAAATCATTATCACTGCAACTCAAATGCTAGATTCAATGATTAATAACCCAAGACCTACAAGAGCTGAAGTTGCTGACGTTTATAACTCAGTATTAGATGGTACAGGTGCAACAATGCTTTCTGGTGAAACTACAACTGGTGAACATCCATTTGAAGCTGTTTCATATATGGCTAAGATAGACCAAGCTGCAGAAGCTGCAATTGATCATGAATTAATGATTGATAATGTTGTATTCGAAAAAGAAGATAAAGATGAAGATGATGCAATTGGTCTTGCTGCTGCAACATTATGTGATGTATTTGAAATTCCTGCAATCGTTGCAGAAGGTGATGTAGATCTTGCATTAGCATTATCACAATATAGACCAGCTGCTGATATCGTTATTGCTGTTAAAACAAGAGAAGAAGCAAGAACACTTTCAATTGTTTGGGGTGTACAAGCAGTTGTTGGTAATTGGAATGATGCTTTAAAATTTGCTAAAGCAAATATTAAAATGGAAAAAGGCGACAAATTCATTTCAATTTTAAGAAATAAACTAGAATTAGTTGAAGCTTAATAATTTTTAAAAACAAAGATTAATAAGGGCTTTGGCCCTTATTTTTCTTCACTTTATGAGGAGGATCGTATGGCAACATATAAAGACTTGGCAGAACTTATTTTTCCTGATATTAAACTTACAATTGAAGATTTAGAAAAAAAATATCCAGAAAGAGTTTTACCAGAAGGTGCTGAGGTAACAAGATTTGCTCCATCTCCAACTGGCTTTTTACATACTGGTAGTCTTTTTACATCTTTAGTTTCATCTTTTTATGCTCATCAAACAAAAGGTGTATTTTTTGTTAGATTAGAAGACACTGATACTAAAAGAGAAGTTGAAGGTAGTGCAGAAAAATTAATTAATCAATTAAAAATTTTTGATATAATACCAGATGAAGGTTATTTCAGTGATAATTTAGAAAAAGGCTTATATGGACCATATAAACAATCTGATAGAGCGGATATTTATAAAACAGTTATAAAGCATTTAATAGAAGTTGGTAGAGCATACCCATGCTTTGCAACACCAGAAGAATTACAAGAATTACGTGAAAAACAAGAAAAAGAAAAAGTAATTCCTGGTTATTATGGAATTTATGCAAAATATCGTAATACTCCAGTTGATGAAGCTATCGAAATGATAAAATCTGGGAAACCATATATTATTAGATTTAAATCTATGGGTGACCATAATAATAAGATTCATTTTCATGATGAAATTAGAGGCGATTTAGAATTAACTCAAAATGATCAAGATATCGTTATACTTAAATCTGATGGACTTCCTACATATCATTTTGCTCATCTTTGTGATGACCATTTTATGCGTACAACTACTATCACTAGAGGTGAAGAATGGCTTCCTTCTCTTCCAATTCATTTAGAATTATTTGATACTTTAGGATTTAAACGCCCAAAATATGCTCATTTACCAGTTATCATGAAACTTGATAATGGAAATAAGCGTAAATTATCAAAAAGAAAAGATATGGAAGCTTCAGTAGATTTCTTCTTGTCCGAAGGTTATCCTACATATGGCTTTATTGAATATTTATTA
>CAJOOI010000096.1 GCA_905236105.1 uncultured Acholeplasmatales bacterium
TATGTTATATATTGCTAAATATAACTAAAGAAGATATTAATTCATTATGTGTAAAAAATGCCGATATGGTAAGAATTTTAGGCTTTAATGATAATGGAAAAAAATATTTGAATAAAATTAAGAAAAATGTAAAAGTAATATCTAATATAAAAGAAGGAATAAGTCCAATTTATGATATTGAACTTAAGGTTAGTAAAATACTTGATTTAATATATGATTTAAATCTATATGAAAAAGAAAAACAGAAACCTGTAGAATTAGAAATTTAAAAATGATTAAGTGGTATTAAATTGCCACTTTTTTTGTCTCTTAGGAAATTATATTTAATACTATAAACATAAAAAAAGTGCTAATTTAGGATATAAATTAACACAGATTTAAAAAAATATATTAATAAATTGGAATAAAAATAAAAAAAAGTTGGATGTAAGATCATATCTTAAACCAACATATATTTTTAAACTGGCGCGCCCAGTAGGACTTGAACCCGCAACCTTTTGGTCCGTAGCCAAACGCTCTATCCAGTTGAGCTATGAGCGCATATAATAATGGCGGTCCGGACGAGACTCGAACTCGCGACCTCCTGCGTGACAGGCAGGCATTCTAACCAACTGAACTACCGGACCAGCGTGATATATTTTAACACAACTATCACGCAATTGCAAACATTAATTTATTTTTTTATTTTTCGACAAACTCAACGCCATTTTTTTGTTTTCTTCTTTTTCTAAACATTGGGCCAAATATTATGTAATAAACTGGAATTGTTAGGAATATTATCCATAAAGGATGCCACAAATTAAGTGTAATGCCTAAAATTACATAAGTTATTCCACAAAGTAGTGGATATATTAATTCTAATGAATTGTCACCTAATATTTCAGGTACAATTAATATTAGAAAGAATATTGCCCATGTTGGGTGCCAAATATGTAATGTGAAGCCTATTGCTAAATAAACAATTAAACAAATTATTGGTGTTGCTGCACAAATACGTGCTCTTAATCCTCTACTCATTTTCTAAAAAACCCCTTTATTGATTTAGTTATAGTATTACAAGCATTTCCATTGACTGTAACATCTCCTGAAATTGCAGAAGTTTTGTATTCTCCTAAACAATTATTAACATCAACATCGCCTGATACAGAATCTATTTTAAGCATTCTTGCATCAACATATTCTACTTCTACATCACCTGAAACTGTATTTAAAAATACATCATTACCAAATATTTTATATATTTTGGCATCTCCACTTACAGTATTTACATAAACATTATTAGCTTTTAATTGATGTAATTGAATATCACCTGATGCAGTTTGTAATTTTATAAATTGAGCTTCTAAATCAATTGCTTCTAAATCACTTGTTGCGCCAGTAATATTTATTTGATCAAAAACTTTATTTTTAGGAATTGAAATTGTAATTGTGCCTGAATTTCTATTTAGGCTTAAATATTTACTTTTTTTATATTCAATTAAAATTCCTTTTTCAGAATCGATTGTTACATTATAATTATCTTTTTCAATATCTTCAAAAAACACGTGATTTTTATCGTCTTTTGAACATTTTATTAAAATATCATCATTTACAGTTTTTACAATCAAATTATAATCATTTTTATATTCTGCATTTTTTTCATCTTCACCAAAAGATTTTGAAGCCTCAGGTTCGCTTGCATATTTATTTGCAACTTCTTCAGGTGAACCTAACATGTCTTCAATTTCATCTTCATCAATATCAGCTTCAAGAGCAAATTCATAACGCTTACGATATTTTTCTAAGATTTCTTCTTGATTTTCAACTTCATTTTTAATAAGTTCTTTTCTTAATTCTTTCATGTATTTATTAATTCTTGACATTTTTATAATCCTCCTAATAAATCTTCAGCTTCTTCAATTGTGATTTCGCCAGCTTTTAAGCGTCTAGCTACTTCTTCTCTAGTTATTTTATGTTCTGTTTCTTCAAAGCCTAATGCTTTTTTTAATTCATCAATATTCTTTTTAACGGAAGGATAACTAATATTTAAGCTTTTTTCGATAGCCTTGATATTTCCTTCACATTTTATAAAAACTAAAGCGAAATCTAAATTTTCTTTTGATAAATAATCAAATGGCGACAATACGAATTCGCCACTTATTTCAGTATCACATTTTTCACATCTTAATGTTTTAACAGTTAATCTATTATTACAAATGGGACAATAACCTATAGCTTGTTTCTTCATCTTATCCCTCCTTCAATTATAATTATATTACAAAATTCATTTATGTCAACATAATAATTAATAAAATTAATTCTAAAGTTAAAAAAATCAATTTTATTAATTAAAAATAGATAATAAAAAAAGTGGCCTAAGCCACATTTAATAAGTAATATGTAAATGCACAAATTGTTTTGGCATCTTTAATTCTTCCGTCTTTTACCATTTCTTTAAATTCATCTATTGTTACTTCTATTGTTTCAATGAATTCATCTTTATCTAGATGAGTTTCAGTTACTTTATAATTTTTGGCTAAATAAATATAGATGATTTCATCTGTATATCCTACAGTTGGATATACTTTACCTAAAAATTTAAGATCATTTGATTTTCTTCCTGTTTCTTCTTCAAATTCTCTTATGGCTGCATTTTTAGGATCTTCATTTTTTTCGAGTTTTCCAGCAGGTATTTCATATATTATTTCTTTATATGGATATCTGAACTGTTTTATTAATAATATTTTATTATCATTTATACATAAAATTGCTGCTCCGCCTGGATGCCTAATTATTTCTCTTTTAGCTTTTATACCATTAGGACATAAAACATCATCTAAATATAATTTTACAATAATTCCATTATATAATTGAATACTATTAAGTGTTTTTTCTTCTAAATCCATTAATCATTACCTGCTTTTTTTGTTAATTTATTAATAATATATAAGATTGATATCGTTATTAAAAAAGAACCCAATATAAGATTATAAGGTGTTTTTAATCCTTCTAAATTTATGATGTTAAGAACTGTAAGAATACCTCTTGCAAAAATGTAAAAACCATAAATTAAGAATAAAGCTATTAATATATAAATTAATATATTCATTGTTTTTACTAATTTATTATCATTCATATCTAATTTATATAATTATATATTATATTTCCCTTCAAATAATTTTTTTTGATAGTCTTTAGATGTAAGAGGCTTATCATATAAGAATCCTTGGGCGTTATAACAACCTAATCTTTCTAAAAATGATGCTTGTAATTCAGTTTCTACACCTTCACAAATTACTTCTATATTTAGCTTTCTTGCCATTTCTATAATGCTACTGATTATTATTTCATCAGTAGCCATAAGGCGGTCTCTATTAATAAATGATCTATCTATTTTAATTTCATTTACTTTATAATCTCTTATGGCTGCTAAAGAAGAATAGCCAGTACCAAAATCATCAATTGATGTAGATATACCCTTATTGCTCATTTTTTTAAGAAATTCATGCATATTTTCTTGTTCTTCTATTGTAGTTGTTTCAGTAACTTCAATGATGATTTCATTTGGTTCAATATGGTATTTATTAATTATATTAATTATTTTTTTATCAATATCTTCTGTTTCTAAATCTTTTCTTGAAAAATTACAAGATACTGGAACGGTGTTAAGACCGCTTTCTTTACAAAAATTAATATCTTTACAGATGCATTCTAATATATATAAGTCAAGCTTATAAATTTTATTTGCAGCCTCCAGAGTAGGAATAAAAATAGCTGGTGATAAAACTTTATCTCCTTTTATCCAACGAGCTAAGGCCTCACTTCCTACTATCTTTCCTGTTCTTATATCAACTTTTGGTTGATAATATGGTATTATGTGGCCTTTTTTTAATTCGTCTTCAAATGTTAATTCTATCTGTCTTGATTCAATTATGTTGTATAATAAATCATCTGTTAGGAATACAAAATTTTTCTTATCTTTTTTAGCATGTGTATAAGCAAGTGCAGGCCAATTGATAATATTTGATCTATCTGCTAATTTTTTATCTATTTCATAAGCACCTAGACAACAAGAAAGTAATATGTTAGTTTCTTTGTTGTTAGAATGTAATGTAATATTAAAATTATTTACTAAATTTAAAAATTCA
>CAJOOI010000097.1 GCA_905236105.1 uncultured Acholeplasmatales bacterium
AGATGCAAACCCAACCTCAATTGATTTTTTCTCACTAGAAGGATAATTTTGTGAAACATGTTTATCGACAGTTGAAGCAAATGATTGACCATTTTCTAAGAATTCAACTTGATAAACCTTTCCATCTTTTATTGCTACCATTAATTTAATAGTACCATAAGCATTTTTACCACTTACAGTATAAACATATCCAAGCTCTTTTGAATCTTTATCTTTTGCTAAAATCTTTGATTCAATATAATTATCAAAAGGTCCTTCAAAAACCTGAGATTTATCTTTATCATATGAATTAAAAATTGAAACAATTGTATTGTATTCAGTTTCTTGATTATTTTTAGCAACGATTGGACTAGTAAGTAAATTCATGCCAGCAATAACTAAAGAACATATTAACGCAATAGATGCTAGAATAGCACTAATCTTAAAATATTTCATTAGAACCATCCTCCCATCACTGAAGCACTAGTTATTACCCCCATTAATACTAAGGCTATAAATAAACATAATGCTTGTTTCCATGTATAACTATTAGGACTTTTCCTTAATAAGAAATCAATGCATGGAGCTGTAAGGTTAGCAATTAGAATTGAGAATGCTGCACCTTCTGGATAAGCTCCTGCAACTCTAATTAGCATTGTAATAGCACCAGCTATAGCTCCATATAATACTCTACCAAATTTTGATGTTGGTGATGTAACTGGGTCTGTAATCATAAATACTGCTGCAAATAATGCTCCTCCAGCAAATAATTGATATGCCCAAATTTCAAACATATTGCCACTATTATTCTTAATAACCCAAGAGAATGCAGCAACAAATGCTAAAATACCAAATGATACAAAATAACCTAAAAATGCTCTAATATCAGCACTTCTTCTAATGAATAAATATAGACCACCAATTAAAATACATATAGCACATACTTCACCCATTGAACCTGGTACATTACCTAAAAATACATCAAGTACACCATAGCTACCTAAATTACCAATATTTTCATTAACAACACCAAGTGGAGTTGCACCACTTACTGCATCAAAAGTGGTTTGTGTTTGATATGCTTCTGATAATTTAGATCCAAAACATAATGCTACGAATATTCTGCCAACAGCTGCTGGGTTAAATATATTATTGCCAAGTCCGCCAAAGACCATTTTACCAATGAGCATTCCAAATAATGCACCAGTTATTACAACATAAGCTGAACATCCTGCAGGAAGTATCATTGCGTAAATTAATGCTGAAATTACAGGAGCTAATATATTATTAATAGTATATAAGCTCAAAACACTTTTAAAGCCTTCTTTAGTGAATATTTCTTTAAATTTTAATCCTTTAGGCCATTTAATAAATAGATGAGCTATTAATTCTGTTACAACCATCACTAAAAGTGATAATAAAATTACATAAATTGAACTCCATCCATTTTGAATAATGGCAAATACAGTAACAGGAAGTAATGCAATTATTACATCCATCATCATTCTTGCAACACTTACAGGTTTTCTAATGTAAGGTGCTGATTGTGGTATTAACTTCATAATCATTCCTCCCTACATTGCCATTTTCTTTGCCTTACGGCAATAATCTGTTAAATGAATTTTTGATGTACAAGTATAAGAACACATACCACAAAGAATACAAGCTTTAATATTTAATTCTTTCTTTAAAGCTTCTTTATCTCCATTTTTAACTGCTTGCATAATCATTACAGGCTTTAAACCTGCAGGACATGAATATACACAAGAAGAACATCTTACGCATGGTTCTTCTATATTCTTTTTAGCATTTAAAATAATACAAGATGTACATGTTTTAGTTATTACTGCATCATCTCTAACTAAGTTAGCCCCCATCATCGGGCCACCTAATATTAATACTTTATCAGTATCATCTTTATAACCACCAGAAAATTCAATAATTTCTTTTAATGATGTACCAATTCTTAAACGATAATTTTGAGGATATTTTATACCATCACCATTTAAAGTAAAATTCCTTTCATAAACTGGTTCATTCCATTTAATTGCACGATATAAACCCATGATAGTTGAAACATTAAAAACCATCAAACCTAATTTTGCTGGAAGTACACCAGAAGGTACTTTAATACCCAAAGCTGATTTAATCATTTCAATTTCCCAACCTTGTGGATAATAATTTCCTACTTTTTTTACTTCAATTGGAAGATCTGGGAATCTAGTTAATTCAGCATTTAATGTATCATATAAATCTTCATAAATGTACTTAATACAAATATATAATTTTTTAGCTTTAAATGCTTGAAGTGCGTATTTACATCCATAAATTACTTGTTCTGTAAATTCAATTATTAAACGATGATCTGCGGATAGATATGGTTCACATTCAACTCCATTGATAAGAATAGTATCAATTGGATCTTTAGTTTGAAATTTAATATATGTTGGGAATGAAGACCCCCCAAGTCCAACTAATGAAACATCTTTAGTAATTTCTGCATAATCTTCTAAAGTTAATTGAGCTATTTCTTCTTCTGTTCTTTCATGAATAGATTCAACTGGAGTATCTTTCATATCATTTTTAACTTGAATGAATTCTACTAATTTTCCACTTCTATGAAATTTTTTAACAACTCCTACTACTGTTCCTGAAACGGTTGAATGAATTGATTGCTCAAAAAATGGTCCATATCGCATACCTATTTTTTGACCTAATTTTACATATTCTCCTTCTTTAACTAAAACTTCTCCTTTTGGACATCTAGCATTAGTTACTGCAAAATATACATTTTCAGGGTTTGTATATCTTTTTGTAGGAAGGTGGTTGACTAAATTTTTAGTATTCGCTATTCTTCTCGTTTTAGCAATCACTTTACTTTTTGTGTAATTATCAAATAACTACACTCTCCTTTCCATCAAAATTAACGATTTCTTTTCTCTTTTTATTTCTATTCTAAATAAGGATGTTTAGACATTAAATCTAAAACTTGTTTTTTAACATTTAATAAATTTTCCTCACTACTATCTTTTAAAGCACTATCAATTAAATTAGCAATTAATACCATATCATCTTCTTTTAAACCACGAGTTGTTATGGCTGCAGTGCCTAATCTTAAGCCTGATGTTATAGTTGGCTTTAATGTATCATGTGGGATAGCATTTTTATTTACAGTGATATTACATAAGCCTAATATCTTTTCTGCATCTTTACCACTAATACCTAAATTATTATAAACATCTACTAAGAATAAATGATTATCAGTACCACCTGATATAATATGATAATTTAATTCTTTTAATCTGTTAGCTAAAGCATTACAGTTTGCTATAATTTGTTTAGCATAAATTTTAAAAGAAGGATCTAATGCTTCTTTAAAAGCCACTGCCTTAGCAGCAATTATATGCATCAAAGGACCCCCTTGAACACCTGGAAATAATGATGAATTAATCTTTTTGATTATTTCTTCATTGTTAGTCAGAATTATACCACCTCTAGGACCTCTTAATGTCTTATGAGTTGTTGATGTTACAATATCAGCATAATCACATGGATTTGGATGCAATCCTGCAGCAACAAGCCCTGCAATATGAGCCATATCCACCATGAAATATGCACCAACTTCATCTGCGATTTGTCTGAATTTCTTAAAATCTATTATTCTAGAATAAGCACTAGCTCCCGCAACAATTATATTTGGTTTTACTTCTAAAGCTAACTTTCTAACATTATCATAATCAATATAGCCATTATCATCTAAGCCATATGAATATGATTCATAAAATTGACCACTAAAATTTTTATTATAGCCATGTGTTAAATGTCCACCAGCATCTAAAGACATACCTAAAATCTTATCTCCAATTTTAAGTAAGCTATTATATGCAGCCATATTAGCTTGTGAACCTGAATGTGGTTGTACATTAGCATATTTTACATTGAACAATTCACAAACTCTTTTTATTGCAAGTCTTTCTATGCCATCAACAAATTCACACCCACCATAATATCTTTTGCCACTATATCCTTCAGCATATTTATTTGTAAGAATAGATCCTGCAGCTTCTAACACTTCTTTTGAAACATAATTTTCAGAAGCAATAAGCTCAATATGGTCTCTTTGTCTTTTTAATTCATCTTGTATTAAATCATATATTTCTACATCTTTTTCTTTTAATGACACTTTTTCACCACCCATAAATAATTATACCAAACACTTTTTATTTTTTAAATAAAAATAATTGAAAAATGTAAGCATTTACAATAATATTTTATATTGAATTATTTTTTACTTTTTGTTAAAATTTTTTTACATAAATAAAGACTGTGAAAAGAAGAGTAATAAATCAAATATTTATAATAAGAGAGCTTTTATTTGGTGAAAGAAAGCATAAATATGATTTATGAAGATGGCCTTGGAGTCGCAATGTCGACTAATTAGACATTGACGTGATTCGCACGTTATAGCGATAGGATATGTTAGTATCCGAAAATAGATTACTTTTAGTAATGAAAAAGGTTGGTACCACGTGATTAATATCTCGTCCTTATTTTGAGGACGAGATTTTTTTTATGAAGGAGATGTTATTGTGGAAGAAAAAAGTGATTTAATAGAAGATATAATACCAATTTTAGAATTAAGGAATATCAATAAAAAATTTGATGAAAATGTTGTTTTACAAAACATAAATTTAAAAATTATGCATCAAGATGTTTATGGAATATTAGGTTTATCTGGAGCTGGTAAATCAACATTAGTAAGATGCATAAATGGACTTGAAAAATATGATAGTGGAGAAATATTATACGAAGGAAAAAATGCAATATTTGATAAAGAATATCGAAGAAATGTTTCAATGATTTTTCAGTCATTTAATTTATTAGATCAAAGAACTGTATTAAAAAATGTAATGCTTCCAGGTGAAATTCATAAAGATAAAAACATTAAAGAAAAAGCAATGAATTTATTAAAATTAGTAGGCCTTGAAGACAAAATAAATTCATACCCAAGCATGTTATCTGGTGGTCAATGCCAAAGAGTTGCCATCGCAAGATCATTAATGACTAATCCTAAAATATTATTATGTGATGAGGCAACAAGCGCACTTGATCCTGATACAACAAATTCAATTTTAGATTTATTAAAAGATTTAAATGAAAAATTAGGATTAACTATTATAATAATATCCCACCAAATGTCAGTTATTGAAAAAATATGTAATAAAGTTGCGATAATCGATAATAGTATGATAGTTGAACAGGGTAATTTATATGATGTTTTCTTATCACCTAAAACTGATGTTGCTAAAAAATTAATATATTCAAAATCATTATCAACAAAAATGAATGATAAGAAAATGATTAAATTAATATTTGATGGCGAAATTAATAAACCTATTATCGCAAACATAGTTACAGAATGTAATATTTTAGTTTCTATTCTTTATGCAGATAGTAGGGTTGTTAATGATAAAATTTATGGTCAAATAATTTTTAATTTGCCATATTATGATAATGATATTATTAAATTAAAAAAATATTTAGAATTAAATAATATTAAATATGAGGAGGTGGAATAACATGCAGATAAGCGATATATTTATATTGTTTTTAGAAACAATTGGTATGACATTTATTTCAACAATCATCGCTTACCTGATAGGCATGCCTATCGGAATAATATTAAATATTACAGCAAGTGGTGGCCTAAATCCTAATAAATTGGTGAATAAAATATTAGGCATAATAGTTAATATATTAAGATCTATTCCTTGTTTAATAATTGTTGTAATATTAATGCCAGTTGTAAGATCTATTTTTGGTAAAGCAACAGGTGCTTGGTATACAATGATTATCCCACTTCTTGTTGCATCATTTGGTTATGTAGCAAGAATGGTTGAACAGTCATTAAGCGAAGTATCAAGTGGTAAAATTGAAGCAGTTAAATCATTGGGTGCATCCAATTTTCAAATCATTTATAAAGTCTTAATACCAGAAGCTAAATCATCATTAATATCTGGCTTAGCTGTAGTTTTAGTTTCAATCCTTGGTTATACTTCTTTTGCGTATAACATTGGAGCTGGTGGTTTAATTTCAGGAATTTGGATATATTATTCAAGAAATACGGGTTCTTATTTAGAATCTTGGTATTTCTGGATATTAATAATTATTGTGATAATAATTGTTCAAATTATACAAGAAGCAGGATTAAAAATTGCAAAAAAAATTGATAGGAGAAAAATGTTAAGATGAAAAAAATTATTTTAAGTTTATTTTTAGGAATATTAAGTTTATTTACTTTTGCATCATGTGCTAAAAGTAATACAAAAGTTATATCTGTTTGTGCAAGTGAATTGCCACATGCAGATATTTTAAATAATGTTTGTAAAGAAGAATTAAAACAAAAAGGTTATGAATTAAATGTAAAAACTTTAGATTGGACTATTCAAAATTCTTCTGTTGCATCTAAGGATTATGATGCAAATTATTTTCAACATATACCATATTTAGAATCAAGTGATCAAAAAGATGAGCTTGTTGCGATTTGTAAAGTTCATTATGAACCACTAGGAATTTATTATGGAAAATCTAAAAAAGAATTAAAAGATGGTAAAAGCTTTGAAATTTGTAGCGATACATCAAATGCCATAAGAGCTTTAGAATTATTGAAAACTAAAGGTGTTATTAATGAACTTCCAATAAATGAAGAAAAAAATGAATTAACATTTAATTCAAGTTGGACAGATGGTAATGTGACAATTACATTAATTGATGAACAATTATTAGTTGCATCAATGAATGATTATGATTTTGCATTACTTCCTTGTAATACTGCCTATACAGGCAAAATTACATCAGAAAGATTAGTTGCTAAAGAAGATGATTCTACATTAGTATCACTTAAAGCAAATATTCTTGCGGCAAGATTAAAAGATTATCAAAATGATTTAGATTATAAAGCTAAAATAGATGCTCTTGCAGATGTATTATTATCTAAAAAAGTAGCAGATTATGTAAAAGAAAAATATTTAGGTAATATTACTTGTGATGAATCTAGTCAGATAGATTTAAGAAAAAATATTAAATAAAAAGAAAAAAAATATTTTTTCAAAAAAATAAAAAGCGTATAATATCTAACGGGTAGTAAATTTATATAATGGAGATTTAAAAATGGGAAGACATGTTGGTACAATTTCAGTAGGTATTAGATTACCTATAATCAAACAAGGTGATGATTTAACAAAAATAGTTGTTGAATCTGTTTTAAATGCTAAAGAAGATGGATTTGATGTTGCAAATCGTGATGTAATTGCTATTACAGAATCAATTGTTGCAAGATCACAAGGCAATTATGCAACTATTAATGCAATTGCAAAAGATGTAAAACAAAAATTTAGTAGTGATACAATTGGAGTTATATTCCCAATCCTTTCACGTAATAGATTCGCAATATTACTAAAAGGTATCGCTATGGGTGTTAAAAAGATTTATTTAATGTTATCTTACCCTAGTGATGAAGTTGGAAATGCATTATTAACATATGATGAAGTCGATGCTAAAAATGTAAATCCATATAGCGATGTATTAACTTTAAAACAATATAGAGAATTATTTGGATATAAGAAACATGAATTTACTGGAGTTGATTATGTTTCTTATTATAAAGAACTTATCGAAAGTGTAGGATGCGAATGTGAAGTTATTTTTGCTAATCAGGCAAAAACAATTCTAAATTACACAAAGAATGTATTAGCTTGTGACATTCATACACGCTTTAGAACAAAACGTATTTTAAAAGAAAATGGCGCAAATATTGTTTTAGGTTTAGATGATATCTTAACTTCTTCTGTTGATGGCTCTGGTTTCAATCAAAAATATGGTCTATTAGGATCAAATAAATCAACTGAAGATAAAGTTAAATTATTTCCAAGAGATGCACAAGATTTAGTTTTAAATGTTCAAAAACAAATATTAGAAAAAACAGGCAAACATGTTGAGGTTATGGTTTATGGCGATGGAGCATTCAAAGATCCTCAAGGAAAAATTTGGGAACTTGCAGACCCAGTAGTTTCTCCTTTCTTCACTGAAGGATTAATTGGTACTCCAAATGAATTAAAGCTTAAATATTTAGCTGATAACGATTATAAAGAATTAAAAGGTGAAGAATTAAGAGATGCCATTAAAAATGCTATTAAAGCAAAAAGTGGTTCTTTAGTTGGCAATATGGCTAGTGAAGGAACAACTCCAAGACAATTAACTGATTTAATTGGTTCTTTATGTGACTTAACTAGTGGTAGTGGTGATAAAGGTACACCTGTAATTTTAGTTAAAGGCTATTTTGACAATTATACAAACGAATAATTAATTTGAACAAAAATTTGGCTTAGGTAACGTTCCTAAGCCATATTTTTATATTATTACATAAAATTGTGAACTTTAAAAAAAATCTAGTTTTAACATCAAGCTTATGATGGTATAACTAGACTCTTATTATTAAGATTTCTTTATTCTAAGAAAAAACGGAAACCCTAATTTTTATGGTCCCACTCATCTTTTAATTTGTTTCTTAAATTTGTAATTTGGGAGGATGTATGCTTGTTAAATACGCATTCATTAACAAAATGTTCACAATTATTGCTTAAAGAATCATATTTAGCTTCGCCTAATCTATTAAGGGCTAACTTAATAGATTTTTTAGTTGAATTTTTTTTTAATTTTTCTTTAAAAGAATAATTAGATACTTCAACAAATCCTTTACCAAAATCTTTTAAATCACAAATATTTATTACTACATCTTTATTATCAACTTTAAAAGCATCTTCTTTAGTTCCATATTGAATTACTTTATCATCTTCTATAAGAAGACCATAATGATAAAAATAATTATCTATTTTTATTCTAACTATTTTACCTTTTTTAAAACCATTTAATTCCCATTTCATATATTTTCCTTTATTCTTTTCATTTCATTTTTAATTTCTTCATTTAATAAGGAAATATTTTCTG
>CAJOOI010000098.1 GCA_905236105.1 uncultured Acholeplasmatales bacterium
ATTAATTCACTCAATCGCTATGGAACAAGGTACTAGATTCTCTATCCGTGAAGGTGGTAGAACAGTTGGTGCTGGTTCAGTAGTTGACATTATTGAATAATTTATACTAAAATAATTAAGACGCTATCGAATGGTAGCGTCTTTTTTTTAGCTAAATTAAAATTTAAAATTAATCATAAATATATTATAATAATACATGGTGATACAAATGAAAAAAAATAATTTAATAATTTTTGATTTTTATGGAGTTTTAGCAGGAGAAATTGCTCCTAATTTCTTTAGAAATCATTTTGAGGAAGAAAATGCATCAATATTAAAAGAAAAATATTTTAAACCAGCAGATTTAGGTGAATATGACTTAAAAGAATTATTTACTAAAATGGCACAAGATTTAGGTTTTTCATATGAAGAAATATATAATGAATTCAAATCTTATATAAAACCTAATGATGAATTATTTGAATATTTACTAAAACTTAAAAAAACAAATTATGTAGCTTTATTATCAAATGCAGTAAAAGGTTTATTTAAAGCATATTTCCCTAATCTAGATTTTGATAAATATTTTGATAAACATTTCATTTCTGCATATTATGGTCTAGCTAAACCTGATTTTAAATTTTATGAATTATGCGTAAATTCATTTAATATTAAATTTGATAATATAATAATGATAGATGATAAGATTTATAATGTAAAAGATTTATATAAAATAGGTATTAAAGGAATTCAATTTAAGAATAATAAAGAATTATTTTCTGAATTAGATAAATATCTTTAAGCAAATTAAAAACCGCTATATAAAGCGGTTTTTTAATCTTTAGAAAGCTCTTCATCTTCTTCAACATAGTCATCAACTTCTTCATCATAATCATCATCTTCATCTACATTCTCATCATTTGACTCAATATGATTTAAATTTGGTTCATAAACTGAATAATTATTTGAAGTTGTTTTATGTTCTTTAAATATTTCATTATGTACTTGACTAGTTATTCCATATTTTTCTATTATTCTTTTTCTATTCCTAATTTTAGTACCAAAAACTGAATGTTTAATTATTATTAAAAAAAATATAATAAAACAACAAACACCAATTAAAGAGCCATCAGGTTTATTAGCAGTAACAGAATTAATTACTATTACTAAAATTAAAATTATAACAATAATATTTATTATCCATTTAATAACTTTATATCTTTTTATTTGTCGTTTGTATAAATCAATTGTATATTCATCAACCATAATATTCACCTAAACTATAATCTTTTGGTATTTCAAATTGGATTCATCTGAAATAGACTCAAACCTTTTGCATATTATTAAAGGAACACCAACTATATTATATCGCCTTGGCACTTTTTTCAATATATAAGTTTCATTTTTTTTGCACTTTTGAGTTCTGAAGCTTAATACAATATCATCCTCATATAAAGTATAATAAATCTACCCTTGGCTTAACAATAAATAAGAACTACCTAAAACAGATAAAATAAATTATATAAAAAGAATCACTGATTGAGTATAATTTTAAGACAAAACCAATCAGTGATTCAAAAGATTTGACATTAATATTTTACACTGGGGCGCATGACAGGGATCGAACCTGCGCGTAACGGAGCCACAATCCGCCGTGTTAACCACTTCACCACATGCGCCATAATTCGTGCAAGATATATTATACAATATTTTTTAAAAATGTAAAGAGAATGTTGATATTTTTAAAAAAAATGTTAAAATAGCATTAATGTTATATCGGAAGTGATTTTATGAGATTATTTTTAAAAATCGTATATGCAGCAGTAGCTGTAGTATTCGGTGTTTTTATAGCAATTATATTTTATCAATCTAACGTATATCAAGAAATACATGATAAAACAGTCACTTGGTTAAATAATGGTGATTATGAAAATATAGGTAGATTATATTTTGGTTATTTTGATTCTAAACCACTATTTGAAGATTCAAGCTTAGCAGAATTAAAAATTTATGCATCAACACAAGAAGAAACATTTTATTATTATACACTAAAAGATGGTGCAGAAGCTGGTTCATCAAGAGAAAGTGATTATGATAAAAAAATACATCATGTATATGATTATACATATGATTTATTACTTTATTTACCAGCAAGTAAAAAAAGTAATATAAGTATGCTAAATCGTTCTGTTGGTGATAAAGTATTAAATGGCCTATCAGTAAGATTTTATGATTCTAAATTAAATAAATCATACGATTATAAATTTGAAGTAACTTCTTCAATTAATACTGATGATTACATTAATAGACCAAACACTGAAGAAGATGCAGCATTACATGGTAGTAGAAATTATAAATCTGGTTTTTACGATTCTTGGGGTTTCTATAGAATTCATTTGAATCAATTCTTAATTAATACTATAAATAAAGTTAATAATATGAATGTTGATTCATTTAATATTACTGATACATCCGGAAATAATGTTTATGAAACTAATTTCACATTTGATTTTTCATTTGAACAACAATTCTTTAAAGATATAGCTCCACTTCATAAAGCTTATGCTGATTATATCAATATTTATAACGATTATAATTATGACAATAATAAAGCAGGTATATCAAAAGAAGCATATGATACTGCAACAGAAAAATTCAAAACTGACCTAGATAGTTGGAAAACAACAAGTGCAAATTATCCTACATATCTTACTGCCTTTGCCCAAAGTGATGTTGTATCATCAACTCCTATTTGGAAGACAGTTGGAATGATGGCATTATATTTATTAGCAATTGCTATTCTATATATTATTTTCTTTGAATTTAAACGTGTTAAATCATTTATATTTAAAGATAGAAGCAATCATCAAAGATATGTACCAAATAAGATGCCAGATCAATTAAACAACAAAGGAAAAGGCAATAATAATAACAATAAAGAAACAGGAAAAAAATAATAATTTAATAACTAATGAGTTACAAATTTGTAGCTCATTTTTCTTTTTTTTAAACCAAATAAATAAATTTATTTGAATTTTTTGGCACTTTTTGCTTGACAGTGCCAAAACTTAGTTATATAATATGATTGCACTGAAGGAGTGGGAGTGCAAGAAAAGAGTTGATTGAAGTTGTTAACAGATAGACAAAAGCTAATATTAAAAGCTATTATCGAAGAATATGTTGTAACTAACGAACCAGTTGGTTCTAAAATGTTAACTCAAAAACCATACCTAGATTTTTCTTCAGCTACATTACGTTATGAGATGCAACATCTTGAAGAGACAGGTTATCTAAAGAAAACACATACTTCATCTGGAAGAATCCCATCTGAAGTTGGTTATAAATTTTATGTAGATAATCTTATAATTAGAGATGAAAGCGTCACTGAATATTATGTTTATATTGAAGAAATATTAGAAGATAGATTCTTATCAGCTAATGAAAAAATTAAAAAGATTGCTGATTTCTTAAGTAACTTAACTGGTTATTATGTATCAATTGTTACATATCCTAATGACTCAGCTAAGGTTCTAAGACTAGAAATCGTTCCTCTTACAACAAATGAAGCAGTGTTACTAATTGTAACATCAACTGGTGATGTTGAATCAGAAATAATTAGAATTCCTGAAGGATTTAAGATGGATGATTTACTTAAGATAATTCAAATGTTTGATAATGCTATGTATGGTCACTCAATTTATGAAATCCAAGATATTTTATCAAATGAAGCATCAAAGCCTAGAATTAGACAAATGGTTGATTTTAGAGATGATATCTTAAATTTCTTAATTAAAGCTTTCTCAGATTTCTTAAAAGGAAACACAGTAAATAGTGGTCTTTCAAGATTATTTAATCAACCTGAATTCCAAGAACACAAGACAATGCAAAAAATTGTTAAAGCTGTTGATGAAGAAATCATTAAGAGAAACAAAGAATATGCGAATGGCGGATTAAAGATTCATATTGGTAGAGAAAATTTAATTCCAGGCCTTGATGAATGCTCAGTAATCATTACTCCATTTAGCATAGATGATAATAAAAATGGACTTATTACAATGGTTGGACCAATGCGTATGAATTATCGTGCATGTGTTCCACTACTTGAATTTGTCGCCAATAATATGAATAAATTAAAAAGAAGTAGGTGATTTACTTGGCGAAAAAGGAAGAAAAAATAAAAGAAACTGATGCAGAATCAAAAGAAGAACTACTTGATGAAGAAGTAGATGCTAATGATACTGAATCTAAAAAAGAACAAAAAAAGGAACCATCAAAAAAAGATAAGCTTGAAAATTGTAGAAAAGAAATTGAAAGTTTAAAGATGGAAGTAGAACATTGGAAAAATGAATATCTAAAAGCACATGCAGATAGTCTTAATTTCCAAAAAAGAATCAATGAAGAAGCAATTAAAAATAGAAAATATGCCTCTCAAAACATTGTTTCAGAATTAATTAATCCAATTGATATGCTAGTTCAAATTGTTAATATGGATGTTTCAAATCCTGAAGTAAACAATTATAAATTAGGGTTTCAAATGATTACAAACCAAATCATCGAAATATTACAAAACGATGGTTTAAAGCCTGTTGAAGCTAAAGTTGGTGCTGAATTTAATCCACAAGTTATGCAAGCAGTTGAAACTGAGGCAAATGAAGAATTGGAAGATAACAAAATAATCAAAGTTATGCAAGCAGGTTATATGTATAAAGATAGAGTATTACGACCAGCAATGGTTATAGTAAATAAACTAAAAAAAGAAGAAAAAGAAGAAGACAAAAAAGGAGACGAAGAATAATGACAAATAAAGTAATTGGTATCGACTTAGGTACAACAAATTCATGTGTTTCTGTAATGGAAGGAAAAGAAGCAAAAGTTATTACTAATGCCGAAGGTATTAGAACTACACCTTCTGTTGTAGCATTCAAAAATGGAGAAATCCAAGTTGGTGATGTAGCAAAACGTCAAGCAATCACTAACCCTAATACAGTATCTTCTATAAAAAGACATATGGGAGATTCAAATTATCGTGTAGATATTGAAGGTAAAAAATATACACCACAAGAAATTTCAGCTATGATTTTACAAAACCTAAAGAAGACTGCTGAAGCATATTTAGGTGATACAGTAACAAAAGCTGTAATAACAGTTCCTGCATATTTTAATGATGCACAACGTCAAGCAACTAAAGATGCAGGTAAAATTGCTGGTCTTGAAGTTTTAAGAATTATCAACGAACCAACAGCTGCAGCACTTGCTTATGGTATTGATAAAACAGATAAAGAACAAAAAGTATTAGTATTCGACCTTGGTGGTGGTACATTCGATGTATCTATCCTTGATTTAGCTGATGGTACTTTTGAAGTATTATCAACTGCCGGTGATAACGTACTTGGTGGTGATGACTTTGATAAAGCTATCATGGATTGGCTAGTTAGCGAATTCAAGACTGAAAGTGGTGTTGATTTATCAAAAGATAAAA
>CAJOOI010000099.1 GCA_905236105.1 uncultured Acholeplasmatales bacterium
GTATGGAAAGGATAAACGCTGAAAGCATCTAAGCGCGAAGCCTCCTCTAAGATGAGATTTCCCAAATAGTAAGATCCCTTAAAGACCATAAGGTTGATAGGCTGGGAGTGGAAGTATGGTGACATATTCGAGCGGACCAGTACTAATAGATCGAGGACTTAACCTTAAAACTAATTCGAAATAACTTTTATCTAGTTTTCAAAGAAAATCTGGTGGCGATAGCAAAGTGGTCACACCTGTTCCCATCCCGAACACAGAAGTTAAGCACTTTTACGCCGATGGTAGTAAGTTAAATCTTGCAAGAGTAGGTAGCCGCCAGGCTTCCTTTGTTTATATGGCCCGTTGGTGAAACGGTTAACACACATGCCTTTCACGCATGCATTTATGGGTTCGAGTCCCGTACGGGTCACCACGCCTGCTTAGCTCAGTTGGTTAGAGCACTTGACTGTTAATCAAGGTGTCGTAAGTTCGAGTCTTACAGCGGGCGCCATTTTTTTATATCTTTCATTATATAAATGTTGTAAAAATGAGGCATATGCCTCATTTTTTAATTGGTATAAAAACTTTTATATGCTATAATTTAAAAAATGGAGTTAAATATGCAAATAAAAATAATAGTTAGTTCTACATCAGGTATTAATAAAATTGAACATCCTGAAGCGATATCATCTATACCTGATTTAATTAAATATTCTGATAATGAAACATATTTAGATGAAATACAAATTTCATCTGAAATTTTTTTAAGTCGCTTAAAATTTGATAATTTAGAAGCAACTATATCATCTCCTGATAAATCTTTAGTTGATAAAACATTAAATTTATATTTTGAACAAGGATATGATGAAATAATATATGTTTTACCTGCTGCAGGTGTACTTTATTATGATGATGAATTATTAGATTATATTTCTAGTATAAAAAATGTTAAAGTATATTGTTCTAAATTAATAGGGTTCCCTCTTTGCTTCTTATTAATGGATTTATTAAGTAATATAACTGGTGGTTTAAGTGTTGATGATGCTTTAGCATTATTAAAGAAGAAAGAGAATTCTGTCTTTTTGGCTTTTATTTCACCTAAAAATGAAGCATATAATATTAGGCAAATAGCCTATAATAATGAACAAAAACATGCTAATAGGTTTTTTGAATTATCATGTTCTACATTAATAGAAATAAAAAATTCTGAAAATTTAAATATAATTAATAAAATTACAAATAATAAAAAGAATAGTTCTAAGCTTGTTGATTTAAATGATTTTATAAAATATTGTATAAAAGAAATAGATAATACTAGAATTATTCCTTTCATAGAATATTCAAATGAGAATTCTTATTATATAGAATATTTAGAAAAGAAATTATTAACAATTTTCCCAGAACTTAAAAAAATATATAAATTTGAAATATCTCCATCTGTTTCAAATATTGTAGGACCAAATGCTATAGGTGTTGGTCTAATTAAACTTACAAATTAGGAGTATGCACATATGATTATTAAAGCAAAAAATAATATTACTGAATTAGAATTAAAAAATTTAAAAGAATATTTTGAGTCAAAAGGTTTCCAACTTGCTGATGCATCAGGTGATTCAGTTAAAGTATTTGGTATCTTAGGTGATACATCTATTTTATCTGAAAGTGATATTTATAATATTCCTGGTGTTGCATCTGTTACTAGAATTCAAGTTCCTTATAAAAAAGCCTCTAAAGAATTTCATCCTGAAAAAACAATAATTGATGTTAATGGCATCAAAATTGGGGGAGATAATTTTACTGTTATTGCAGGTCCTTGTTCAGTTGAAAGTAAAGATCAAATTATTTCAATTGCAAAAGATGTTAAAAATAGTGGTGCTCAAATATTAAGGGGAGGAGCTTATAAGCCTAGAACAAGTCCATATTCATTTCAAGGATTAGAACTTGATGGACTTAAATTATTAAAAGAAGCTAGAAAAGAAGTAGGACTTCCTATTATTACTGAAATCATGAGTGAAGATTTAATACCAATTTTTGAACGTGATGTTGATATTATTCAAGTTGGTGCTAGAAATATGCAAAATTTCCATCTTCTAAAAGCTTTAGGTAAAACTACAAAGCCTATTTTATTAAAAAGAGGTTTATCTGCAACAATAGAAGAATGGTTGATGGCTGCTGAATATATTATGGCAAGTGGGAATGATAAAGTAATTTTATGTGAAAGAGGAATTAGAACTTTTGAACGTTACACAAGAAATACTTTAGATATTTCAGCTGTTTTAGCTATTAAAGAATTATCTCATCTACCTGTTTTTATTGATCCATCACATTCTGGTGGAAAATGGAGTATGGTAGAAGGTCTATCTCAAGCTGCTTTAGCAGTAGGTGCAGATGGTATTATAGTTGAAGTACATAATGATCCTGAACATGCATTATCTGATGGCGCTCAAAGCCTAAAGCCAAAAAGATTTGATAATATGATGGAGCAATTAAGAAAAATTGCACCAATTGTTGGAAAGAACATGCAATGAAAATTTTAATTGCTGGCTTAGGGCTCATGGGGGGAGCTTATGCTTATAGATTAAGAAATAAAGGGCATATTATATATGGATATGATATTAATAAAGAATCATTATTATATGCAAAAGAAGAAGGCTTTATTGATTTTATAGCAAGTGATGAACTAACTGAATTAAAAGAATGTAATTTATTAATTATAGCCTTATATCCAAAATTAATTGTACCTTTCATAAATAAATATAAAGATTTATTTACTGAAAATCTTTATATTACTGATTTAGCTTCTGTAAAAGCTAATTTCCTTTTAGATGCACAAAAATTAGCAAAACCAGCAAGATATATTTCACATCATCCGATGGCTGGTAGAGAAAAAAGTGGTGTTAAATATGCAAAAGAATGTAATTTTGATTCTGCAAATTTTTTAATTACTACAACTGATGCTAACAATCAAGAAGATGTTGAATTTATAAAAAAAATAGGTTTAGAATTAGGCTTTTCTAATATTGTTTGTACTGATTATTTGAATCAAGATAAAATGATTTCATATACTTCAGCATTAACACACGCTATAGCTGTTAGTTTAGTAAACAGTACAAATAATTCTGAAATAAAAAATTTTATTGGTGATTCATATCGTGATTTAACTAGAATAGCTTCTATTAATGAAATATTATGGACTGAATTATTTTTTGAAAATAAAGAAAATTTATTAAATTATATTAAAATATTTGAAGGACAGCTTGATCGAATAAAAGAAGCATTAAATAATAATGATATAGAAAATTTAAAACAAATTTTTATTTCATCTACGAAATTAAGAAATGAGATGAATAAATGAAAACATTAAATATAAATTTATCAAATAATTCTTATAATATCTATATTGATAATAATTTATTACCTAATATATCTTCACTTATTAAAGAAGTTTATAATGGTAAAAAAATATATATTATAACTGATCAAAATGTTTATAATTTTCATTTTGATAAATTAAATAATGTCCTAAATAAAGATTTTATTATTGAATATATAATAATTCCTAGTGGGGAAGAATATAAAAATATTGATACATATAAATATATTTGTGAAGAATTGATTAAAAAGAATTTAAGACGTAATGAATTAATTATAGGCTTTGGTGGAGGAGTAGTAGGAGATATAGCTGCATTTGTAGCATCAACTATTTATAGAGGAGTATATTTTATTAATATTCCTACAACCTTGCTTTCTATGGTTGATTCATCTATAGGTGGAAAAACAGGTATTGATTTTTTAGAAATGAAAAATATATTAGGAACATTTTTTCAACCTAAGTTAGTATTAATTAATTTAGATTTTTTAAATACTTTACCTAAAATCGAATATATATCTGGAATGGGTGAATTAATTAAACATTCTTTTATAGGAAATAAAGATTTATATAATGATTTATTAAATTGTAATGATATAGATGAAGATATTATTTATAAATCATTAAATGTAAAAAAGAAATTTGTAATGGAAGATGAATTTGATCAAGGAGTACGTATGTTTTTGAATTTTGGACATACATTTGGTCATGTAATTGAGCTTAAAGATAAATTAAAACATGGAATCGCTGTTGCTAATGGAATGGTAATGGCAATTAAATTTGGCATAGATTTAAATATTACCCCTAATTATTTATATGATGATTTAATAAAAATATTAAAAAAATATAATTTTGAAATTAAAGATTATGAATATAAATCATATTTGAAAGAAACAGTTAAAGATAAAAAGAATCTTCAGGGTAAAATACATTTTGTATTATTAAAAGATTATGAAAAACCAATATCTTATGAGATATTTGAAAATGAAATATAGGAGAATTATCTTATGGATGTAATTATTAAACCTTCAAAATTATCAGGAGAAGTAATTATTCCTCCTTCAAAAAGTTTAGCTCATAGAGCAATAATTGCAGCTTCTCTTGCTGAAGGAATAAGCACAATTAAAAATATAGATTATTCTGATGATATTAATGCAACAATTGATGCAATGATAGAACTTGGTGCAAATATCACAAAAGATGGAGATAATTTAATTATTAATGGGTGTTTTCCACTATCAAAAGATAAACATATTAATGCATTTGAATCAGGTTCTACCTTACGTTTTTTAATACCGATTGCAATGTTATCTGATGGAATATCTCATTTTGAAGGTATCAATAATTTAAATAACCGTCCACTTGATGTATATTTAAATATTTTTGATGAATTAGGTATTAAATATAAAAAGAAGGATAATGCGTCATTGCCTTTAAGTATTTATGATAGATTAATTCCTTCTACATATAAATTAAGAGGAGATGTTTCATCTCAATTTATAACTGGGTTATTATTTGCCCTACCATTATTAAATGGAGATTCTAAAATAGTATTAAAAACACCTTTAGAATCTAAAGGATATGTAGATTTAACATTAGAAATATTAAGATTATATGGTATAAAAATTATAAATAATGATTATAACGAATTTATAATATTTGGTAATCAAAAATATCGTCCATATAATTATAAAGTTGAAGGAGATTATTCCCAAGCAGCTTTTTTCTTGGTTGCTGATGCACTTGGGGCTGATATAAAAATTAAAGGTTTAAATGTTAGATCAATCCAAGGTGATAAAAAAATATTAAATGATTTAGAGGATTTTAGACTAAAAATAGATAATGAATTAGATTATCTTAATGTTAGTGGTATTCCAAAAGGTACTAAAATATCATTTAAGAATTCTCCAGATTTATTACCAGCATTATGTATGCTTGCATCTATGTCTCAAGGTGAATCATTTTTTGTAGATGCAGAAAGATTGAGATTAAAAGAAAGTGACCGTCTTTCTAGCATGAAGCTTGAATTAGAAAAATTAGGTATTAAAGTATCTGAAACACTAGATAGTCTTACATTTTTTGGTAAAGATTCTTTTAGTGGTGGGATTTGTGATTCTCATAATGATCATAGAATCGCTATGGCTTTAAGCTTAGCATCACTTAAATGTGATGAGGAAATTAGAATTGAAGGTGCTGAATGCGTAAAAAAATCATATCCAAATTATTGGCAAACATTTGAAAATTTAGGAGGCATTATTGAATATGTCAAATAATTTAGATGAAATAAGAATAAAAATAAATCAATGTGATTTAAAATTAATTGAAGCTTTTAAAGAAAGAATGAATTTAGTAAAAGAAGTTGCTTTATATAAAAAAGCAAATAATTTACCAATATTTGATAAGAATAGAGAAAAATTAATTAAAGAAAAAAATATTAAATTATTAAATGATAAAGAAATAGAAGAATATTTTTTAAATTTTTTTGAAAATTTATTGATAGAATCAAAAAAATATCAAAAAAGAATAATAGATGATGAAAAATAAATATAATTTATTAGGTGAAAAATTAGGCCATAGTTTTTCACCAATTATCCATAAAGAAATTTTAAATAAATATAATGATGAAGATACTTATGGTTTAATTGAATGCCAAAAAGAAGATTTAAATAAATTAATTTTGGATGGAAAAAAAGGAATATATAAAGGATTTAATGTTACAATTCCATATAAAATTGAGGTTATGAAATATCTTGATATTATTGATTCAAATGCTTTAAAAATTGGTAGTGTTAATACTATCTTATTTAAAGATAATAAAGCGATTGGTTATAATACAGATTATGATGGATTTAAAGAAGAAATATTGCATTATAATATAGATTGTAATAATAAAAAAGCATATATTTTAGGTACTGGTGGGGCATCACTTTCAGTTTCAGTTGTTTTAAAGGATTTAGGCTCAGATGTTTATTTTGTTTCAAGAAATAAAAAAGGTGAAAATATTATATCTTATCTAGAACTAGAAAATAGAAATATAGATATTTTGGTTAATACAACACCAGTAGGTATGTGGCCTAAAATTGATGATATCCCTGTAAATGATAAAATTTTATCTAAAAGTAAGATAGTAATTGATATTATTTTTAACCCAATTAAAACTAAATTATTAAAAGCTTCTAATTCCAATTATAATGGGCTATATATGCTAATAGCTCAAGCCATAAAAGCAGAAGAAATATGGCATGATAATAAAAAACTAGTTGATGTTAATGAAATATATAAAAAGGCTGGTGAAATAATACATGAATCAATTCGGTAAATTGTTTAGATTATCTATTTTTGGTGAATCACATCAAGATAGAGTTGGAATAATTTTAGATGGTATTCCTGCAGGTATTAAATTATATAAAGAAGATTTTATAGCCGATTTAAATAGAAGAAAAGCTGGAAAAGTTGGTACTACAAGAAGAATTGAAGAAGATGATATAGAAATTTCTTCAGGTTTATATAATGATTTTACAACAGGCGCTCCTATGCTTATTTCTTTTAAGAATAATAATAAAAATAGTAAAGATTATGAAAATTTTAGAAATATTCCAAGACCATCACATGCTGATTATGTATTAAATAAAAAATATAATTCATTTAATGATATAAGAGGTGGTGGACACTCATCTGGTAGGCTTACATTAGGAATAGTTTCAGCTGGAGTTGTTGCTAAAAAAATTGCTAAAGATGTTTTATTTGAAACAAAAATAATAAATTTAGGTGGAGAAACTGATCCTAATAAATTTGATGAATTATTAAAGAATACTTTAGAAGAACAAAATTCAATTGGTGGAATTATTGAACTTAAAGCTAAAAATGTAAAAGTAGGATTAGGAGAACCATATTTTGATTCTTTTGAATCTATATTATCTCATTTACTTTTCTCTATAGGTGGAGTAAAAGGTGTTGAATTTGGTCTAGGATTTGATGGAGTTAATTTAAGGGGCAGTGAATTTAATGATAAATTCATTGATAAATTTGGAACAACTAATACTAATAATAATGGTGGTATTAATGGTGGAATAACAAATGGTAATGAAATCCTAGTTAAAGTATTTATAAAACCTACACCATCAATTTTTAAAGAACAAGAAACATATAATTTTAAAGATAATAAATTAGAAAATTTAAAAATTGAAGGAAGACATGATGCAGCTATTATATTAAGAGCACAAGTTGTTTGTGAAGCTGCTTTAGCCATAACATTAGCCGATTTTATATTACAAGAAAGGGCATATAAAAATGAATAATTTAAGTTGGGAAAAACCATTAGATTTAAGTAAAGAAGAAGCAATATTTGAAGCAAATAAATGTCTTTCATGTAAAAAGCCTTTATGTGAAACCGGTTGTCCTATTTCAATGAGAATTAGAGATTTTATTTTAAAAATAAAAGAAGATGATTTAGATGAAGCTAAAAGAATCATAGATGGAGTTTCTGAATTATCTAATATATGTTCAGTAGTATGTGATCATGAACGCCAATGTATAGGCCATTGTATTAGAAACAAAATGAAAACAAAAGATCCAGTTAAATGTGGACCTCTTGAAAAATATGTTCAAAATCATAGTAATGTAAAATTAGAGAAGAATTTATTACTTAAAGATATAAAAGTTGCTGTAATTGGTGCTGGACCTGCTGGAATAGCTGCAGCTAAAAAATTACTTAGATTAGGAGCTAAAGTAGATTTGTTTGAAAAAGAATCAACTATTGGTGGTGTCCTAACTTATGGTATTCCTTCATTTAGATTATCTTATAAAGATGTTTTAAAATTAGAAAATGATTTAAAAGAATTAGGCTGTAATATATATTTAAATCATGAAATGCATGAATCTGATTTAAAAGAATTAAAAGAAAAATATAATTATGTTTTTATTTCAGTTGGTTTAACTAAAGTAAAAAAACTTGGAATTGAAAATGATGATTTAAATGAATGTCTAAATGCTTTAGAATTCTTAAAAGAAACTAATTATGCAGTTAAACAAAATAAAAATGCTTTGCCTAAATTATCTGGTAAAGTATTAATTGTTGGAGCAGGTAATGTTGCAATGGATGCAGCAAGAGTTTCAAAAAGATTAACTGATGGTGAAGTAACTATTGTATATCGCCGTTCTTTAGAAGAAGCACCAGCTTCAAAAAAAGAAATTGAAGAAGCACAAGAAGAAGGCATTGAATTTAAATTTTTAACTAATCCAGTTAAAGTTTATGAAGAAAATGGTCATGTTTGTGGTATTAAAGCTGAAATTATGGAACTTTCAACACCAGATGAAAGCGGTAGAAGAAGACCAGTTGGTACTAATAATTTTATTGATATTAAATGTAATTATGTTATTTCTGCAATTGGTCAATCTCCAGATTTAGATTTTTATAATAAAAATTTAATTAATGTAGATCATGGATATATCAAAGCTAATGATTCATATATGACAAATATTGATAATGTATATGTAGGTGGAGATATTACATTAGGTGCTCAAACAGTAGTTTTAGCAGTAAAAACTGCCAATGTTTTTGTAGATAAAATAATTAAAGATTTAGAAAAATAAAAAAGCGGGTGACCGCTTTTTAATATTTATATATGATATTATCATAATATATAAAAGTTAAGAAATCAAAAAAATTATGATCCCAAGTTTCTTCATTATGTGAACCGTAATAAGATATAACTAATCTTGTTTTTACATCATTATCAGATAATAATTTATTAAGGTCTAATGCTGAATGTAAAAAAATTTCTTTTGTATCTCTATCATCAGATTGTTCTTCTTTACCTACATAAATGAAAACACGCTTTTTCTTAATGTTTTCTATATTTTCTTTAACAAAATCTGAAAAATTTGGTTCAAATAAGAAATTAGCCAAAGAATATAAGCCACATGAATTAAAAACATCATCTTTAAAACACATATAAGCTGCCATTACAGCTCCTAAAGAAGAACCATAAATTGCTCTATTATTACTAACATTATATTTTGATTCAATGAATGGGATTATAGTATGGATAAAATCATAATGATAATTCATACAAATTTTAGGATCACTATTTGACCATTCAGGAATTAAAGGATTAACCATTTTCCAAGGAGAATATTCATTGACTCTGCCCATATCAGAACCACTATTAAATACAGCTACACCTATTATTCTTTTTCCCATGTTTTTGGCAGCCATATAAATATGTTTTGTTGCTCTTATTGATCTGCCAAAGGCAGAAACATAATCACTAAATGCATTTTGTCCATCCAAAAAATAAACTGTATCAAAGATTATATTATCTTTATGGCGAGGGGATGAAATTTGAATTTTAACCTCTCGTTTTGATTTTGGAAGATATACTCTAAAATTCTCAATCATATTACTACTCCGTTTTAGTAATTATAAAATAAATGAATTAAAAATACAATTTACATTTTTTTAATATTATATTAAAATTTATTTATATTGATTTAAGTGGTGTATTTATGAAAAAAATTATAACAATCTTTTTATTAAATTTAATTTTTATTTTAACCTCTTGTGCAACAACTAAATTTAATTCAGAAAAAGAAAAATTAGCCAAAATAAATAAAGAAGATTACTTAACTGAAATAGAAGAAAATGGTATAAATAAAACAATTTATCAATCAGAAAATACTGATAGAGTATATTATTTATTTGAAGATAATAATTCATATAAGATGGTGATTCAAGATTCATATTATTCAAAAGGAATTTTAGAATACAATGCTAAAGAATATGAAAAAGATCCTGAATATTTAGATTATTCAATATCAAAAGAAGAAGTTATTTATGATAAATCATCTAAAGAATTAACAAATAAATCTAATATAGAAACAAAAGATTTAAATAAAGAAGGCTTTATTAATTATATTGAATCTAAATATGATGATAAATTAATTAAAGATACATCAATTATATATGAATTAATAAAATATATTTCAAAAGATAGTATGGTAAAAACAGTATATAAAACAAAAAATAAAACACCTAATTATATTTTGATAGAAGGTGAAGTAAGCTGGTATTATCTTAGAAAAGAAAATAATTTATTTTTTCAAAAACTTAATTCAAAATTAACAGAAGAAGAACAAGATGTTTTATATAAATTCTTATATAATGTATGTATTTCAACATTTGGTTCACCTGGTTATTTTAATTTTATATTTTATGTATCAGAAGATTTTAAATATGTTTATCCATATTTTGAATTAAAATATAAAGATGTAACATTTTATAAAGCCACTTTGATGGAAGAAGACTAAAAGAAAAAGATGCAATTTTTTGCATCTTTTTTTAAATATTATCCTCTATTGTAGAATTCGACAATTTGTTGTTCGTTGATTTCAGGTAAGAATTCGTTTCTTTCAGGAACTCTAACTAATTTACCAACTTGTTTGTCTTCATCAAATTCAAGATAATCAGCTCTTCCGTGTCTGTTTTCTAAAGCATTTTTAACGATTAATAAATTCTTTGAATTTTCTTTTAATGCTATAGTTTGACCAGGTTTAACACGATAAGAAGGGATATCAACTTTTTTACCATCAACAACGATGTGGCCATGGTTTACTAATTGACGTGCTTGAGGTCTTGTAGAAGCAAAACCTAAACGATAAACTAAGTTATCTAATCTGCATTCAAGAAGTTTTAAGAAGTTTTCACCAGTTTTACCACTCATTTTTGAAGCTAATTCGAAAGTTTTAACGAATTGTTTTTCAGAAACACCATAAGTGAATCTTACTTTTTGTTTTTCTTTAAGTTGGGCTGCATATTCAGTAGCTTTGCTTCTCTTTAGACCATGTTGACCAGGTGCATATTTTCTTTTAACAAGTTCTTTACCTGTTTCGCTAATAGAATAATTTAATCTACGAGATACTTTCCAACTAGAACCAGTAAATCTTGACATGTTTTTTCCTCCTTTATTATTTTTCGGAGTAAAATAATCTAAATTCTTAGGATATCTTAAACTAGAATTTTACCATCAAGCAGCGAAGGTTACTTTTACACATTTACGCTTTAAGATATTTACTAACAACTATTAGATTGCTGCTTTTTACCCACGCTGTGTTATTTTATCAAATAATAGTTAATTAGTCAAGCAATATTTGTGATTTTAGAATCTCAGTTTCTAATATATTTACTATTTCTTTTAAATTTTTTAAATCATTATCATTAAATCTATTTTTAATAGGAGAATCGATGTCTAAAATAGCATATAATTTATTATTAATAAATAAAGGTATACATATTTCAGAATTAGAATTACTATCACATGCTATATGTCCTTTAAATTCATGAACATCTTTAACTATTATAGCTTCTTTAGTAGTTGCACATTTAGCACAAACCCCTTTATTATATGGCAAAAACATGCATGCAACTTTACCACAAAATGGACCTAAATGCATTCCATCATCCTTAGTTAAATAAAATCCTACCCAATTTATGTTATTTAAGTTTCCAAATAAGAATGCAGAAGTATTTGATAATATGGTAACATCATATTTTACATCTTTTATTAAATTTTTTAATGATAATATTATTTCTTTATATTCCATTAAATTTCACCTTTTTTCTTCAAATCATTTAGAATATACATTTTTTTATTTTTTATTTCAATAATTAAATATAAAAAACTTGACATTAAAAAAAAATAGTATAAAATATTATTTAGTTAGGCCATAC
>CAJOOI010000100.1 GCA_905236105.1 uncultured Acholeplasmatales bacterium
ATATCCATCCATTATTGTTACACCATTTTCTCTTGCAAGTTCTAACTCATGTGCACTTGCTCTAAATTCACATAATTGTTCATATGCAACATCAGTAACATTTTTACATCCTAATTTTTTCAATGTTGTTGCAACATCCATCGCAACATCTCCACCACCAACAATTATTGCACTTTCAGGTACACGGATTTTACCTTTCTTTTCTTTTGCGTTGGCTAGGAATTCAACAGCAGTTTTAACATGTTTATTATCATTAAACATATCAAGCATATTAGCTTTAGAAAAACCTAAAGCTAATACAACAGCATCATTTGTTTTCTTTAAATCTTCTAAATTAAAATTTCTTCCTATTTCATAATTATAAGCAAATTTAACACCTAGCTTTTCAATTCTTGCTATTTCTTCATCTACTACTTTATTTGGTAATCTATATTCTGGAATACCATATCTTAAATATCCACCAGGCTTATCAT
This sequence comes from uncultured Acholeplasmatales bacterium, assembly GCA_905236105.1. Lineage (GTDB taxonomy): Bacteria > Bacillota_I > Bacilli_A > Acholeplasmatales > Anaeroplasmataceae > Anaeroplasma. Next base: position 474 of record CAJOOI010000100.1, read on the forward strand.
TTTTTTCTAAAACTAAAACATGATAACCTTTCATAGCAAGCTTTCCAGCAACAGTAAGTCCAGCAGGTCCAGAACCTACAACTGCTACTTTTTTATTAGTAACATCTTCTACTTCTAAGATTTCTAATTTAGCTTTTGTTTCATAATCTGTAATAAATCTTTGAATTTTACCAATTTTAATTGGTTTATCAATACCACATCTAGAACACGCACTTTCACAATATTTTTCAGTAGGGCATACACGTGCGCATATACCACCTAAAATATTGTTTTCTCTAATAGTTATTGCAGCTCCAGTTATGTTTTTAAAACGTAAAGAACGTATGAATTTAGCCGGATCAGTACCTGCAGGGCAACTTTTAGAGCATGGGGCATCTAAGCATAAAAGGCATCGACTAGCTTCTTCAATCGCATCTCTTGGCGTAAATTCTTTTTCTTCAACTAAATAATCATTTGCCATATTTGTTTCTCCTTAAATAGATATATTAAAATTATACTATGAAAGCGCTTTTAATGAAAGAGTTTTTTGTAAAAATAATCTATTAATATGATATATATATTAAATCTTAATAATGATATTTTAGGTTGTAATAAATATAAAAACTCTCAATTAAGAGAGTCTTATATATTTTATTATTTTTTTCATCAATACATAAATAATTAGATACATCTTCATTATCGTTTTTAATTTTTTCTTTAGGAATATAAGAATTTAAAAATTCTTTTATTATATTTTTGATACATCAGTTGGAATTACATCTAATACATTTGATAAAAATATGGCTTCATATTTTCATCATCTTGTTTAGATAGCCAATCAACATTAATTATTAAATGATTTATTTTATTCTCCTTCTAAAACATTATGTTGTTTAATCTTATACCATTTAGTAAAGAAATATAAAATAAAATATATAATACTAGATATACCCCAAGTTAAAGGATAGGCTGTATATAATAATCTTAAATTATGATTAATATTCATTGCAACTGTAATATAAATAACTCTAAATACACACCAAATTGATAACATTATTATCATTGGAATCATTGCTTTTCCAGAGCCTCTTAAAACTGAAGCAATAAGATGTGAAAATGCAAGAAGCGGATAAAAAAAACATACAGTTCTTAATGCAGTAACACCTGCATCAAGTACTTCTTTTTGACTATCAGCATTTAAGAAAATACCAATTAATGCTGGAGCACTAAAATAAGTAATCACACCTATTACCTCAGCCATTATAAGCGATGTGATAATAGCAAATCTCGATCCTTTGATAGCTCTTTTTTCTTCTCCTGCCCCCAAATTTTGGGAAACAAATGTGGCAATTGAAAGTTGGAAACAATTGATTGGTAGGAATGCAAAGCCTTCAATTCTATTATAAGCACCACAGCCTGCCATTACTAAATCACCAAATGTATTGATATTAGATTGGACAAATACATTAGCTAAACCTATCACACTATTTTGAATGGCAGATGGAATTCCATTAAATAAAATAGATTTTAATATTTTTTTATCAAATCTTAATTCTAAAAAAGAAAGATGATATATATTTTTGCGCGGTAAAAGTGTTATAAATGCTAGAGTAGCACTTAAAAATTGACTTAATATAGTTGCTAAAGAAGCTCCTCCAACACCCATATTAAAGCCAACTATAAATAAAAAATCTAATCCAACATTTGTAAATGAGGCAATAATTAGGAATAATAAAGGCCTTAAAGAATCCCCCATTGCTTGTAGGATTGAACTAAAAGTATTATATAAAATAACTCCACTTACACCAATAAAATAGATCCTAAAATAAATTATTGAGCCTTCAATTACATTTTCAGGTGTTCCCATAGCTTTTAATATGATTGGTGATAAAAAGATACCTGCGATTGTTAAAATTAAACTTGAAGTCAATCCTACTAATACATCATTATGGATAGCTTTTCTCATCTTATCATGATCATGCATACCAAAAAATCTGGAGATTACTACTCCAGCTCCACTCGAAAGACCTATGAAAAATGAATTGAATAAAAAAATTAAGCTTCCGCTTGAGGAAACGGAAGCTAAAGCTTCATCACCAACAAATTTTCCAACAATTATTGAATCGACAATATTATATAAAGTTTGAAACAGACTCGAAAGGAAAATAGGGATAGCAAACATTATAATAAGCTTCCATTCTTTTCCTTTTGTCATGTCTATTGTATTTCTTTTAAAAATATTCATGTAAAATGAATCCTTTATGGTTTATTTATAGTATTTATTTAAAAATTCGTCCATAGATATAGGCTTACTAAAATAAAATCCTTGGATTGCATCACAGCCTGTATTTGCTAAAAATTGAACATCTTCAGCATTTTCTACACCTTCACATATTGTAGTCATATTCATGGATTTAACTAAATATAAAAGCTGAGTTATAGTTGATTTTACATTTTCATTATTTAAATCTGAACAAAAGCTTTTGTCAAATTTAATAATATCAAAATTAAGTTTAGCAAGGCCTACTAAATTTGAATAACCAGCACCAAAATCATCCATTGCTACTAAATAACCTTTTTCGTGCAATAGATCAATAAAATTAGATATTAAAGAAGAATTTTCATAATACATACCTTCAGTTATTTCTATTTCAATATATTTGGCTGGTATATCATATTTATTTCTAATTTTTTCAATATGATTTATGTAATTGACATAATCAGAAATATATCTTGAAACATTTACAGAAACAGGGACTAGTTTTTTATTTTTTATAATTAGATTTTTTTGATATTTACATATTTCTTCAAAAACATAAAAATCTAATTTATCTATAATACCTTTTTCTTCAAAAATATTTATAAATTGATTAGGAGATAATATTTTTTCTTTTTTATAATTCCATCTACTTAATGCTTCTGCTCCAATTAATGATAAATCAATTGTTGATATTTTAGGTTGAAGATTAATAATGAATTCATTATTAAGGATTGCCTCATCTACTCTTGAGACCATCTCATTAATAAACATTTCATTTCTATTTATTTCATCAGAATACCAAATTAAATGATTAGTTTTATTTAAAGATCTAGTAGTTGAAGCTCTTTCGATAGATAATTCTAATCCATCAGCTTTTAGGTCTGCTAGATATCCACCTGCCTGAAGTGATATATCATTTGTGTGAGTTTCAATTGAAAATTTATGTATTAATTGTCCAATCTTTTCAATAATTAATTCAATTTTTTCTTTATCTTGATGCATAAAGAAAATAACAAATGGTCCATTAGGTCTTTTTCCATAAATCAATTCATCATAATATGGAACTAAACAATCCATAATATCTAATACCAATTGATGAATTTTTTTATCTCCTATCGTCATAATATATTTTACGATATTTCTGGCATCAAATTCGACAATACTGAATTTTTCAATTGGATTATTTAAAAGATATTCACCAGAATCTTTAAAAAATTTTAAGAAATTATATACACCATGTTTAGAATCATAATACATTATTTCAGAATTTTGTTGGCTCAAATAATTCTTTTGAATATTGGAAGAAATTAATTGAGATAATAACAACATTATTTGAAATAATTCACCAGGCCAATGTCTTGGACCTGTAGTCATATCAAAACGTATTAAGCCATATGAACGATTATTGACTAATAATTCAAAAGCTAAAGATGATGATGTATGATCAATTGGGAAAATATTTACAAGTGGATGATTTTTATCTAATTTTTGGGTATCATCTATTTTTAAAAATTTTTTATTTCCTAAAGCTTCAGCCCAAATCGGTATTATTTCATCAATACAATATACATTGAATCTAGAACTTGTTTTATGGTTAAACCAGGCATGATGCTTAATGATTTTTCCTGTTTTTATATTAATTCTTGCGATTGTAACTCTATCGATATAAAAATAATTACCAATTGAAGCGATGGCTTTATCTAAAGCTTCATCAAAAGAATTTTCAGTAGATAATGTTTGATTTACACTAGTTATTAAAGAATAAACATTATCTTTAGTAGATACAGCATCTATTTTATCAATTGCTTTTATTTCATCATCTGCTGTAACTGGTCCTGTTTTTTCTACTAAATAGATTACAAAACAATCTCTTCCTTTATTTTTTCCCCTGATCAATGCTTTTTCACATTTTTTTAATAATAATTCATATTCATTGCCATCATATGGAAATCTAACAGCCCCGATAGTTACAGTTATGGCTATACCTCTACTGATAGCTGATGTTATATTTTGCATTTTTATTTTTAAATTAAATACGAAAGAATGAACTTCATCATAATCATTACTTATTTCATAAAAAATTAAGAATCTATCGCCAACAACTCTTGAGATAAAGCCTTTATTACCAATAAAATCATTACATGCTGAAACCATTTCTATTAATACTCTATCACCAAATGCTTGACCATATTCGACATTTATTTTGGTAAAATTATCAATATCTACATAAATTAATAAAAATGGGGATTTAGCTAATATATTATATTTAACAATATTATCTATATATGCTTTTGAAACAGATTTAGTTATTTGATCTTTAGGACCAAAATCATTATTACTTTTTCTAATAGAAACTAATAATTCATTTTTCTTTTGAGATAATATATGATATACAAATGTATTTGGATGTCCATCATTATCATAATATTCAGCAACTATTTCTAAAAATTCATTACTAGAATCTAGTGATTCTAAAATAAGTAAGGCTTTATTGATAAAGGCAGGTGCTAAATTGAATTTTTTTGCCATAAATTGAAAAAATTCAATATATGAAAAATTATAATTGTTTTCACCATCAAAAGTATAAACAGTTTTATTTTCTAAATGAATAGAAGCTAATAAAACTTTGTTTAAATCCATATATATTTTTACTAATTCTTCATTTTTCATGAAAATCACCTTGCCTTTATAGGTAAAACGCCTCCACCATGTCTAATTATAACATAAAAAAAAAGAGAAAAACACACAATTATTTTTGAATGGTTTTTCTCTTTATTATATTTTATTTGAATTGGGTATATTCTATTATTATTATTTTTCGAAATAAAATTATCTATTATCTACTTTTTCAGGATATAAATCATGATTTGTAAGTCTTATTTCAGCCATCTTTTCAAATTTAGTATCTTTACGTCCATAATTACAATATGGATCAATTGAAATACCACCACGTGGTAAAAATTTACCCCATACTTCAATATAACGTGGATTTAATAATTTAATTAAATCTTTCATAATTACATTAACAACATCTTCATGGAAATCGCCATGATTTCTGAATGAAAATAAATATAATTTTAATGATTTTGATTCAACACAATATAAATCAGGAATATATGAAATATATATAGTTGCGTAATCTGGTTGACCTGTAATAGGACATAATGCTGTAAATTCAGGACAATTAAATTTTACAAAATAGTCATTATCTGGATGTCTATTTAAAAATTTATCTAACATTTCTGGAGCATAAGTAGTTGGATATTCTACTTTTCTTCCTAAATTTTTTAAATCTTCATTATCTCTTTGCATATTACACCTCATATTTTATTGGATCTTTTAATCCATTTTTTTCAAATGCTTTAATTCTATCTAAGCATGTGCCGCATTTTCCACATGCTTTATCATGACCTTCATAACAAGACCATGTAAGTTCATATGGTACATTTAATTTTGTACCTAATTTAACAATTTCAGCCTTATTCATACCTACAAATGGTCCAACAACTTTTATTTTATTTGCGCTACCAATATAAATTGCATCATTAATTGCATTATTAAATTCAACTGAGCAATCTGGATATGCACCACCTGCCGCATCATCTTTATGTGCACCATAATATATTAAATCACAATTTTTTGATAAAGCAATTGCTGCAGCACTTGATAAAAATAAACCATTTCTAAATGGGACATATGTAGAAAGTGTATCACCATTTGTTTTATCTAATTGTTCTTTATATTCACCTTTTGGAATATCTATATCATTTTTTGATAATAAAGAACAATTAGAAAATTCAAATATTTTAGATAAATCTAAAAATATATGTTCAACATCATAATATTTTGCAATATTATTACTTGCTTCTATTTCTTTAATATGTTTTTGACCATAACTGATGGATAAAGCAACTACATTTTCTTTGCCATATTCATTTATGGCAAGAGCAAGTGCTGTAGTTGAATCAAGACCACCAGAAAATAAAACTAACGCTCTCATCTTAATACCTCTTCACTAATATTACCTAATTTTGCAAATGTTACAGTTTTACTTCTTTTTTTAATTCCTCTTGCCGTAACACAGCTATGACAGCCTTCAATTCTAACTAAAATATCATTTGAATTAGTAATTTTTTTAACAATATATAAAATATCTTCACCAATTCTTTCTTGAAGTTGTAATCTTTTTGCTACCATATCAGCAATTCTTGCTAATTTAGAAAGACCAATTACTACCCCGTTTGGAATATATGCGATATCTACAGTCATATCATACATTAAAGCTAGGTGATGTTCACAATGTGAAAAGATATCAATATCTTTTACGATAACTAGATTTTTTGAATCAGTTAATCTATCTTCACTAAATGTCTTGTCAAACATAACTGCTATTTCATCATTTGTATAATTCATGCCTTCAAATAATTCTAAATACATTTCTGATGCTCTTCTTGGAGTATCAATTAATCCCTCTCTTTTAGGATCATCTCCTAATGCTTCAATTATTTCTTTAAAAGCATGTTCTAATTTTTTCTTATCTATCACTTTATACACCTCTTTTATTAGGGTCCCATATATATTTATGAATTTGTAAAGATAATTTAACTGAATTTAAATTATTTTTAATCATAAAATCAACTATTTTAGAAGTTTCAATTTTGCCAAATACTGGCGAAAACATACAATTAGTTTTATTGATTAAATCATATTTATTCATTATTTCTAAACTTTTATTTAAATCATCTATACTTCCACATACAAATTTAACTGAATCTTTTTTAGTAATGTAATTATAATTATCTAATATCATCTTATCTTCCATAAGTGATGATGGAGTTTTATAATCAAGCGTAAATGATACATTTTTTATTCCTAAGAATTCTTTAATATTTACTGCACCATTTGTTTCAATTTCGATATTAAAGCCTAAATTAGATAATTTTATCATTAATTCTTTAATATCTTTTTGAAGAAGTGGTTCTCCTCCTGTTAAGGTGATGTTTTTAACATTTTCTTTAACTGCAAATTCACATAATTCATCTATAGTTTCATCTTTATATTTTGGGCTGATGAATGAATATGTAGTGTCACAATAACTACATCTTAAATTGCAGCCTTTAAATCTGATGAATAACGCAAGCTCACCTTGCTTAAGTCCTTCTCCATTAATTGATGTAAATTTTTCAATTATTTGCATAAATACCTCGCACAATTATTAGGAGTTTCATATACACAAACTTCATATACATTATATTTTTTATTTAATTCATCATAAAAATATTTGGCAAAATTTTCAGCAGTTGTTCTAAATGGTACTTCTCTTATTAAAAAATCTTTAGTTAATAAATTCATTAATTCATTTGATAAAGAATTTTTTTCTACAATAAATGAATGATCAAAATAATCACATAATTCTTTTAAATCTTTTTTAATGATATTAAAATCACAAACCATTCCATTATCAATTTCTCCATTTATTGATAAAACTACTCTCCATCTATGACCATGGATGTTTTTGCATTTTCCTTCATAATTTGTTAAAAAATGGGCTGCATCAAATGCTGATTCACAAGATAAAATATACATAATATTCCTCTTTCTACAAAAAAATGATGGTTACAAAACCATCATTAAAAATCAATAATTAAATATTATTAATAGTCCTGGTTTTGTTTATAGACAGGATGGTACAAACGAACTGTCTTTATAAAGCCCATATAATATATCATTTTAAATGATATAAATCAAGAAAAAATTAATATTTATGATATTTGTTTAAGCTTTTTTTCTAAGATATTAATCATTTTTTCATTTTTAAAATATAATTTTACTTCATTTAAATCATAAATTTTATTTTCATTTTCTACTGCCTGTAAGATTACCTCAGTATATAATACTTCACGATTATTAATTAAAGCATCTTCAATATTCATATTCATTTTCTTATTTATGCCTTCAATCATACCTACATAAAATAAACTTTTTTCACCAAAACATCTTTTAATATTTTCTAAGAAAATAAATCCATCAATTATATCTTTAATACTCATAAGCTTTCTTTTATCATTAAATAGGATTCCTCCATTTAATATTAAATCCACGCTAGTTTCTAATATATTAGCTAAATCTAATAAAATAGATACATCAGGAAGTGTTTCTCCTATTTCCCATTTAGATACTGCTTGAAAGCTCACATTAACCTTTTCTGCTAATTCTTTTTGAGTTAGCCCAATTTCATTTCTTTTGGCTTTAATATAACTACCAATTTTTAAATTATCCATTTTTCTCACCTTCTGGACTAATTATATTTTAAAATAAAACAATAAACAATAACTAGATAATTGAATAAATTCAACTTAAAATAGAATGAAAATTAACAAATAAAGTGCCAAATTATATGGCACTTTATTCATTATTCAACTGATTTTAATGATTCAACCATCTTGATTTTATTTGTACCTAAAGCTAATAAAATATTAACTATAAAACTTACACCAAATGTAATCAAGAAAGATATAACATATGATGAAATAGAAATATAATCATTAAAACATACTGCTTGAACTCGATTAATATATAATACTAAATTCATAAATGGTTTACCTAATAACAATCCAATAATTGAACCAATTAAGGAAGTTAATATAATAGTTGATATAAGTGAAAAGCTTATTTCACTACGTTTAAATCCTAAAACCTTAAGAGTAGCAACTTCCCTAATTTTTTCATTATAATTCATTAATGAGATATTAAACATTACAACAATCGCAAGTAAGATTGCAAAAACTTTGATTGCGTTTGTCATAGATGTTAATAATGATGTTACAGTTTTAGCTAAATCTTTAGCTTGAGATAGTGTTACAACTCCACTTACATAAGATATGTTTTTAAGTGAATTTAAAACTATATCTTGATTAATTTTTTCATCTACATCGACCCAAGCATTTTTAAATTTAGTTATATCTTTTTTTATTAAAGTAGTTTTATAGGGTAAATAAATACCATTAGTATAAAATTCATAGACAATATTTGATACTATTGCTTTAATTTTTTCACCTTGATAAGTAAAATATATTTCATCATTTTCTTTAATGCCTAATACTTCTACTAATTTTTGGGAAATTACTGCTTTATCAAGCGGTAATTCATTTGGATAATGTGATTTTAATTCATTATCTGTAAAATTAATTTGAGGACCAATTATATTTAAATTTGTTTCATAACTTGTATCATTAAAATATATTTGAGTAGTTAAAATTGAATATGGCTGATATGCTAAAGTGATATTTTTATCATCTTTTATGATTTTTAAATCATTATCTGTTTTGGATTGTTCAATTTCATCAAGATATGTCAAATTATAATCTGAACCACTATTTAAGAAGCTGTCATGCTCAACTCCATATCCGCCCATATCTTCAATACCAAATCCACAAACTAATAGCATTGCACATCCTAAAACACCTAATATAACCATTAAAGATTTAACTATATCTTTAGTTATATCTTTTATACTTATTTTTAAAGATAATGAAAAAGCTGATCTTTTTTTGAAATTTTTAACTGTTTTATCTTTTCTATGCTTAGCTTTATTTGTTTTAGGTCTCATCGCTACACTTGGATGTAATATCGCAATTCTTCTTATAACAATAAATACAAGTAAATTAGTTATTAAAATAAAAATAAGAATAGTTAATATTGTATATACCCAAGGGTAAATAAAAATATTTTGTGGCAATGTATATAAAGCTTTATATTTAACATTTAAAATATTTGGAATAATAAGTGGTCCAATTATTGAACCAATGATTCCAGCAAGTAACACAATAAAGCCAAATAAGCCTAAATAATAAGCATATATTTCTTTATTCTTAAACCCTATTCCTTTTAATGTGCCAATCTGCATTCTATCTTTAGTAGATACTTGTCTTAATGATGCAATAATTATTAAGACAGTTACCATAAAAAAGACAAATGGGAATATATATGACATAAGCATAGCTTGTCTTGCATCAGTTGATATTGTTTTATAATTTGTTGTTTCTTCTTTTGTTTGAATACTATATAAATTATTTAATGATTTAGCCTCAAAATATTTTTTGATTGAATTTTTGATATCATTTGTTTGGCTTTCATCATTTAATTTTATCAAATATTGATTGGCATATGGAAAATCTTTAGCATCAGAATCAATATTTCCATCTCCCCATCCTAAAATTTCATAAAATCCTAAATTATAAATCAAAGATGCACCTAAATCATTAAATCTATCTTTTAATATTCCTACTATTGCTTCTTTAAATTTTGAATTAGAACAGAAAAACACATATGGACTTATAGTTGTGTGGACTACATTATCAGCACATTCCATTATACCTGTGATTTCAAAATTTAGATTAATTTTTCCATCTTTAAATGGATTAGTTTTACCTTCATTTAAGAAATTATCAAGGATATTAATCATACTATCATCTAAATCAAATAAAGATAAATCTAAAGTTACAGTTGCAATATCACCAACATCTAAATCTTGGCCATCTTGCATTTTATTGATGGAATATTTATATGATATATTTCTATCAATAACAAAAAAATTATCATCAGTTTGTTTTTCTGATTTTTTAATTAAATTAAATTCTTTATTGATAGTTGGATATGTCTCTGATACAGCAAATAATGCATTAAATGAATTAAGGGAAGCATATGAATAAAATCTTTTTTCATATGTTCCTTTATTACTTAAAATTTCAGTAATTTTTTTATCATCATCTAGATCTTTTTTATTTTTGGGATTTGTAGTTACTAATATATCTGCAAAATTACTATTTTCATAAGCATTAGCTACTTTAGCTTGAATTGTAAGTGCATTAGAAACTAAGCCAATGAAAATTGTAACAGATATGATACCAATAAGAATTAAAGCCAAAAATTGTATTATATTCTTTTTGAAAGTTTGAAAGCCCATTTTGAGCAATAATTTAGTTTTATTCCCCATATCAATTACCAAACTACTTCTTCAGGTTTAATTCTATTTTCTTGAATGACATTTTTTGATATTTGGCCATCTCTTATTTCAATTAAACGTTCAGCACATAAAGCTATTTTAGAATTATGTGTAACCATAATAACAGTTTTATGATATTCTTTTGATACATTATATAATAATGAAATAACTTGGGCGCCTGTTTTAGAATCTAGGGCACCAGTTGGTTCATCACATAATAATAAATCAGGATTTTTGATTAGTGCACGTGCAATTGCAACTCTTTGTTGTTCACCACCTGATAATTCAGAAGGATAATTTCCTGCTCTATTTATTAAGCCAACATCAGCTAAACATTTTTTAGCATCAAATGGGTCTTTTGCTACACTTGCAGAAAGCAATATATTTTCTAAAGCATTTAAATTTGGAACTAAATTATAGAATTGAAAAACAAATCCGATGTTTTTTCTTCTAAAATTTACTAAATCCTTTTCTTTAAAGCTTCCTATATCACTATTTGCTACAATATATGAACCTTTAGTTAAGGTATCCATTCCACCTAAAATATTTAATAATGTAGATTTACCTGCTCCAGAAGGTCCTAATATTACTACAAATTCTCCTTCTTCAATTTCAAATGAAACATCATCTAATGCTTTAATTTCATTTTCTAAACCTTGATTATATATTTTACTTACATTTTTACAAATTATTTTCCCCATATTTTTTCACCTATTATTGATTATAGCACGAATGAATAAATTTTGTTGTTTTTTTATAAAAAACAAATAAAAAACTGTGAAAAAATTCACAGTCATTATCTTAATTTTCTTAAATAATTTTTATGTTCTTTTGTAACCCTAAAGCTATCTATAGCTTTTTGAATAGCTTTTTTATGTATATTAGCATCTAATATATGATTTTCAAAATAATAAATTGTTTTATCATATTGTTTTGCAAGGGCGGTTGCAAAAAACCAAGCTATCATCATTTGTAAATAATATTCATTAGTCTTAATTTCTGATACTAATTTTAAATATGATTCATTAAAATCATCATCTAAAAATTCATTCATCAAAATACGAATTCCATATCTTGCAGTATATAGATGAGGGCTTTTCATCCAATTTTTAATGATTGAAATTAATTTTTGATGATTCTTTTTAAATATTTTAGGAGATGATTGGTCTGATACAGGCCAAGAATTAACATATGGTAAAAATTTATTTAATTCTGAAACGCAAATATCAAAATCTTTAATATTAGATATTAAAAACATATGAATTAAATTTTCTTCTAAATATTTATGTGGTAAATCATTTAAAAATAATTTTACATCATCTTTTATGCTAAATTCTTTAGTAATATTTTTTAAATCGGGTGTTCTTATTCCAATTATATCTGAAGAATTAATATTAGGAACTAATTTAATTTGAAAATCACGATATTTTATATCTTGGTATTTGAATAATTCTTTTTGTAAATTTGTTATATTGCTCATATAATTATTTTATTATTTTAAATTTAACATTTTGATGATTTCATCTGCTGCCTCATCATAAGAACCATTATTTCTTACAACATAATCACAAATACCTTCATTTGCTTTTTCATCATCAATCGCAAGAATTCTATTGGCTTTATCTTCATCAGAACAATTCTTTTTTAGAATTGTTTTGATTAAGACCTTTCTATCTCTTTTTATATAGACAGTTATAACATTTTCAAAATTTGTTTTAATAGCCATGGCACCACAAATATCAGTTGTGGTTAAGATATTTTTTCCTTTATTTAAGATTTTATCTAAATCTTCTTTTTTAGAGCCATAACCATGTCCTGCATACATAGTTGATTCAAATAATTCACCAGTTTGCATCATCTTATTAAATTCATCAATTGTTATATAATTGTACCAATCATTTTGTTTTAATGATGTATCATCATTTGTTGTATAGCTTACTAATTTTTCAAATGTTTTAAGTTTTTCTATCATCTTTCCAGCTATTTTAGTCTTACCAGAGCCTGAAGGACCAACTAAAATTAGAATACCTGGAGTTACAAATGGATGTTCAATATATGAATAGCTTTTTGTTATAACTTCAACTAATTTTAAAAATTCATCATAATTGTTGACTGCAAGCATGCCTGTTGCGGTCTGATTCCATGGTCTACGCATAAGTATTGGGTATGCGGCGTTAGATTTAAATACATTATGCATACCATCATCAAATAAGATATCAACATTGATTTTATCTTTTCTTGTGCCCATATAAATATTTGATTGAGGGATTTCTGGAAATTCTTGTAATAATCTTTCAGCACGAATTCCCATATATTTTGTTGGGATTGATGTTGAAATGAAAATTTCAGTCATTTTTGATAATTTAGATACAAATTCTTTGGCACCTTTGATTACTGGTTGGTTTTTATAAAATTCAGGATCATCAAAGAATTCAAAAATTACATCGGCTCTACTATTTAATTTGCCCCATCTATCTACTTCATAAATTGAAAGTGGTGGGTCAAATTTGTATTTTTCATTTGCTAATTTAATTGCGTAAGGAATACATTCTAATAATAAATCATCTACATCAAGTGCACATGACATTCTAAATCTTTTACTCATAATTAGCCTCCATTTTTTTATATGTTTTAATTATTATACTACTTTATTTAATAATTTCTATGAAATATTTATTTTATTATGATGGATTTTAAAAAATATTAAAAATAAAAGTCATTAAGAAATCATATTTTAAATTTCTTAATGACCTAATTATTATTCTTCATCTAAAGTATAAAGAGGTTCTACATTTTCTAATTCATCTAATTTATACATTTTAGATGTATATAAAATACCATCTAAATGATCATATTCATGTTGGAATACTATAGCTGGATAACCAGTTAATCTCATTCTAACACTTTTTAATTTTTTAGTATTATAATCAAAATTCATACCTTTAATTTCAATTGATAAATGTCTTGGAGTAACTAGTCCTTCTGTATCTCTATCTACTGAAAGACAGCCTTCACCATTAGGTAGATATACCATTTCTTTTGATTTAGATAAAATTTCAGGATTTACGAAAGCAAAAAAATATTTTTTATTATCTTCAGATAAAAAATCATTAGCATTCATTGCAAACATTCTTTTGTTAACTCCAACCTGAGGTGCCGCAATACCTACGCCTGGTCTTATTTGATATTTATTACATAATTCATCATTTTCAGAAATGATTAAATATTCACATAAGCCATTTAAGCATTCTACTTCATCACTTGATAATGGTAATTTAACTTTAGCACAGACTTGATATAAGCTTTCTGTACCTTCTTTTACTATTTTATCATTAGTATACATAAAAACCTCCTATTTACTTAATTCATACATTATAATAGACCCAGCTATGGCTACATTTAATGACTCCATATCATCTAATTTAATGTAGATATTTTTCTTAATTAAGCTATCTACTTCTTTAGAGATACCATTACCTTCATTACCTAAAACTACTGCGATATGATTTTTATTTTTGATATCACAAACATTAATGCCATCTCTTACATTAGTTCCATATAAATCATATTTAGTTAATGTAGGAATAAAATCTAATAAATCTTTATTTAAAATATTTAATTTAAAGATAGCACCTTGTGATGAACGTATAACTTTATCATTATATAAATCACAGCTACCTTTACCTAATATGATAGTATTAAAACCAAAAGCTTTAGCACTTCTTAATAAAGTACCTAAATTTCCTGGGTCTTGAATTGAATCTAAAATTAATATTTTATCATCAAGAGCTAGTTCCTTAGGCATCTTGCATAAGCCAACCTCACTAACTAAAGTATCAGTTAATGATATTTTTTTCATAACATCTTCTGAAACTTGAATATAGCCTGGCTTATCAATAATTGAATAAGCTTCAATTAATAAGCCTTTTAGCTTTGCTTCTTCTACAAGATGCTTGCCTTCAACTAAAAATGTTTTAGTCAAATTACGATATTTAGATTGTCTTAATTTAAATAATTCTTTTATTTTAGCATTATCTTTTGATGAAATCATCCGATTGAATCTACCATTTCTAATTTAATTAATCTATTTAATTCAACTGCATATTCCATTGGAAGCTCTTTACTGAATGGTTCAATAAAGCCCATAACAATCATTTCTGTTGCCTCATCTTCAGTTAGGCCTCTACTCATCAAATAAAATAATTGTTCTTCATTTACTTTTGATACAGTTGCTTCATGTTCAATATACATATCACTATTTTTGCCAGTGTTTGTTGGGATTGTATCACTTGTTGAAATATCATCTAATATTAATGTATCGCATTCAACATGGCTTCTTGCACCAATTGCGCCTTTTTCACAAGAAACAAGTCCACGGTAATTAACTTTACCTCCACCACGAGAAATACTTTTAGAAATGATTGTTGAAGTTGAATTTTTACCAATATGAATCATTTTAGCACCAGTATCCTGTAATTGGCCTTTTGATGCGAAAGCAATTGATACTGTTGTACCTTTTGCACCTTCACCTTGTAAGATACATGCAGGATATTTCATATTTAAACCAGAACCAACATTACCATCAATCCATTCCATATGACCATAATCCTCAACTAATGTTCTTTTTGTTACTAAATTGACAATATTATTTGACCAGTTTTGAACTGTTGAATAACGACAATGTGCATGTTTTTTGACATAGATTTCAACAACTGCAGCATGAAGTGAATCTTTTGAATATTGAGGTGCAGTACAGCCTTCAACATAATGAATTGATGCTTCATCCTCAACAATAATTAATGTACGTTCAAATTGACCCATTCTTTCAGTATTGATTCTGAAATATGATTGAACTGGCTTTTCAAGCTTTACACCCTTAGGTACATAAATAAATGATCCACCACTCCATACAGCACTGTTTAATGCTGCATATTTATTATCATTATATGGTACTACTTTACCAAAATATTCTTTAACTATTTCAGGATATAATCTTACTGCAGTATCTGTATCGCAAAATATAACACCTAAATCTTCTAATTCTTTTAGGTTGTTATGATAAACAACTTCAGATTCAAATTGAGTTGATGTACCTGCTAAATATTTAGCTTCTGCCTCAGGTATACCTAATTTATTAAATGTTTCTCTAATTGCCTCTGGTACTTCATCCCAGTTATTTTCTGTTTTTTTACTTGATTTAATATAATAAATATATTCATCAAAATCAATTCCAGATAAATCTGGTCCCCATTTTGGGTTTTGAAGCTCTAAGAATGCATCATAAGCTTTAAGCCTAAATTCACGCATCCAATCAGGTTCGCCTTTAGCATCACTAATAAATTTGATAACGTCTCTATTAAGACCTTTTCCAGAAGATAGTATTACCTCAGCATCAGTTTTAAAACCATATTTATAGTCACCAACTATTTCATTAACATCATTTTTCGCCACTATCTTCCACCTCTTTAATGCCTTTTTCTAATGCTTTCCAAGCAAGAGTTGCACATTTAATTCTTGCAGGGAAATCTCTAACTCCTTTATAAGCTATTGCTTCTTCTAACCTATCTTCATCATCAAGTTCTTGCCCCATAACCATATTAAAGAAGTCATTAATTATTTCTTTTGCTTCATTTACTGTTTTATCTTTTAATAATTCAGATACAACAGATGCTGAAGAACAGCATATAGAACAACCCCTACCATCATGTCTTACATCCTTAATAATGCCATCTTCAATCAATAATTCAACATTCATATCATCACCACATGATGGGTTATTTAAATGTACAAAATGATATTTATCACTTTTAGTTAATCCTTTATTTTTAGGATTATTAGCATTATCCATAATAACTTGACGATATAATTCTTTTAAATCCATAATCCACCTCTAAAATTGAGAGAAAAATTCAATAGTCTCTTTTACGCTATCAACAAATCTTTTTACATCTTCTTCATCATTATAAAAATAAAATGAAGCCCTAATAGTACCTACTACATCTAACCATTTTGTGATTAGCTGTGCACAGTGATGACCTGCACGAATGCAGACACCATTTTTATCAAAAATAGTTGCTGCATCATGTGGATGTACACCTTTTATATTGAAAGCTATAAGTCCTGTTTCTGATGTTTTATTATGAACAATAACATTATCTAATTTTAATAATTCATCTAATGCTAATTTTTTAAGTTCATATTCTCTTTTAGCTATATTATCCATACCGATATTTGATACATATTTAATAGCTTCTTTTAAGCCTATAACACCTGCTACATTTGGAGTTCCTGCTTCAAATTTATATGGTATAGCTTTATATGTTTGATAATTTTTATTAACATCATCTGCCATATCCCCTCCAAATTCAATTGGTTCCATCTTGTTTAATATGTTTTTTTTGCCATATAAAATACCAATTCCAGTAGGTCCACATATTTTATGACCAGAAAATGCTAAAAAATCACAATCTAGATCTTTAACATCAACTTTCATATGTGGAATTGCTTGAGCAGCATCAACTATGACTATGGCACCAACCTCATGAGCTAGTTTTATTATTTCTTTTATTGGTGTAATATAGCCCATAACATTAGAAACATAATTTAAGGCTACAATTTTAGTTTTATTTGTTAAAACCTTTTTGAAATTTTGGATTGTAATTCTTCCTTCTTCATTAAGCTCTACATATTTTAATGTTGCATTTTTTCTTTTTGCAACATTAAACCATGGCATATGAGATGAATGATGTTCAAGTTCTGATGTGATGATTTCATCACCTTCTTTTATATTATCCATCCCATAGCTTAAAGCTATCATATTTAAAGAATTAGTTGTACCTTTAGTAAAAATTATTTCTTCTTCATCTGCACCAATAAAAGATGCGATAACACCTCTTGCAGATTCATACATCTCTGTTGCTTCATATGAAAGTTCATAAACACCTCTATGAACATTACAACCATATTTATTATAATAATTATCTACTGCATCAACTACACATCTTGGCTTTAGTGCCATGGCAGCACTATCTAAATATGCAAGATTTTTAGTAGCCAATACTTCAAAATCTTTTTTATAATTATTCAAATTAATCACTTCTTTACATTAAGCTATTTACTTTTTCAGTAATTTCTTTTTTAATTTCATCATCCTTAATTTCATCTAAGAATGGTCTAATAATACCATTTAAGATTAATAAGAATGCTTCTGTTTTAGTTAATCCTCTACTCATTAAATAAAACATGTCTTCATCACTCATTTTACCTATAGCCGCACCATGAGATGCAAAACAATCATATTCATCAATAAGTAAAATTGGTTTCGATGTTATTTTAGATTCATCATCCATAACAACCCCTTTTGAAAGTTGTCTACAATTAGATGATGAATTAGATTTTGATATAAATCCTGTTGTATCAAAAAATATATTTGATGAATCAAAGGCAATACCATAATTTGAAATATTTGAATATGTATTTTTATTATTATGGTTTACTCTTTGCAAAAAATTAGCTTTAGTATTTCTTGCAACAACTAATAATTTTAAATCTGATGATGCATTTTCTTTATTTAAATTAATTAATAAATCTTCATTTGTGCCTTCAAATGATATTTCATTAATTAATAATTCACCATCAACATCAAATGCTCTTTTGACATTTTTAGTATTTAAGATAAATAATTTTAAAGTTGAAGATTCACTAATTTTATAATTGATATTTGTATCACAAGAATAATCATAAATGGTAGCATATGCACCATTTTTGATTGTGATATTACATCCATCTTTTAAGATGTATGCATCATCAATTGTTTTATCAATTATATAATTATTATCAACTTGACCCAATGTTTTAATATCTATCATTTTATTTTTCATTATTCTTCTTTGGAGCTACAGCACAAGAACCAAGGATGGCATGGGTCTTTTTCTCATCCTCTTTTTCTATTTCTATGCCTAATTCTTCTTTAACCCAATCATAACCATTTTGATCAATCTTAGTTATTAATTCTTTTCCACCAGTTAAAACTATTTTACCATTGATCATAATATGAACAAAATCAGGTTTAATATAATCAAGTAATCTTTGATAATGAGTGATAAGTAAGCAACCAAATTCATTTGATACCATGCTAGAAACATTTTCACCAACAATACGTAAGGCATCAACATCTAAGCCCGAATCAATTTCATCTAGGATTGCAAATTTAGGTTTTAGCATCTTCATTTGTAATATTTCATTACGTTTTTTTTCACCACCACTAAAGCCTTCATTTAAATAACGATGAGCTAAATCTTCAGGCATTTTAAGTTCTGCACAAGCTTTATCATATTCACTGATGAATTTGAATAAGCTTACATTTTTGCCTGTTGTCGCTTTCATGGCGGCTCTAATAAAATCACTATTAGTAACTCCTGCTACACTTTGTGGATATTGATATGCTAAAAATAAACCTAAACGAGCTCTTTCATCTACTTTTTTATCGATAATAGATTCACCATTAAGTAAGATATCACCTGATGTTACTTCATAATTAGGTGAACCCATAATAATACTAGATAAAGTAGATTTACCAGTACCATTAGGCCCCATAATGGCATGAACTTCTCCTGTTCTCATAGTTAGATTAACACCTTTAAGTATTTCTTTTTCAGGTACTCTAGCATATAAATCTTTTATTTCTAATACTTGACTCATTTTAATTACTCCTTTTGTATATAGAATAATAAATAATTAAGCACCAGTGAGGTCTTAATTATTTATTTTAATTATTTTATAACGATATTTACTATTTTATTAACAACAACAATTATTTTTATAATTTCATGTCCTTCTATGAAATTTTTAATTTTTTCACGATTTAAAGCTTCATTTTTAATTGTTTCTTGATCTAAATTTAAAGCTAAATCCATTTTATCTCTTAATTTACCATTAATTGATATTGCATAAGTTATTAAATTATCTTTAGTTAATTCATCATTAAATTCTGGCCATGCTTCATACGCTATTGTATTATTATGACCTAAATATTGCCATAATTCTTCACAAATATGTGGGGCAATTGGTGATAATAATTTTATGAAACCTTCAATAAAGCCTTTATAAATATGATTTGCTTTATATGCTTCATTGATGAAGACCATCATTTGAGAAATTGCTGTATTAAATGATAAATTGTTAAAATCATTTGTTACTTTCTTTACTGTTTGATGATAAATCTTTTCTAGATTTTTATCATAATTATCATCAATTTTAGAATTGTATTCATTAGCCATTATTAATCTATAAACACGGTCTAAGAATTTTCTTGCCCCATTTAAGCCTTTTGTATCCCAAGGCTTAGATGCATCAATTGGGCCCATAAACATTTCAAATAATCTTAATGCATCAGCACCAACTTCTTTAACTACATCATCTGGGTTTACAACATTTCCTCTACTTTTGCTCATCTTTTCGCCATTTTC
>CAJOOI010000101.1 GCA_905236105.1 uncultured Acholeplasmatales bacterium
ATTTATGTAGATGAAGTACAAAAATGTTTCAAAGAAATGAGTAAATCAAAAGGTATTTGGTTAACATGTGCTTTAACAAAAGCTTTATCCCTTATTTTCTTTTACACAATTCCATTCTTCTCATTCTTAGCAATTGGTATTAATTTAGGTTGGGAAAATTTCATCTATACTGCAGCCGTAACATCATTTGCTTTAACTTTAGCTGTATGGATTCCAACTCCAGGAGCTTCAGGTGGAGCTGAGCTTGCATTTACTACTTTATTTGTTAGTCTTGCAGCTTTAAAATCAGGAGTCCATAATCCAACAAGTGATTCAGAAGTTGCAAAAACATTAGCTTTAAGTGGTATGCTTATTTGGCGATTATTTACTTATTATTTATTAATGATTTTAGGTTTAATAATGTATATGATATTTGACAAAAGAAATCGTAAATTTGAAAATAAAGCTCTAGTTTCAGAAACTTCTACTTCAACTGAACAATCAGACATAATTAATGAACAAATAGATAGCGAATAAACAAATTAGGAGGATTTTATGAGAATAGGTATTTTTTCAGACCAATATTATCCAATAGTTAGTGGTGTTGTTACTTCTATTAAAATGTTATATGAAGGCTTAGAAAAGATGGGCCATAAATGCTTTATATTTACATCTTTAGATTTAGAAGGTCTTGAAGATGACCCTGAAATCAAAAACAAAGATATAATTAATTTTGATGGCATTCATTATCCATTTCCAGCCGCTAAAAGTTATAAATTTACATTTAAAACAAGAAAATGTGTCAAAATAATAAAACAATATAATCTAGATATAATTCATATTCAAAGTGAATTTTCTATCTCAAAAATTGCAAGAACTGCATCAAAAAAGCTTCATATCCCAATTGTTCATACAATGCATACTGCTTGGATAAATTATATATGTACATTATTCCCAAAAACAGACAAAATCATTCACCCATTCTGGGTATGGGTTATGAAGGTTTTATTTACAAAACCTACATATAAAGCTTCTACTATTGAAATATTACCAACTAAAAAAATAATACCGGATTTAAAAGATTATGGAATTGTTGGTGATGATTTTGAAATAATGCCTACTGGCATTGAATTAGATAGATTTATAAAAGAAAATTTTAAAGAAGAAGATATTTTAAAGCTTAAAAAAGATTTAGATATTGAAAATGATTTTGTATTCTTATTTGTAGGTCGTACAGCACCTGAAAAAAATATTGAATTATTAATAAATGGATTTGCTAAAGCATTTAAAGATACACCAAATGTTAAATTCTTATTAGTAGGTGGAGGACCATCATTAGAAAGTTTAAAAAAGCTTGCTAAAGATTTAGAAGTTGATGATAAAATAATATTTACTGGTCTAATAGACTGGAAAGTTGTTCCAATCTATTATCATTTAGGTAATGTATTTATGAATGCTTCTATTACTGAAACACAAGGCTTAACATATATTGAAGCATTATCAAGCGGTCTACCAAATATTGTTAAAAATGATCCATGTATTGATGATGTCATTATTGATGGTGTAAATGGATATTTATTTGATAATGAAGAACAATTCATTGAAAAAATAAAATATGCTTTTGAACATCAAGATGAAATAGAAAAAATGAAGCAAAATGCATTAGAATCAAGTTCTAAATTTTCTAAAGCTGAATTTGCAAAACATGCATATGAAATATATGAAAAAGCTATAGAAAAATATAATAATGAACATAAAAAGTTTGATAAAAAGAAAAACAAATGATATAATATTAAGGCTTGCATAGGCAAGTCTAAATGCTCGAATGGCGTAATCGGTAGCCGCGATAGACTCAAAATCTATTTCTAGAAATAGAGTGTGGGTTCGAGTCCCACTTCGAGCACCATTTAAAATATATTCTCTATTATTTCACGGAATAATAGAGTTTTTTCTTTTTTGGTTCTTAATTGACATTTATATGTTTCAATTATTTTTTATAAAAATTATGAAGATATGATTTACAATAATTTTATGTTATTGTGATGTTATAGAAAATGAAGTTATATTAAATACAATATATTATACGAGGTGAATAAATATTGAAAAAGATAATATCTATTTTATTATTAATAACTGCATTTTTTAATCTAGTTGCATGTAGCAGCAATAAATATGAAGAAAAGCCTGCAGATGAATTTTATCTAAAACATGCATGGTCACTTGATCCAACAACTGTTAAAAGTGCTAAGACCTTATTAAGTGGCTTTTATCATAATACAAAAGAATTTGGTGATAAAGTCATTATTTCACTTATTTATAATTCAGATGGTGATGCTGGAAAAGGTGGTAGTGGCAGACAATATAATTATATAAAAGAATTTCTTAAAAAAAGAAATGATATAAATTTTTACTGCATCTATATGGATTCTTATTTAGGCGAAGGCAAATATTATAAATATAAAATAAACGCTAAAACAGGGATGCCATATGGTGATGAAATCATTAATACATTTTTCAATAACTATCTATATGATATTATGGAAGAAGCTAAAGAGGTCTATATGAATTCACCATTTGGACAACATGACTATGATTATAATGAAAAAGGTGATTTTTACTGGGTCTATGGTTGGGGTATAAATTCTCCTATTCCATTTAATTTTTATGTAGATAACACAGAAACTAAACCAACTTACCATAGTCAAATATATCAATTAAGCGAAATATATCCATTCGCATTTGATTCAGTAGAAACAATTGAAAATATGGTTGAACATCAAAGCTTATTCAAGAATATGAATTAATATAAAGCACACCATAATATTTTGCTAAATGTTATTCTTTAAATTAAATGATGTTAAATTTGATTATTATTTCAAAATAAATAAAGTACTATCGTTAAATAATTATCATTATTATTAGATAATAAATTATTTGATGATAGTACTTTTTTATGATTTTTAGATGATTGATATATTTGAAATAAATAAAAATAGTTGAAACCTAACCTAAAAAATTATCTTTCAAATATTAACACTTGAAAATAATCATGTTATTTTATATAATAAGAAATGTAAGAATATTCCGACTTATTAAATTAATTATTGAGAGGAGAAAAACATAATGAATGAAATAAATGAAGATAGATTTATAGTAAGTGTTAAAGTAGGCCCTAAAGGACAGATTACTGTACCAGCTCCTGCAAGAAAGATGTTTGATATTAAAGAAGGCGATACCTTAATGATTATGGGTGACAAAAATAAAGGTCTTGCAATACTTAAAGATGATGCATTTTATGCATTAATGGGAGGAATGATGTCAAATGCTAGCGATAAGAATAAATAATTTAAGAAAAGAATATAAAGATGTTGTTGCTGTAGATAATTTAAATTTAGAAATCCAAGAAGGTGAAATATTTTCACTTCTTGGTGTTAATGGTGCTGGTAAAACAACAACTATCAAAATGTTATCTGGTCTAACTAAAGCTACTTCTGGTGATGCTTATATTTACAATTATTCCATTAATAAAGATATTGAAAAAATAAAAGAATTAATTGATATTTCAATGCAAGAAACAGCTATCGCAAGAAAATTAACAGTTGAAGAAAATATTGAATTTTATGCTAAACTTTCTGAACAAACAAAAGAGGAAATAGAAAAAACTAAAAAATATCTATATGATTCTTTTTCATTAGATAAAGTTA
The DNA here is from genome assembly GCA_905236105.1 of uncultured Acholeplasmatales bacterium. Taxonomy (GTDB): domain Bacteria; phylum Bacillota_I; class Bacilli_A; order Acholeplasmatales; family Anaeroplasmataceae; genus Anaeroplasma. The sequence goes on from CAJOOI010000101.1 coordinate 3,684, forward strand.
AAAATAAAAAAACATCAAAACTTTCTGGTGGATGGCAAAGAAAATTATCAATCGCTTTAGCACTTGTAACAAGACCTAAAATATTGTTTTTAGATGAGCCAACTCTTGGCCTTGATGTTATTGCTAGACGTGAACTTTGGAACACCATAAATGAATTAAGACAAAAAATGACAATAATTTTAACTACTCATTATATGGAAGAAGCTGAAGCTTTATCTGATAGAATTGGAATTATGAAAGATGGTAAACTACTTTTTGTTGGTACAAAAGATGAATTATATTCAAAGACTAATAAATCAAAAATTGAAGATGCATTTATCGAAATAGTATCTGGAGGTGATTTAAATGCAAAAATCAATTTCTAGAATACTTATTTTAACTAAAAGAAATATATTAGAAATAATAAGAGATCCATTATCTTTAATATTTACTATAGGATTACCTCTTTTTATGGAAATTTTGTTCTATTTAATATTTCATAATTTAACAGAACAATTTGAAATGAAATATTTAGCACCAGGAATAGTTGTTTTTTCTCAAGCCTTCTTAACATTATTTACTGGACTCTTAATATCATTAGATAGAAATACTTCTTTTTTAACAAGATTATATGTTTCTAAAGCAAAATCATATGAATTTATATTTGCATATGCATTATCAGTTTTGCCACTTACTATAACACAATCAATATTATTTTTTTTAATTGGAGGAATTTTTGATTCTTCGATATTTGGTTTAGGCTTAATATTTGCTATATTATTAAGCATTGTTACATCACTATTTTTTATTGGCATGGGAATATTATTTGGTTCTTTATGCAATGAAAAATCAATTGGTGGTATATCATCAATTGTAATTGTTGGTCAGTCAGTTTTATCTGGTATGTGGTTTCCTACTCAAGGCTTAAATGAAGGTATGATTACATTTATGAAAATTTTACCATTTAAAAATTCAACAACCCTCGTTCAAAATATGATCTTGGGTGTAAATGATTCATTTAAAGATTTCATATTACCTTTATTAATAGTTTTAGCTTATACTGTAGTAGCTTTCATAGCTGCAATAATTGTGTATAGATACAAAATGAAAAAGAAATAATTTGAAGTTTGAAATAATTAGTTCTCCTAAGATTACATTGTATTTTAATTTTAATCTTCAAAAGAAAAAATAATAGGTTTGATACAATATCGTATCAAGCCTTTTTTCTTTATATGTTAATTGAATTCAAATCAACTTTTTATCACAAATATATTGAAATATATTCAATAAATTGATATAATTGTTGTGAAAGGATTGGTTACTATGGATAAATACGATATTGTAAAATTTGTAGATAATAATTTTGAACTAGATGTTAGAACGGATAAAGAAAACGAAACGGTATGGTTAACACAAGAAGAACTATCATTATTATTTGATGTTAATGTTCCAGCTGTAAATAAGCATATTTTAAACATTATAAAAGATGGAGAACTTGATAATTCAACTATTTCCATTTTGGAAAAAGTTCAATTTGAAGGTGAACGTCAAGTTAAACGTAAAATTAAATTATATAATCTTGATATGATTATATCAGTTGGCTATAGAGTAAAGTCTCAAAGAGGTATTATTTTTAGAAGATGGGCTAATAAAGTATTAAAAGAATATTTAATACAAGGTTATTCAATAAATAATAAACGATTAGAAAAATTAAATAAAGTAATCGATATTCAAAATAAGATGCTTGCATCTGCATTAAATATAGATTCTTATGAACTTAATGAAGTAATTAAAACATATACTAATGCTTTAGATTTATTAGATGATTATGATCATCAAAGATTAGAAAAGCCTAAAGGCAATGATACAATATATAAAATAGAATATGATGAAGCTAGAAAAATTATTGATTTGATGAAATTCAATAATGATTCCAATCTATTTGGTGTAGAAAAAGAAAATGGTAAATTAAATGGTATTTTAGAAGCAGTATATCAAAATGTATTTGGTACAGAATTATATCCTACAATAGAAGATAAAGCTGCACACTTATTATATTTCTTAGTTAAAGATCATCCTTTTGTAGATGGCTGTAAAAGAATTGCTGCAACTCTATTCTTGGAATTCTTAAATAAAAATAAGAGATTAGTAAAAGATGGCAAATTAATAATATCTAATAATACATTAGTTGCTACAACATTATTAACTGCTGAATCTAAACCTGATGAAATGGAGATAATAATAAATGTTATTATGCATTTATTAAGTGATAACAATGAGTAAATTAGGAGATAAAATAAAAGAAATAAG
>CAJOOI010000102.1 GCA_905236105.1 uncultured Acholeplasmatales bacterium
ATCAAAAGCGAAGCAAAAGAAAAAGAGGTCATCGACCTCTTCGAGGAATGTTTGAAGATTTCAATCTTTAAACATTTCTTTTTTTAATTATTGAAATTTGTTATAAGAATTAATGTTGAATTATGATATAATATTTTAGATTTATATGAGGGGGTTTTAAATTGAAAAAGATAAAACTTTGTTATATTGGTGGCGGTTCAAAAATGTGGGCCAGAGTATTTATGTCAGATTTAGCTATTCAAGAATTTTTTGATGGAGAACTTGCTTTATATGATATAGATATTAAAGCTGCTAAAAGAAATCAAAAAATTGGCAATTATATAAATGAAAATCCAAAAACAAAATCAAAATTTGATTATGTTGTATATGAAAAACTTGAAGACGCACTTAAAAATTCTGATTTTGTTGTTATATCAATCCTTCCTGGAACTTTTGAAGAGATGAGAAGTGATGTACATACACCAGAAAAATATGGTATATATCAATCTGTTGGTGATACTGTAGGTCCTGGTGGAGTGCTTCGTGCGATGCGCACAGTACCAATTTATGAAAATTTTGCATCCGCAATAAAAAAAATATGTCCAGATGCTTGGGTTATTAATTTAACAAATCCAATGACTATTTTAACTAAAACATTATATGATGTATTTCCAGAAATAAAAGCTTTTGGATGCTGCCATGAAGTATTTCATACTGAACAATTATTTTGTAGAATGTTAAAAGAATTAAGAGGCATAGATGGTCTAACTAGAAAAGATTTAAGTGTTGATGTAGCTGGTATTAATCATTTCACTTGGATTAGTAAAGCTTATTATAAAGATATGAATTTAATGCCATTAATTAATGAATTTATTGCAAAATATGGCAAAGATGGATATTATGAAGAAGGAAATGATATATATGCATTTAAACATGATCCTTTTGCGTATGGAAACAATGTAAAATTTGATTTATATGAAAGATATGGCATTCTTGCGGCTGCAGGTGATAGACATCTTGCCGAATTTTGTCAAAACAGTTGGTATTTAAAAAATCCAGAAATGGTAAAAAAATATCATTTCAATTTAACAACTGTTGATTATAGAATAAATGACCAAAAAGAAAAAATAAAAGATACAATTTTAATGTCTGAAGGAAAAAAAGAATTTGAAGTTATTAAATCACAGGAAGAATTAGTAGATTTGATTGCTGCTATATTAGGCTTTAAAGAAATTATATCTAATGTCAATTTGCCTAATGTTGGTCAAGTTTATGGCTTACCTTTAGGTAGTGTTGTTGAAACTAATGCAATATTTACTAATAATTTAGTTAAGCCTGTATGCCAAACTAAATTACCTTTGAATGTTTTGAATTTAGTTAACAGAAATGCTTTAAATATTGAAACATGTTATGAAGGTATAAAAAAACGTAATTTAGATATTATTTTCTCTTCATTTATTAATCAACCATTATGTAGTAATTTAACAATAGAAGAAGGAAAAAAGCTATTTAAAGAAATGTGTTATAACACAAAAGACTATTTGAAAGATTTCTTTAATTTAGATGAATATTTTAAATAATATGAAAAAAGAATTTATCATATATACAGATGATATAACAATTAATTCACATGGTTTAGGCTATAAAGGAAAAACATATAAATTTAATAATGATGGTACATTATTATTAAATTTAAGACCTAAAACTCATAAATTTATATGTGTTATGCAAGAAATTGTATATGATTTTATAGATGAAAATAGAATATATTATATTTATAGAGAAGATAATGATTGTCATTTTGTTGTATTAATTAAAGATATATCAAAAGAAGAATATTATAATTTAAGGAAAAAATATAATGGAAGCAAATACAATAATTAAAATCATTTTCTTAGGTATTGCTTTAAGTATGGATGCTTTTGCTGTAGCAATAACTTTAGGATTAACTTGTAATGATTTAAATAAAAAAAGAAATATATTTATTGCATTATTCTTTGGATTTATGCAAGGATTAATGCCTTTTATCGGTTATTGGATAGTAGAATTATTCGAAGTTATAATTGGAAATGCAAGTGGTCAAAAAGCTGCAGAAATAATGGCTATTATTGTAACATGGATAGCATTTGTATTATTGATTATATTAGGCAGCAAGATGCTTATTGAAGGTATCAAAGATTTAAAGAAAAATGATGAAGAAAAAATAAAAAACAAGAATTTTAAAATAAAAGAAGTAATATATTTAGGTGTTGCAACATCCATTGATGCTTTAGGTAGCGGGGTTGCATTACATTCAGGTATTTCTAATAATTATACATTATGGCTTCATATATCTATAATTATGATTATTACATTTATTATTTCACTTCTTGGAATAATATTAGGAAATAAGATTGAAAAAATATTAAAAGGAAGAATAGAAATAACATCAATAATTGGTGGTATAATTTTAATTTTATTGGCCATTTGGATTATTTCAGAATTTTATTTAATATGAGCAAACGAAAACAACGGTATTAAACTACCGTTGTTTTTGTTTGCTTGATAATATAATTAAAATTAAGTAAAAAGGTGATTGAAATGACAAAAGAACAAACTCTAATATATAACGAAAAATGTATAGCTACAGAAAAAAGATTTGGCAAAATAAGAAAAAAATCTGTATTTAAGGTGTTTATTTAGGGATTTTTTCTTGAACGTACTTTATTATCTATTGTTAATTGCGCTTTTTTAATATTTTATTATTATATTGTTTGCGCTTTTTTGATATTTCAAGTATAATATGATTGCGTAAAAGGAGCTTGAATATGTTTAAGAGAAAAATATATGATAAATTACTAAAGTGGAAAAATGAAACACAGGGATCAAAGGCGATATTGGTTGAAGGTGCTCGCAGAATTGGAAAATCTACAGTTGTAGAAGAATTTGCGAAGAATAATTATAAGAGCTATATTCTTATTGATTTTTCTAAAACTACAAATTCTGTTAAAGAAGCATTTAATAATCTTCTTAATAGTTTAGATTCATTGTTTATGGTCTTGTCACTAGAGTTTGATACTC
>CAJOOI010000103.1 GCA_905236105.1 uncultured Acholeplasmatales bacterium
ATCCTTTAGTTGCCGGAAATATTTTCTTCAACATTCTAAACATTACAACCACCTCCTAAATTCTCAATTATCTTTTTCAAAAACTCATCTAATTTTTGTTTTTCTTCTTCACTAAAATTTTCTAATGCTTTTTCATTAATTAAATTAATAGTTTCATCTAAACCACCCATTAAGGTTTTTCCGCTATCTAATAAAACAATTTCTTTTTTTCTTTTATCATTGCTATCTTCAATTCTTGAAATATATCCATCGTTTTCCATAATTTGTAAAATCTCTGTTGCACTAGATTTATTAATATGAAATTCTTGTTCAATATCTTTTTGATATACTTTTTTACCATTTTTATGCATCGTATTAATAAATCCTAAAATATAACCTTTTGAATTAGTCATAACAGGATTTGATAAAATAAACTCAGAATTATTAATTTCTTTTCTTACTAAGCAATTAATTTTTCTTATTTGTCTTGGTACTATATATTTAGACATTATAAAAAAACCTCCTTTAGTTCGGTTTACAAACTAAATTATAACACGTTTTTAAAAAAAGAAAAGAGGAAAAAATAAAAAAGCACACTGAAGTGAACCCCTTAAGTTGGACTAGAGAAATCTAGAAAACTTAGGGGGTTTTATTATGAAATTAAAAGATGAAGATTTAAAGGAAATATCAAGATTAGTAGATGAAGGATATTCACATAGGGAAATAGCGTTTAAATTTGGGATTAATAGAACTGTAATGTATTTTATTACAGAACGTTATAAAAAACATGGTTTAGAGGGAATACTACATGGTAAGTCAAAAACTTTTACCAGTGAGGAAAAACTAGCAATTGTAAAAAGATATTACGCTGGTGAAAGTGAATCATCACTAGCAATTGAATTGAATGTGAATATCGGTGTTATTCATTCGTGGATTAAAAAATATGAGCAATTAGGTTATAATGGTCTTATAGATAATCGAGGAAGGCTAGGTAAAACAAAAATGGGTAGATCAAAGAAAACAGAAAATAACAATACACCTATGTCTCCATTGACTGATAATGAACGTCAAGAATTAAATGAATTAAGAAAAAAAACATATTATCAACAAATGGAGATAGATTGCTTAAAAAAAATCCAGGCCTTAGTTCAAAAACGTCAGAGCCGACAAACAAAGAAAAAACAATAGCTATTAACGAACTAAGGCATAAATATTCAATAGCTGATTTATTAAAGTTTTTTAGATTACCTAAATCAAGTTATTATTATGAAAAAAACGTCTTAAATAAGCGCGAATTAGCTGATAAAGAATTAAAAGATGAAATATTAAAAATATATAATGATTCTCATTTTAGATATGGGTTTAGGCGTATTACTCTAGAACTAAATAAGAATAGAATCAATAAGATTAATCATAAGAAAGTCCAAAGAATAATGCGCGAATTAGGTATATTTGGCATTCAAGGAAAGAATGGTAAATATCACTCATATAAGAACGATAATGGAGAAGAAAAAGTTAATTTATTATTAGAAAAAATAATTGATGAAGATAGTCATAGAACTACATTTGAAAGGCATTTCGAAACAACAGGTCCTAATCAAAAATGGACAACAGATGTATCAGAGTTTAAACATAAAGATGGGAAATTATATTTATCACCAATAATGGATATGTATGATGGATTAATAATAGCTTATGATTTATCAGAACACCCTGATTTTAATCAAACAAAAAGAATGATAGATAAAGCTTTTGAACAATATGACAATTTAGAAGGATTGATATTCCATTCTGATCAAGGATGGCAATATCAAATGAAGCAATACGATGTTTGGTTAAAATCTAGAGGAATAAGACAATCTTTCTCCAGGAAAGGTAATTGTATGGATAATTCATTGATGGAAAACTTCTTTGGAATACTTAAAAATGAAATGTTTTATGGCCATGAAAAAGAATTTAAAACGTTAGATGATTTGAAGAAAGCAATTGAAGATTATATCAAATGGTACAACGAAGTACGAATTAATGTAAAAAGAAAAGGATTGAGTCCAATTGAATATAGACAACAATCCTTATCTCAAATACAATATTAAATTAATTAGTCCAACTTATTGGGTACACTACACACTTCTAAGTATGCCTTAAATTAATCCCATCCACCACAAATTAAATATAAACATTATTGTTGCGATTATTAGCGCGGCAACTGACATATAAGCACCAGTACCTGTATCTTTTGATCTTGCTAAGCCAATACCACCAAATATCCAACCAAGCAAAGGAACAAAGAATGATAAAACAAATCCAGCAATTGCCATTCCATTTGTTTGACTTACTTTTTTATCTTTATTTTGTTCATAAAAATAATATAAGCTTTCTTTTTTTATATCTAATTGTTCTCCACATTTTGAACAATAATTAGCATCATCCATTTGCTCGTTTCCACATTTAGGACATATTTTCATAACTCTTCACCCAATAATAATTATACGATAAAAAAAGATGAGCTACAATA
>CAJOOI010000104.1 GCA_905236105.1 uncultured Acholeplasmatales bacterium
ATTAATCAAAAAGTGTTCCACCAGTACTTCCAGTACCACCATCATCTGTAAAACTAAATATTCCATCAGTTTCAATTTTATCTTTTTCAGGTAAATTACCAAAATAATTTGCTTCATCAAATTTAGCAAATAAAGTTTGGGATAATTTAGTCCTATTTTTTACATCTTTTTTAGAAGTGAATGGTTGTGTATTTCTTGCATTAACAATATCATATGCAACACTTTCACCTAAACCATCAATTGCTACAAATGGTATTCTTAATCCTTCTTCTTCTATTTCAAAAACAGTTGCACTTGATTTTGATATGTCAACTGGTAAGAATTTAAAGCCACGTTTTGTCATTTCTAAGGCAACACGTAAGGCAGTAATTAAATCATCTTCTTTTGCTTTTCTTAAATTTTTAGCAATTGCAGATAAATTTCTTATTTTTTCATTAATAACAAATGAACCACCAACATAAGCTTCTACATCATGTGCACTTGCTCGTTTAGAAAACCAGCCACTATAAAATAACATTGGTGAATAAACCTTAAACCATGCAATTCTTAGTGCCATTAAAACATATGCCGTAGCATGTGCTTTAGGGAACATATATTCTATTCTTTCACAAGACCAAATGTACCATTCAGGTACATTTTTACTTCTCATATATTCTTTATGTTCAATCCACTTATCTGGTTTTTTAGTTTTAGCATTCTTTCTTACAAATTCCATTATTTCAAAAGATTTAGCTGGTTCAAGTCCCATTGACATCAAGTCGACCATAATATCATCACGACAACCAATTATCTTTTTAAATTGAATTTGGCCAAAATCTGTTGCACCAGTTACTAAATCTTCTGCATTACTATTCCATACATTAGTACCATGAGATAGGCCAGATATCTTAACTAATTCGGCAAATGTTTGTGGCTTTGTTTTAATTAACATACCATTAACGAAATCAGTACCAAATTCTGGAATTGCAAATGATGCAACTTCACTATCAATATCTGATTCTGATAAACCAATAACATCAGTTTCAGAAAATAATTTATATACATTCTTATCATCAACTGGAATATCTTCTGGTTTACTGAATGGGAATTTATCTTGATGCTCTTTTACATAATCCATAAAGAATTTGATGATAGTTGGATCATCATGTCCAAGAATATCAAATTTAAGTAAATTTTTTTCAAATTTATGATAATCATAATGTGTTGTACGCCAATTTGAATCCATCTTATCAGCTGGATATTGATATGGTGTAACATCAAAAATATCAACATAATGCGGAACAACTACAATTCCACCTGGATGTTGTCCAGTTGAACGTTTGATACCTTCAAACCTCTTAGCTATTCTATCTATTTCACAGCTTCTAAGAGAAATATTATTTCTTTCACAATAACCTTTAACATAGCCATATGCATTCTTTTCAGCAAGTGTTTGAACTGTACCAGCTCTAAATGCGTTATCAGGACCAAATACTTCTCTAATATAATTATGGGCATGTTCTTGATAATCACCAGAGAAATTAAGATCGATATCCGGTTCTTTTCGACCACCGAAACCTAAGAATGTTTCAAATGGTATATCATGACCATCTTTCTTTAATTTGGCACCACAATGTGGGCAAACCATATCAGGTAAGTCAAAGCCTGATTCAACACCTCTTAATGCATTTTGGAATTTTTCTTCTTCCTCTGTAATTCCATATTTTTCAATATCTTCTTCACTCATTTTTAAAACATGGAATTTACATTCAGGACAATAATAATGAGGTACTAATGGATTAATTTCAGTGATATTCATCATTGTTGCGATAATTGATGAACCAACAGAACCACGTGAACCTACTAAATAGCCATCTGATAAACTCTTTAAAACTAATAAGTGAGAAATATAATAAACTGAAGCATATCCACTCTTAATGATAGATGTTAATTCTTTATCAACTCTTTCTTGAATAATTGGATGTGGATTATCTCCATATTTCTTTTTTAAATTTTCTTTAACGATTCTATTTGCTTCAACCTCAATTGATGGTACATTTAAATTATCTTTAAATTCATCATCTCTTGGGGCAAATGTTTCATCTTTAAAAATTGAATATCTTTCAAATAAATCAGCAATTTCATTAGTGTTTTTAATAACTATTTCATATGCAAGATTTTCATCTAAGAATGAAAATTCATTTAACATCTCCTCAGTTGTTCTTAAATGAACTGAAGGTGCTGGAGCATGATCAATCATAACAGGACGCTTAAGATAATGAATTCCACCACCTAGCTGTGGTGCGTCAATTAAAATATCACGATATCTTTTTTCATTCTTATTTAAATAATGACTTCCACTAACTGCCACAACTTTCTTACCATGAGCTTTAGATATCCTAATAATTTTTTTAAGTACTTCTTCAATTGTTTTTTTACCATCTATAAGTGATGGATATAAATAAGAATAACCATCTGGTGGAAGAATTTCTATATAATCATAATAATCTATTACTTTTTCTAAATCTTCATCTTGCTTATTTAATGCACGTTCAAAGATTTCACTTCTATCTAATGAAGAGCCAATTAAAATACCTTCTCTATTGGCATTAATCACACTCTTTAATACTCTAGCACTACCAAATAGGTGAGTAGTCATAGCGTCACTTGAAATCTTAAGTAAATTTTTATACCCTTTTGGATTTAGGGCAAGAAGTGTAATAGTATCAGGTATTACATATTTATATAATGCATCTTTATCAATTAATCCATTAATATCTTTATAATTAAATACTTTTGCACGATATAAATTCTCAAGCATTGCGATAAAGCATTGAGCAGTAACTCTAGTATCGTCTTCAGCACGATGGTGATGATCTTGTTTTACTTTAAAATAGCTTGCTAAAACTTCAAGATTAAATTTCTTTACTTCGTTATAATAACAATTTCTAAATAAATTAAGTGTATCAATTACAGGATATTCTTCGTGACTAACGCCTTCTCTTTTAGCTTTTGCATACATAAAAGGCACGTCAAATATCGCATTATGGGCAACTAAAATAGAACCTTCAGAATATTTGAAAAATTCTTCTAATACTTGTTTTATTTCAGGAGCATTTGCTACATCTTCATCAGTAATTGAAGTTAAAGCTGTTGTTTTTTCAGATAATTTACGATGAGGATTAACAAAATTTTGATATGTTGAAACAATTGCGCCATTTCTAACTTTGCAGGCTGCAACTTCGATTATTTCATCATATTCATTTGAAAAACCTGTTGTTTCAATATCAAAAACAACATAAGTTGCTTCTTTTAAATCTATATCATTACCTTCTGTTAAAGTAATATAAAATGCTTCATCATCAACATATGGAAGTTCAATACCATAAATAGGCTTCAAATCTGGATATTTAGATGCCTCCCCATTAATTTCAGAAGCAGCATATAATCCAGAATTATCAGCAAGCGCAAAAGCTTTATAGCCCCATGCATTAAATATTTTTAAATAATCCACAGGTTCAACTAAACCATCAAGACTATTCATTTTTGTAAATACATGAAGCTCAACTCTCTTTTCTAAAGCATTATCTTGTTTAAATTCTTCTTTTCTTACACCTAATACTTTAATTGAAGAAGCTTTAATAATTACTTGATCATCCCAAGTTGAGAATTCAGCAGTACCTACAACTTCAACAATACAATTTTCAGTTAAATCTTTTTTGTATGCTTCTTTTTGGACATCCTTAACCCACTTTTGAACAATGATAGAATCTGTTTCATCTGTAACTTTTAAATTTGCAAGCATATTTGGAGTTTTAGGAAATTCTTTATATTCTGTTTCAAAAATATATCCTTGAATCTTAAAAACAGTTGACCCATTTTCATATAAAAATGAATTAATTTCACTTGCATTTCTTGGTATATTTGCAATTTCTGTTATCTCATCAGGTGAATATCTTTTAATTATCTTTTTAGTTTTTTCTATTTCATTATTAAATCTATTTGCAATTTCAGCTTCTTTTCTTCTTTTTTCAAGCTCGATATTAATTTGTTCATCTAATGCATTAACCTGCATTTCAATACTATTTTGAGTATCAAGCTCGATATTTACTTTAACTTCAAAGCCGAAGAAAGCAAATTTATTTTCAATATTTGGCAATAATGAATCAAGTCTTATCGCATCACTTGGCATAACAAGTGTTACATTACCATTTTCAAATCTAGCTTTCGAAATATCAAATGAATTATATCTTAAATCATCTTTTGCAAGTCTTTTTAAGATATAATCTAAATATTCTAATCCATCTTCATTACTAAGTGTCTCATCTTTATATCCTAGTTGTATATCAATATTATCTAATGCTAAAGGCTTAAGTGCTTCTTGAGTTAATTTATAAATAGAAAGATAATTTTTTAAATTAACAGCATAATCTAAAACATAATAAATATTTATGCTTTTTTCTTTTTTATTAAAAACTGCTTCATCAATTTCTATATTATTATCATTTAAAGACATATTAGTCTTTATATAACTTAAAATATCCATGTCTAATTTCTCCTGACTTTTACCTGTATAATTCTTGAAAAGGTAAATCGTGCATACATTGCTGCTAAAATCAATCCTATATAAATAAGCCAATTAGTTGAGAATGCAATGCTTAAACTAATAAAAATAAAACAAATCAATGTATCATACAAACAAAGCTTGGCTCTAAACCCCATTTTTATAACTGGATTTGTAAAAAATGAAAATAAAATTACAGCACCAAATGTGATTGCCATATAAAAAATTACATATATCGCATCAGTAATAAATGCTGCCTTTTGATATTTGACATTAAAATTTACGCATATTTTATCTACCAACATACTGAATTGAAAAATATCATCAGCATTCTTATTTTTAATATTTGTAAAATTAAAACTTCCATCAAATTTTAATTCTTCATATGTAAATGTTGAAGATTCAAACAAATAATAAACTACCACATTTTTTTCATGGAACATAAATGTTGGTGTTGCCGCAACAATTTGTGGGGAAGAAACATTAAAATATGCAACATAATCTGTTGTTTCTATTCTAATTGATTCTCCTTGTAGCTTTCCATCTATAAAACTAACATTATATGTATTTTTATTATCTATAATCATCGGTACTATCTGTTTTGATGGAGATGGATTAAAATAATCTGTTTGAAATCCTTTAAATGCAAGCATGCCTAAAACGATGACAAAAAAAGATAAAATGTAAGCAAACGGTACCCACAACTTATCTTTTATAAATAAGCCTATTTTAGTTGGATGAATTAAACTTATATATAACCTATCAAACATATTATCACCGTGAGATAATTATAACAAAAAAATTGGTTCTATTAAATAATAAATATTATTTATTTTTTTCTTGCAATTTCCTTAGAGTTATGATATTATTACTACGCTTTTTTGTGAAGCAAATCACATTACTCCGCTGGCAATTGGGTTATGGCTATGAGTTTTGTTAGTTAAGGAGATGACATTTATGGCAAAGGCTAAAGGTCAAGAACTAATTAACGAAATTACTAAAGAATATCTTCAAGACAGACCAAGCTTCCGTCCTGGTGATACTGTAAAAGTATACGTTAAAATAGTTGAAGGCACTACTCACCGTCTACAACCATTTGAAGGTTTAGTTATTAAACGTCAAGGTTCTGGAATCAGTGAGACATTCACTGTAAGAGATGTATCTTATGGTGTAGGTGTTGAACGTACATTCCCTGTTCATACACCACAAGTCGATCATATTGATGTACTTAGAAGAGGTAAAGTTCGTAGAGCTAAATTGCACTACATTCGTACTCTTTCAGCTAAAGCTGCAAGAATTAAAGAACGTCGATAATCAAGGAATATCGGAGATTTTGAAATCTCCGATTTTTTCTTTTTAAATTATGTTATATAATAAATACAAATGAGGTAAAAATATGAAAAGAAAAATAATAATACCACTTTTAGCTATTAGTATACTTGCTTCATGTACTACTTCTAGCCCAAATAATACAACTTCATCAAACAATAATGTTATAGAATCAACAACCAAAACTGTAACATATAAAATTGAATTTGATTACGAAGGAATTAATGATCAAGAAATTACTGTACCTGTTGGAACTGGCAAAAAAATAACAAAGCCTACAGATCCTAAAAAAGAATATTATGAATTTGATGGTTGGTATACAGATTCGTCATTAACAAATAAATTTAATTTTGATGAAGAAGTAAAATCAAATTTAAAATTATATCCTAAATTTAATTTTGTTGGTGATGATAATTATAAATATTTGTCTAGTATAGATGCTATAGATTCATTTGATGATTTAGGCTTTGTTGAAGGGAAAATTCCAGATTTTTCAATTTATGAAAATACTTCATCATATGTTAAAGTTTCTACACCTGATGAATTAATAAACGCAATTAAAAATGCCAAATTAGAATATACAACTTCTTGGGATGATACACTAAATGATAATCAAGGGTATTTTAAACAAGAATTGAAAAAAGATAGCACTATTAAAGTAATTGAAATTACTAATGATTTAAATTTAGGTTATAATCTATTATCAAATGAAGCTAAAACAAGTGGAATAGTTGATAATTTTTCTTCAAAGCTTCAATCAAAAATAGATAACAATACATTAGGCATTGAAATGTCAGATATGTTTTTAGAAAATGGTATTTCTCAAATCAAATTTGAAAATATATCAAATCTATTAATATTTTCTAAAAATGCATCAAAAATAACTCATGCAGGCTTTAAAGTAACAAGCTCTAATAATATTGTATTTAAAAATTTAGAATTTGATGAATTATGGCAATGGGAAGATTCATCAAAGACAAATCCTTCATATACAATTGGTGATTATGATGTATTTGGTTGGGCATATTTTAAAATAGCTTTTTGTGGCACTGTATTAATTGATCATTGTACTTTTGGTAAATCATATGATGGTCAAATTGATATATCAAATCCAGATTATGTAACAAACATTTATAAATATGATTCATCAGGTAATGTCGTAATTGATAAAAATGGTAATAAATCTAGTCAATATTATACATATGTAAGAGCTCCATATGGGGCAAATGGCTTGTGTGAAGTTCATATTTCAAATTGTAATTTCAAATCTGGTAGTGATGATCAAAATGGGTATTTATATAAAATGATGTCAAAAATTGAACAATCATACCAAAATGGTGAAAATAAATATTTATATTATAAAACATTAAGAGATAATTATAATTTATCATTTGAACAAATATTATATGGTATAGCTATACCACAAAAGAAAGGTTTCTTATGTGGTGATAGAGAAGATAGAGATGAATATAATGAAAAATTATATGTTTCTTTTAATAATTGTTATTTTAAAAATCTAGAAGATAGATTACCTAAAGTAAGAGGTGGATTTGCTTGGATTTATAATTCTATTATTGATTCAGAGGATTATTATAAAATCAAAAATCAAATTCAAATTGCAAAAAATATTTCATCTATCAATTCAAAATATAAATGTGCTTTAGTATCACAAGGTATGGTAGCAAGTAATAATGCAGATGTTTTATGCCACAATGTTATTTTTAAAGGTGTTGAATCCGTTTTAAAAAATAATGAAAATAATACTACTGCAGGTTACGAGCTTAAAAATATAAGATTCATCTTAAATAATACAAAAGTTGAAGGAGATAATCCTTCATTAGGCTCATTTAATGCGAGTCAAAGTAGCTTAACAACACTTAATTTTGATTATCATAATAAAGAATTAATAGAATTTGAAAAAATAGACTTAGATTTATTAGAAGAAAGATTTAAACAAGAAATATATATTGGCGCAAATGAGAAATTTGGCGCATTTATGTTATATACTAAATTAAATAATTATTTAGATAAGCTTAAATAACAAAGCAAAATAAAGGACTGCCGATTGCTAGCAGTCCTTTATTTCGTTAATAGGTATAATATATTTTAATTAATTAAATTCCTTGAGAAATCATTGCCTCAGCTACTTTTTTAAAGCCAGCAATATTTGCACCTGTCAATAAATCATATTTGTTTTTGCCATATTTTAGTGTTTCATTATAGCTTGCTTCAAATATATTTTGCATAATGGATTTTAATTTTTCATCTACTTCTTGAAAGCTCCAAGAAAGTCTCATTGAATTTTGACTCATTTCAAGCCCTGATGTTGCAACACCACCAGCATTTGCAGCCTTTGCTGGAGCAAATAATACATTATTATCAACAAAATATTTTATCGCATCCAAGCTTGAAGGCATATTAGCTCCTTCACCAACAGCTATAACGCCATTTGAAACTAATTTTTTGGCATCTTCTAAATTAAGTTCATTTTGAGTTGCACAAGGTAAGGCAATATCACATTTGATGCTCCATATGCCACTTGAGCCTTCAAAATATTCTCCACGACCTAAATATTTAGGATATAAAGAAATTCTTCCTCTTTCTTGTTCCTTTATTCTTTTTACAACAGCTAAATCTATACCTTTTTCATCATAAATATAGCCGTTTGAATCGCTCATTGCTACAACCTTAGCACCAAGTGATGTTGCTTTTTCATTAGCGTATATCGCAACATTACCAGAACCAGATATTACCACTATCTTATCTTTAAATGAATCATTTTTAATTTTAGTTAAAGCTGCGCTTAAATAATAACATAAGCCATAGCCTGTAGCTTCTTTTCTTGCAAGCGAACCACCATATGTAAGACCTTTGCCAGTTAATGTACCACTAAATTCATTAGTGATTCGTTTATATTGGCCAAATAAATATCCAATTTCTCTTGCACCAACACCTATATCACCAGCAGGTACATCCACATTTGGACCTATATATTTATATAATTCAGTCATAAATGATTGACAAAATCTCATTATTTCTGTATCAGATTTACCTTTAGGATCAAAATCAGATCCACCTTTTGCTCCACCCATTGGTAAAGTAGTTAATGAATTTTTTAATGTTTGTTCTAAAGCCAAAAATTTGATAATTGATTGATTAACTGTTGGGTGCAATCTTAATCCACCCTTATATGGTCCAAGAGCGCTATTATATTGACATCTATATCCTTTATTAACTCTAATTTTACCAGAATCATCTGTCCATAATACTTTAAATTCAACAAATCTTTCTGGTTCTAAGAAACGTTCGAGTAATGCTAAATTTTCATATTCTTTATTATCAATAAATAATGGTTCAATTGATTCTAATATTTCTTTTGCTGCATTTATATATTCTGGCATATTTTTATTTTTTAATTCGAATTCTTCAAATACTTTTTTTACATAATTTGATTTAAACATATTTGCACCTCGCTAATTTTTTTATATAATATATAATATTATTATATTTTTTTAATTTTTTAAATAGGATTTTGGAAAAACAATGAAAAAAATGATTATTTTTGACCTTGATGGTACATTATTAAATACACTTGAAGACTTAAAAGAAACTTTAAATCATACATTAAAAACATTTGATTTACCATTAGTTACTTTAGAACAAACAAATAATTTTATTGGAAGAGGAATCAAAAATTTAATTTTAAGAGCTTCTAATAATGATTCAAGAATTGAAGATATGTATAATGAATTTATGGCATATTATGATAAAAATTATAAAGTTCATACTAAACCGTATGATGGAATAAATGAAGTAATAGATGAGCTTAAAACGAAATATAAATTAGGTGTAATATCTAATAAAAATGGGAGAATTAGTAAATTATTAATTGATTATTTTTTCCCTAATTCATTTGAATTTGTAATTGGGGATAAAATGGGATTTTCAAAAAAGCCTGATCCTTCTTCTATTTTTTATATAATGAATAAATATAATCTAAATAAAGAAGATTTTATTTATATAGGTGATAGTGAAGTTGATATTAAAACTATAAAAGAAGCAAATATAAATGGAATCATTGTATCTTACGGCTTTAGAAAAAAAGAATTATTACAAACAATGTGGGATAATACAATTGTTGATAAACCTATTGATATATTAAAACATATTAATTAGTTTAGGAGGTATTAGCTTTGAAAATATTTTTAATGTATCTTTTTTTATTTATTGTTGGATGTTTTATAGGATGGGTAATTGAGGTTTTATATAGAAGAATTTTTGCAGCTAAAAAATGGGTTAATCCTGGCTTTATGAAAGGCCCTTGGTTACCACTATATGGATTTGGTGTTGTATTGATGTTTTCTATGTGCTTAATAATTGTAGGATTATTTCCAGATTCTATAAAATTTTATAATCCAATTGGTGGATTATTCAAAAGAGAATATGTATCTGGTCCTACTTGGGCTGATTTAATTCCAATTGGACTTATGTGGATTAGCATGGTCTTATTAGAATTTCTTGCTGGATTAATATTCATTAAAGGATTTCATATTAAGCTTTGGGATTACAGCAATATGAAAGGAAATATATTAGGTATTATTTGCCCAGTATTTAATTTAATATGGCTTGGGGTTGCATTAATATTTTATTATGGCATCAACCCATTCTTATATCTTTTAAGTAATAATGTTTATACCTTTATGTTTGGCGATAATGGCCTTGTTGCCAATGTTGGATTTATTTTTATTTTAGGTGTTTTTTATGGTATTATGATATATGATTTTGTTGTATCTGTTGGCTTATTTAGTGCAATTTCTAAATTTGCTAAAACAACAGGCATTGTTGAAAAATATGAAATCGTCAAAGATAAATGGGAAAATTTAAAAAAAGAAGAAAAAAAATTATTTTTCAATAAAAAGAAAAATGAATTAAAAAATGAAAATCAAAATTTAAATATGATAAAAGAAAAAATATCTCAAATCATCTATATAGATCCAGAAAAGAAAGAAAAAACAAGTTCAAATTATGATGAACATGGTAGACCAATAAAAATGGATGAAGATGACAAGAAATAAGACTAAGCGCATTAAAGATTGTAAATATGACAATTTTTTGTTATAATTTAATAGGTGTCAAATATGGAAAATCAAGATAATAATTTAGAAATATTTTTTGATGTTTTAGAAGAATCAATAGATATTTTATTCACACATTTTCATAAACCTTATTTTGAACTTTTAGAAATGACTGTTGAAAATATCTTAGAAGGAGATATCACAACTAAAGGTTTAGAAAAAGATGAATATAATAAATTAAAAAATGTATATTTAAAGCTTAAAGATATAGATTTTACAACTGAAGATGTAAGAAAAGCATATCAATCAATAATATTAAGGGGATTAAAAGAAACAAAAATACCAAATGGTCTTCAAACACCAGATACAATTGGTATCTTCTTCTCTTATTTAATATCTAAATTAGTTGATAAAAAAGAATATAATTTGCTAGATCCATTATGTGGAACAGGTAATTTAATCATAACTTTAGCAAATTATATTGATAATAATGTAACATATTTTGCTTGTGATCATGATGAATTAATGTGTAATTTAACTAAGATGTTAGCTGATTTAACTAACAATTTAGTTGAAATATATTTACAAGATACATTAGAACTTCATTGCAATAATATGGATGTAATAACATTTGATATGCCTCATTCTGAATATGATAATAATTCATATTTCCCATATGATGCAATCTTACATTATGTTAATTTATTAAATGAAAATGGTTCAATTATCGGTCTAGTCGAAAATGATTTTTTCGATTATGATAAAGATAAAAAATTTAAAATTGAATTACTTAAAAATACTTCTATTGTTGGTATATTAGAATTACCAGATGAAATGTTTAAGAATTCAAAGCCAAAGATTATCTTAATATTATATAAGAAAAAGATAGATAATCTTAAATGTTTTATGGTCAAACTACCAAGTTTCAAAGATGTCAAATTATTTAATGAAGCGTTACTAGATATCGAAGCGTGGTTTGAAAAAAATAAAGAATTATTAAAGGAGAATTAAAATAATGGCAAAAATAATGGCAGTCAATGCTGGTAGCTCTTCTATCAAATTTCAATTATTAGAAATGCCTCAAGAAGAAGTTATCGCTTCAGGTTTAATGGAAAGAATTGGTTTAGCAGAAGGTATCTTCACATTAAAATATAATGGATTAAAAGAAGAAACTCATCCAGTTTTACCTACACACGCAGAAGGCGTACAATTATTACTTGATACACTTATTGAAAAAGGTATCGTTAAATCACTTGAAGAAATTTCAGGTGTAGGTCATAGAATTGTCCAAGGTGGAGAATTCTTTAAGGATTCTACCTTAGTTGATGGTGAAGATGGTGTTGTAGTTAACAAAATTGCTGAACTTGCAGATTTAGCGCCACTACACAACCGTGCTCATATCATTGGTATTAAGGCATTCCAAAAAGCATTACCAAAGGTTCCAGAAGTTGTAGTATTTGATACAGTATTCCATCAAACTATGCCTGAAGAAGCATATATGTATGCAACACCATATGAATGGTATAAAAAATATGGAATTAGAAAATATGGTGCACATGGTACATCTCATAAATTTGTATCTGATAGATGTGCAACATTAATGGGAAAACCATTAAAAGATACAAAAATCATCGTTTGTCACTTAGGTAATGGTGCATCTATTTGTGCTGTTGAAGGTGGTAAATGTAAAGATACATCAATGGGACTTACACCACTTGAAGGTATCCCAATGGGTACAAGAAGTGGTAACCTAGATCCAACTGTTGTTTCATATATTTGTGAAAAAGAAAACAAAACTGCTGTTGAAGTTGTCAACATTTTAAATAAAAAATCAGGCCTTTTAGGTATGTCTGGTAGATCAAATGATGCAAGAGACGTAACTGAAGGTATGAATAATGGTGACCATAGATGCAAGATGGCATTTGATATTCAAGCTAAAAGAATTGTTGATTACATCGCTTCATATTATGTTTATATGGGTGGATGTGACGCAATCTGCTTTACTGCAGGCATGGGTGAAAATCTAAAACATTTACGTTTAAATGTCGCAAAACGTTTAGGCGTTTTAGGTGTTGAAATCGATGAAAAATTAAATGATACTTTCTCTGATGAAAGATTAATTTCTACACCTAATTCAAAAATTAAATTATACATCATTCCAACTAACGAAGAAGTTATGATTGCAAGAGATACAGTTAGAGTTGGAAATATTAAATGCTAATTTAATTATTTAAATAATAACGAAAAATCGTATTATAGCAATACGATTTTTCTTTTTTCTTATATCAATTAATGCTAAAATTATATTGATAAAAAGATAGGTGGTGATTTTATGTTTTTTAATGATGTAATTGTATCTGAATCAACCTTAAATATTATCATGATGTCAATTTGGCTATCGATATTTTTGATAGCATTAATAATCGAAATATCAACGGCTGAATTAGTATCAATTTGGTTTAGTGGTGGTGCACTTTTCGCACTAATATTCACATACATTCCTAATGTACCATTCTTTGTAGAAATAATTGTATTTTTTGTTACATCAGGTATACTTCTTATTCTTCTTAGACCATTATCTAAGAGGCTTATGGAAAAACATAAACAACAAATTGCTACAAATATTGATGCAATAATTGGTAAACGAGGAATTATCATAAAAGAAATAAATCCTCTTGAACCAGGCGAAGTCAAAGTTGATGCCTTAATATGGAATTGTATCAACATTGATGATACTAAAATTGAAAAAGGACAAACTGTTGAAGTTATAAAGGTTGAAGGAAACAAATTAACAGTTAAAAAAATCTAGAAAAGGTAGGTATAAGATATGTCAGTTGGTGGAGTAATAGGAATTGTTATTGCAGGTATCGTATTATTAGTAATATTATTATTAATAATTTCAAGTATTAAAGTAGTAAATCAAACAAATAAATATATAATTGAAAGATTTGGAACATATACAAAAACATTATCAAATGGTATTCATATGCTAATTCCAATCTTTGATAGAGTTGTTAAAATCGTATCAATGAAGGAACAAATTTATGATTTTCCTCCTCAACCAGTTATCACAAAAGATAATGTAACTATGCATATTGATACAGTCGTATTCTTTAGTGTAACAGATCCAAAATTATATACTTATGGTGTTGAAAATCCAATTGCTGGTATTGAAGCCTTAACTTCTACTACTTTAAGAAATATCATTGGTGATTTGGATTTAGATGAGACATTAACTTCACGTGATATAATCAATAGCAAAATGCGTCAAATTCTTGATGAGGCAACAGACCCTTGGGGAATAAAAGTTACAAGAGTTGAAGTTAAAAACATCTTACCTCCAAAAGATATTCAAAACGCTATGGAACGACAAATGCGTGCTGAACGTGAAAAAAGAGAAAAAATATTACTTGCTGAAGGTGAAAAAACTTCCGCAATTACTATTGCAGAAGGTAATAAAGAAGCTGCTATATTAAATGCGGAGGCAGAAAAACAGGCAACAATCAAAAAAGCAGAGGCCGAAGCAGAATCTATTTTAAAAGTTAAAAAAGCCCAAGCTGAAGGTGAATTATTACTTAAAGAAGCTGAAGCTAAAGGTATTGAATTGATTAATAATGCTAATCCATCTAGCGCAGCTTTAACTTTAAGAAGTTATTCTACTTTAGAAAAAGTAGCTGATGGTAAATCTACAAAAATAGTAATTCCATCTGATTTACAAAATGTAGCTTCTCTTGCTACAGTTGTTAAAGAAGTTGTAAAAGATACTAAATAATATTAATCTATAACTGGTCCTATTTCCAAATCGGACCAGTTATTTTTTTGTACAAAAATTAATAAAAAATGTTATAATTTCTTAGTAAGGAATTTTTAAGTTTTTAATTATAAATATATCAAAGGGGATATATAACTATGGGTTTTATGATGATTTTTTATGTTAGTGAAGCACTTTGTTTAATCTATTTTTATTTTAAAATCAAAAGCTTTAAATATATTAAAAATATAAATAACAAAATAATTAAATATCTAATTCCATTATTAATTATTTTGGCTATTTATGGCATATCATTTATAAATATAGTTATATTCACTATTGTTATTGCCCATCTTACAGTATTTATGGGTATTGGTGATATTATTTTTTATTTCATCAACCGAAAAAGAGATAACAAAATCCATAAATATAATTATTTTACAATTGGTTTTACTGTTATTTATTTAGGAATTTCTTTATTCTTTGGTTTAAAAGTATTTAAAACTACTTATGATATAAAAACAAATAAAGTATCATCATCATTAAGAATTGCTCAAATTACAGATTCTCACCTAGGAACAACATTTTCTGGTGAAGGACTCTATAATTATATCCTTGAAATAGCTAAAAATGATTTGGATTTATTTGTAATAACAGGCGATTATGTTGATGATGACACCAAGAAATCTGATATGGTAAAAGCATGTAGTGCTTTTAGTCAAATTAAAACAACATATGGTGTATATTTTGTTTTTGGTAATCATGACAAAGGTTATTACAATTATAGGGATTTTTCTACTCAAGATTTAGTTAATGAATTAGAAAAAAATGGTGTTATTGTGCTTGAAGATGAATATGTAGAAATAGGTGATGATTATTATCTAATTGGAAGACAAGATAAAACTAAAAAGAATAGAATGAAGATGGAAGATCTTACTAAAAATTTAGATAATAAGCGTTATAGAATATTACTTGATCATCAGCCAAATGATTATGATAATGAAAAAGGCCTAGTTGATATGGTATTATCTGGACATACCCATGGAGGAAATATAATACCTATTAATTTATTTGTTAAAGCAGCAAACGATCAAATATATGGTATTAAAGAAATTAGTGGCACAACATTTATTGTTTCAAGTGGCATTTCTGCTTGGGCTATTCCATTTAACAACTGCACAATTCAAGAATATGTGATTATAAACATAAATTAAAATAAATCTAAATGAGTAGCAGTTTATAAATATATGTTGCAATTTGAATTCTCACATTCATGTTGATAGAATAATCTCGCGTTTAAATCATCAACACTTAATAGCAGCAAATACTGAGACCAACTCAATTGGTCAGACAGCGTTTGACCATTCTTATATTCACTATATAAGCAACGCATCATTTTTAAATTAGTTGATGAAAAGCCCTTCCCATATTCCTTTGTCAATTCTTTAGAAAGTGTAATAAGAAGTTTTGAGCCATATTCAGCTCTATCGTTCCCATTTTGTTCTTCCTCA
>CAJOOI010000105.1 GCA_905236105.1 uncultured Acholeplasmatales bacterium
ACAAATTATGTTGATGAATTAATTCCATATTATCTTGATGTTGAAGATAATGAAATAGAATTAAAAATTAATATTGATGATTTTACTGATGCTAAAACATATCAAACTATTGCTTCATTTAAAAATGGGGAAACTAATTATGCACTTCCTAGCGTTAATACATATAATTACATTATCAAACCAAAAGATGTTGATGTAATTTGGCCTGAAATAGATTTAATATATACTGGTTCAAGTCAAACAAATTCACTTATTCCACATTATTTAGATATTGATGATAATGAAATAATTTTAAATGTTAAAGTAAATAATAGCACATCAAATATTAATATTATTAATGCTGGAAATTATAATTTGACTGCAGTATTTAAAAATAATGAAACAAATTATAATTTAAAAAATAATATAACAAAAGGTTATACAGTTAATCCAAAAGAAATAACAATCGATTGGAAAGATGTAGAAGTAATATATGATGGTACAAATAAATTATCTTCATTTATTCCATCATATAAAGATGTTTCAAATAAAGATATTAATTTAAATTTAAATGTTACATCTATGATTAATGCTGGGGCTTATGAAGTTAAAGCTGTATTTAAGAATAATGAAACAAATTATAAATTGCCTGATTTAGTTGATCATACATATACAATAGAACCTAAAGAAGTTGTGATAAATTGGGTTAATACATCATATTCATATACTGGTGAAGATTTAATTAATAATTTCTTACCTTCATATAAAGATGTTAAAAATAATTCAATTAAATTAGGACTTGATATTGATACGATGGTTGATGCGGGATTATATAATGTTAATGCAGTATTTGCCACACAAGATACAAATTATATATTACCTATAGATGCATCACACGCTTATACAGTATCTGTAGCTAATAATTCATTGACTCAAGAATTTGCAATAAGTGCTTTAACATATGGTGATGAGCATATAATTACAGCACCTATTTCTAAATTTGGTACGCCTACTGTTAAATATTATAGTGATTCAGCATATGAAAATGAAATTGATGAAATTGATTATAAAACACCTGTTTTAAAATATTATGTTAGAGTAAGTGTAGATGCAACATCAAATTATAATGCTTTCAGTAAAGATTATAATTTTAATATTACAAAGAGAAGTATTACAATTTCTTGGAATTCACCAGTATTAATGACTTATAATGGTGAAAATCATAATTCTGAAATTGAAGCAAGCTATCGTGATATAGATGAAAATGTTGTTGCTTTAAATGTTTCATCTTCATCAACTAGTGTTGTTGAGGCAAATATAGTTGATGCAAAAACATATACACTATATGCTTCATTTAAAAATGGAGAAACTAATTATGCACTTCCTACAACAATATCAAAACAATTTAGTGTTTCACCAAAAGAAGTATCTGTAAATTGGCCTTTAGTTGAACTTGTATATGATGGAATTAATCATGCAACTGAAGTAATCCCAAGCTATAAAGATATCAATAATAATGATGTCATACTTAATGTTAATTATTCAACTATTATTGATGCTGGTAAATATGCAATAACTGCTTCATTTAAAAATAGTGAAACAAATTATATTTTATCAAATGAATCAAAAAATCATAATTATGAAATGCTGGCAAAAGAAGTAAGTGTAGTATGGGATGAGCTTGATTTGGTATATGATGGGTCAAATCAAATATCAAAAATTAAACCATATTATCTTGATGTCAATTCATCAAAAATTAGTGTATCAGTTAATTTAACATCTATATTAAATGCTGGTTCATATAATTTTGTTGCATCACTTGCTAATAATGAAAAGAATTATAAATTAATTGATAATGAAAAAGCTTATGAAATTAAACAATATGAAATAAGTATTATATGGCCAGAAGTTGATTTGATTTATACTGGTACAAATTTAGTATCTCAAATTAGGCCATCTTATTTAGATGTGAATTCTAGATCTATTCTTCTTGCATTAAATATTACTGTAATGACAAATGCAGGCACATATAATGTAGTTGCTTCATTTGCTAATAATGAAAAGAATTATAAATTACCAGCTGATGCGTCACATGAATATGTAGTTTCAAAAGCTACAAATGATTTTACAACTAATTATAATATCAAAAATTTCATTTATGGAGATAATCCTACAGTTACTAATGCTGCATCAAAATTTGGCACTGTAATAACTAAATATTATTCAGATATAGAATTAAATGATGAAATTAGTGCTCCAACAAATAAAATGATACCTCAAACATATTATTTTAAAGTCAGTGTAGAAGAAACTTCAAATTATACAGGACTTGAAAATACTGGTTCATTTGTTGTAAGTAAAAAAGAAATAAATATTTTATGCGACACTAAAAATCTTGTATATGGAACTACACCTACATTTGGTGAAGATGGAAATATAAGACCATATTTTAATGATGTAAATGGCACTAAAACTTATTTAGAAATCGATGAAGAAAATAATGAATTAGTTGGAATTAAAGATGTTGGTACATATAAAATTTATGTAAATTTAGTAAGTGATTTATATGTACTACCTACAAAAAATTATATTAATATAAATGTAGTACAAAAAGAAATAGAAATTTTATGGACAAAAACTACATTTGAATTTGATGGTACAAATCATATTTTAGAAATTAAGCCTTATTATTTAGACATTAATGAAGATGAAATTAATGTTGATGTTGTAGATAAAGAAATTATTAATGCGGGCGAATACAGTGTTTCTTTAGATTTAAGTGGACTAGATTCAAATTATAAATTAAAAGGCACAAACACTGATACAACAACCGTAACAGTTTCAAAGAAAGAAATAGAAATTGATTGGGGTCAAGATAATTTCACTTATGGTGATTATGTTCTTTCATTTGTTTCTAAAGTAGTTGTAAGCTTTACATCTAATACATTTGATGCAGTTGACATTAGCTATGAAGATGTAAATGGTAATAAAATTAAATTAGCATTTACAGATGAAAATGGCTCAAAACCTGCAAATATGACTGGGTTTACATCTATGGTTAATGTAGGAAGCTATGTCCTTGTTGCAGTATTTGATGAAGATGATGCATCATCATCTAATTATGCATTACCTATAGATAACACACATATATTTGTTGTTAATCCGAAACAAGTAGATGTAATTTGGAATGAACATAATGCACATTATGTAGATGCAAAGGATGATAAAATCGAATTAGATGTAAATGAAGATGAATTAGGCTATACTGCAGTATTCAAAAATAATGAAACAAATTATGTTTTAAATCCTGAAACTGTATTTGTTGAAAAAGTTGAAGCTTAGAAGGGAGGTGCTTTAGAAATGAAATGTCCAGCATGTGGAAAAGAAATTGATCCATTAACATTATTCGATGGTAGATGGGGATGTGGCTCTTGTCATAAAATTATTACAAATCCTAAATTTAAAATAACTAAAGAAAATGTTGAATGTGTTAATTTATCTAAATTATATTATTCTAGAGCCCTTGAACTTACTAGGCTTAATGTAGGCGAATTTAAAACCAAGAAGAAAGAATATGATTATTATATTGCTCAAGCTAATAAATATGCCCTTGAAGGCATAAGGCTAGATAATCCTGAGGCATATATGATGATGGGTTTCTTCTATGATTATGATTATTGTTCTTTAGAGCTTCAAGAAGTTGTAAGATGTAAGATGGCAACACCTTATTATCTTGCGGTTATACAATCAGAATTCTCAAATGATAAAATTGAAGTCGAATTAGAAGGAGATGCATATACAAAAGCTGATTTTACTTTATTACAAGAAAAAACAGCACATTTATTTGCTGATATGCTGGATTCTTTAGGCTATGATGATAGAATTAGTTATGGTATTGAACTGATAAGACAATATAATTCATTATTATCAGAAAAATATAAATTAAGAATAAATGTTAATGCTGATGAAAATTCATCAAATGTTGAAAATTTAATTTCATCTATGGTTAAAGAAAAAGAAAATTCACCAATTTATGCAGGATTTGTTTTAGATGAAGATTCAGTTTTAGGCTTAGAAAATTTATCTAATAATACATTTAATCAAATTAAACAAAATAGAAATCTTTATATTTTTGCATATCAAATTGATGAAAATGATCAAATTTCTGGTGATGTAAGAACAACTCTAAAAGGCGATATTAAAGAAAAATTAGGTTTTAAAAAAGGTAAAGCGAGTTCTTTATTTGAATCTCACAATAAGATTATGCTAACAATATTTTATGATAAAAATATTGCTAGAAAGAAAACTTATAGAAGTCTTATAGAAAAAAATCATCGAAATAAAGATGATGTATTAGTTAAAAC
Source organism: uncultured Acholeplasmatales bacterium (assembly GCA_905236105.1). Lineage (GTDB taxonomy): Bacteria > Bacillota_I > Bacilli_A > Acholeplasmatales > Anaeroplasmataceae > Anaeroplasma. The sequence goes on from CAJOOI010000105.1 coordinate 4,344, forward strand.
ATATAATCAATATTTATCAGACACTTCAGTTGAAAAAAGAAATGATATTGAAAAGAATTTTATTTTCTATGAAGACGATTTTAAATTTGCTAATGATTTAGATAGGTTATTTGGCGTAATGCTAAAAAAAATATAATTAGGAAGGTATAAGAAATGGAATTTAACGAAAAAAATTTGGAAGAAATAATTAAAATACTTGATGAAAACAAAATCAAATATAATAAGAAAATTAAAAATTATTTCAACAATCAAGCTGAAAGCAAACGTGGTGCAGATTTGGCAGAAGATACATTTGAGCTTCTTTCTGATATTGCTGTAAATAGTATTAATTCAGGCTTTGATAAAAAGAAAATTAAAGATATCGGTGACTTAACTGATGTTTTAGTATCAATGTCAAAGGATGATGGCAAAAATGAAAAAAAGATCATTGATGGTGAAAAAGTAGTTCAAAGTATTTCAAAAGGCTTAAAATTAAAAGAAAATGATGCTGAAGTTAATACAGTAGATGCAGTTAAAAAACAAATAGATACTGCAATTAAAGGCATTAGAGCAACTATGGCCATTGAAGGATATTATGAGCCTGAACATATCGAATTATTGAATAAAGCAATTGAAAAATTAAAAGATTTTGATTCACGTCTATCTAATGTTAAAGATATGAGAAGTGAAACTGCAGCTGTTCGTCAAACAAGAATTTATAGAGCTTTAAATAATTGGTCAGACATGGTTGCAAGACGTGCATTTAATCCTTATAATTCAGATCAATTATTATCAATTGTTGATGACGAATTAAAGCATTGGGAAAATTTACGTGAATATTCAAAAGTAGATTTTAGTAGTAAAGCTCAAAAATTTGAAAAAGGAAATATCAATGACTTATATTTTGCATATAGAGCTGCAACAGAAGGGCTTAATGGTCTAGATAGAATTAAGACAAGCTTTAATTATTATAAGAAAAGATATAGTAATAGACCGGCATCAAAAGCTGAACAAGATTTAAATAGATATTCAGAAACTGTAAATAAACTTGATGATGAAATTAAAGCTGTAAGAAATAAATTTAAAAATGGCGAAATAAAAGAATCAGAAGCTTTGGCAATCATCAAAAAAGCAAATACACAAAAGAAACAATATGAAGCAGCAATAAAGAAGCTTGAAGCTCAAGTAGATAAAAGAAGTATCGATGAATTCAAAATTAATGTTGGTGTAATTGACGCACTTGAACGTGAATTTGATTTAATTAATGAATTATCAAACAATCTTGTTGCTTTCTATCAAGTTATGAGATCATATGAAATTAATTTTGAATTATTAGAAAAATTATTTGGTGGTCTTTTAACAAAATCTGGAAGACAAGACGCAATGTTTGAATTCGAAAAATTAAGAAAAGCATATGATGAAGTTGTTAAAGAATCAATTATTGAAATAGAAACTTCATTAGATGATATGACAAACGATATATTCGAAGAACTTAATTTAAATAATGAAAATGAACAAACAGAAGATCTTGAAACAGAAGAAGCAAGAAATCTTTTATATGGTGATGATGACTCATCATCTCCAGAAGAAAATATTTTAGATGATAATTCAAATGTTGATGATTTAATTAAAATTTTAAATACTGAAGACGACGATAAATAATTTAATTTCTTGTAAGAACGGAGAAATAATATGGCAAGCTTTAAAGAAATAATAGAGAACGCTAAATCATTATATATTAATAGCATTGATAAGGATGAATTAAAAAAATCTATTGTAAATCTTAATAAGATAATAAAAGATCCAGGAATTAATGAAGAAAACAAAGCTAACGCAACAAATGTTTTAGTATTAAATACTGTAAAATATGCATTTGTCTTTTATGCTAATAATAATTTCTCCCATACAAGTTATGAAAAGAATATGGATTTACTTAAAGGTATTTCTTCTTTTGCCAATAATTCTGGTGTAGAAGAATTAACAAAATTAGTTTCTAATGCTATTACTGTATCAGAAAAAATAGATAAATATTTAAAAGAAATTGAAAATATAGAATATAGATTATTTGATACTAATGGCATATTAGTTGAAACAAATGTTGAAATAGTAGAAGATACATTAGATAAATTAGATAAAAAAATAGAAGAAATATCAAATTTAGGTAAATTAAATATATTACCTCAAATTAAGATGATTGATATGACAGAAAAGCTTACTTTAATCTTAAATGGTATTAAAAATAAAGTATTAAAAGCTCAAGATGAAGTCGTTGAAAAAAATTATAAAAAGATAATTAGCGATTATGGTTTTGAGCTTAAGGATGAAATGGATCTAAAATATGAAGCATATCCAAATATCAGTAATGGTGAAGGGGGTATTTCTAATTTCTTAATTATATATAGCCCTCTTGAAATTGAAGTTAAGCTTGCTGCATATTATTATGAAATTATAAATCAAAAGAAATTTTTGTGTATTAATATTCAAGCATTAAAAGAAAAAGATATAAACATTTTATGTGGTATTTTAGGTAAATTAGATGTTAATTTATTAATATTTAATTTATATGCTTTAAAAACTAAAACACAAGATACCTCAAATCAAAAAGAAGAAAAATCAATAGAAGTTCAAGAAAAATTCTTAAAAAGATTATTTGAATATTCAAAACATAATAATGTATTTATCCACAATAATACAGGTAATATTGAATATTATGATTATTATGTAGATTTGGCTACAAAAGATAATATCCTAAATTCATATGATATTTCATATGTTTATTTAAGATTTCCTGAATATAATGAATTAATTGATTTCTTAGAAAAGAAAGAATTAATTGTTAAAGATGATGAAAAATCAATTAAAATTCAAGAAAATATGAAATATATTGGATATGTGGGTTTAAACGAAATCTTAAAAGCCAACTTGCATGGACTTGATTGGTATAAAACAGGAATAAATTTATCTAATTCTAATCATGAACAAGTAATTGTTTATTTAGAGCACTTACCAAACCAAGAATTGATATTAAGCAGTTCTTGGGGAGATGTTGATTTTGGTAAAAAATATATTGAAAGAAAGCATGAAGAATATGATTATGATAGACTTAAGAATGTTAATGTTAACAACATTAAAAAAATAATAAATTCAGATTTGACTGTTATTGAAAAAATAGGAGTATTGGGTAGATATATCCTTTTAGCTGGAGAAGATGAAAATACTTATAGAAGTTTGTCTATCGATGAACAATTAAATCGAATTCGTATGATTTGCGAATTAATATATGTACTTTATGATATAGATATGATTCCAGAAGTTATATTTGAAAAAAATGATAATTGGTGGGGATTATGCTGTAATGGTGGCAAATTAATAAAATTTGACATAAGACATGCAACAAATCCTACAAACATTGAATATTTACTTAATACTATCTTCCATGAATGTAGGCATTCTTTCCAACATTATGCGATGGATCATACATTTAATAAAAAGTGGGAAGTATTTGGATATACTAGAGGCTTTATTGATCAGCTAAGACAAAATAATGCTAAATATATGACAACTGATAAAGGATATCCAGATGAAGCATATAGATACCAGCTTATGGAAGCTGATGCTAATGCATGTGGCTTTGATTGCAGAAATGCAGGAATGCGCTGTTATAATTTAATTGATTTTGAGTAGGTGCGATATGAAAGAATTGTTAGATAATTATTTAGTAGAATTATTACATATAAATGATATTAATAAAAATAGTTTATTAAAAATAGATGCCACACCTAATAAAACTATTGAAATTAGTTCTAGTTTTGGGGCAGTTCATACTCACTTAATAAATATTATTAAAGAAAGACTTGGAAAAACAGCTAATACCTTACTTAAAGATAGTTCACCTACAACACAAGGTGAACAAAGAATAGGTAAGGATTTAAATGTTTTAGATTGGAAATTCTTAAATGGAACTAAAGATTATGTTACATTAGATAAATTTATTGATGAAGCATATAAAAATTTAACATCAAAAGGTAATAATATCTTATTTTTAAGTATTGGTACATTTAATTGGATGGTTCCATATGATGATGGTATGGTAGAAATATCTTCACCTATTTTAATTTTCCCAATTAAATTAGTAAGAACTGGTGCATCATCTCCTGTTTATATTGAATTTATTGATGATGATATTAATTTTAATCCATGTCTATATTATAAATTGAAAGAAAATGTTTCAGCTGATGTATTAAAAGAATTACCTCATCCAATGGGCAAAGTTGATTTTGATACACCAATTGAAATTAATAAAATTACACCTGAATATTTAGATAATTTAGTAGATTTTGCTGCATCAAATAGACAAAGCACTGAAACTGTATTTAATGTAAAATTAGATAAAGCATATATTTCAACATATAATCATGATGAAATATGTATGTATTATGATTTAAAAAGAAATAAAGAAAAACTTTTAAATCATGAAATAGTAAATAAGATGTATCTAAATGTTGATGGTCTTATTTCTTATGATAAATCAAAAAATGATAATGTAAGTTTTGTTTTACCATATGATTCAACTCAAGAAGAAATAATAAGAGATGTTGTTAATACCAAATCTTTAATTATAAAAGGACCTCCTGGCAGTGGTAAGACACTTACGATTGCTAATATGATTTCATCGCTTCTTGCTAACGGAAAGAAAGTATTATTCTCATCTAAAAAAGAATCTGCAATGACCGAAGTTTATGCAAAACTTCCAAAAGAAATTAGAGATTTTGCTTTATTGTTAGATGCAGAAAGTGAGGCTAGTGCAGTAAATATTAGTGCAACCTCAATCAAAAAAGAATTAAAAAGAGTTATTCAAGAAAAAGAAGGATATAGAAATCATAGTAATATCAAAGATATAAATATCTTACTTAATAATTATTCAAGAGAAGTTGAAAAATTAATTAAATATTATTCTTTTGTATTTGATAAGAATTTAATTGAAGATTCATATTTTAATATTATCAATAATTATTTAGAATATGAAAACTTAGAAGAATTAGATGTAATTGAAGAAAAAAATGCGTTAGCTTACAACAAAGAAATGTTTGATTATCTAGTTAATGAATTTTCAGAAACACAAAACATCTTCTCAAATTTAACAAAAGATAATAAATATCCTTTAAATAAAAATCCATATTATTATTTAAAGGATAATATTAATACAGATGATTTATATAATAAATTTAATAAAATTAAGGATTTATTAATTGAATTAATTAATATTATAAATTCAAAAATTGAAAATATTAATTCACTTACTTTAGATTCATTAATATGGTTTTTAGGAGATAAATTACCAGATGAAGATTTAAAATTATTATATAATTCAAAAATATTAAAAGATAATAAAGATAATTTATTAAATAAATTAATCAAATATTTAAAAATTAAAGAAAAAGAAAATAAATTAGATAAAGATATAGATATTCCTTTATTTGATTTGATGGCACAGCTTGATAAAACAAAAGAATTAAAAATAAATGAAGAAATAAATAATAAAGATTTAGATTTAATCTTTAATAATATTTCAATTTTTGAAGATGATAAGCATTTCTTAAAAGAAGAAAAAGATATATTATCATTAGTAAATTCATTTAAAGAAATAAATGAAATCAATGAAAAAATAGATTTATTATTATTTAATTCAAGAGCTGTATATAAAAAAGAATTAACAAAAGAAGATATAGATTTCATTATTGAATCTAATGAAATCATAAAACCATTTGTAAAAGATAATAAAAAAATAGGTGCTTTTGCATTTAAAGCTAAAAAAGCTTTAGATAAATTAAAAACATTAAGTTATTTAAAAGATCCTACATTAGAAGAATTATATAAAGGTTCTTGTGATTTAAAAGAAGTAAAAGAACTTGATGGTAAAATTAAATTTATTTTAAGTGGACTTGAAAGAATATTACATCAAAATAT
>CAJOOI010000106.1 GCA_905236105.1 uncultured Acholeplasmatales bacterium
CAAGCTAATGATCAAATTAAAGGATATTTTTATCAATTTGACAAAACAATAGTTGAGATATTAAAATCTGAAGAAACAAGTAATATCCACATTGAATCAATTGAAGATATTGATATAGAAAATCCAAATGAATATGAAGCCATACAATGTAAATATTATTCAAAACAAGAATACAATCATTCGGTAATAAAACCAGCTATAATATTTATGTTTAAGCATTATTTAAAAAACATAGATAAAAATCTTAAATACACTATTTATGCGAATTTTAAGGAAGGTCAAGATAAATTACCACAGAACTTAGAATTAAGTTTTTTTAAGAAAAACTTTTTAGAATATACAAAATATGATATTTTCCATAAGGTATATGAAGAAGAAAATGCTTCTGATGTTCAAATACAAAGTTTTATTGATAACTTAGCTATAGATATATATGCTGATGAATATGAACTGCAAGAAAAGAAAATTAAGAAACTTTTAAAAGAAGAATTGGACTGTTCAGATGAATTAGTGGATTTATATTTTATTAAGGCGGGGAGCATAATAAAGGAATTGGCAATTAAAGAATCAGAAAGAGATAGAGTTATAAATAAAAGACAGTTTTTGTCTATGTTAACTGATGTTAATATTATCTTAGATAAATGGTATTTGCTAAAAATTGGAAAAGAAAAGTATGCTAAAATAATTAGAAAAAAATATTTTTCAAAACAAAACATTTCACCTTATGAGAGATTTTTCATTCTCGATTGTTTTAATGAAACAAACCTACATAATATTAAAAAAATGATTATGATAATTTCAAATAAGTGGTCAAAACTTTCGAAACGTACCCCAGATCCATTTTGTCCATATATTGTATTAGCAAATATTGAAGCTAATACTATAGTTGAACTAAAAGGATTACTAAATACAGAAGATTTTAGATTGATAGATGGCTATGATTATTATGGAGCACATTTTTCTGTTAAAAGCATAACTCAACAACCCAATTATTATAATAAAATAAAAATTAAAATATTATTAATAGATGAATTACAAACCACAATGGATGCAATAACAAAACAAAAAGAAATATATCAGTTTTATAAGGTAAAGCCATTATTTAACAATTCAACAAATTCAATAGTTAATATAAAAGTTGATAAACTTGCTGAAATAGAAGATATAGTATAGGAGAAAAATATGAATGATAAAAAAATTGTAGCTGAAGTAATATCAGTTATGCCTAATAAAATTAAAATTTCTATTGATAATCTAGATGATTTTTCAATAGCAGAAGAAAAACTTAAAATAGGATCATATATAGAAGTAAGCGATAACGAAAATTGTAAACTTATGGCTATAATAGAAAGTTTTTCGATAGAAGTAAAAGAGAATGAGAGAAAATATATATTAGAGGCAAGCCCATTAGGTGTTTTAAATGGAGATGTTTTTGAAAGGGGTGGAGACAATATTGCAATTCCACCAAAAGATGTATTTCCTGCAAAAAAAGAAGATATTATTAAAATATTTTCTTCAGTATGTAAAGAGAAAAATAAATTTTGCTTTTCAAAATTATCATCAGATAATACAATAGATGTTCCAATTAATGGTAATGTCTTTTTCAGTAAGCATATTTCAATAGTTGGTTCAACAGGATCTGGTAAATCTAACACTGTTGCCAAAATAATACAAAACGCAATTAATTCTAAAAACTCCGAATATGATGGTCTAAACAATTCACACATTATAATTTTCGATATACACTCAGAATATAAAACTGCTTTTCCAGAAGCAAATTACATTGATATCGATAATTTAGTTCTACCTTATTGGTTATTAAACAGTGATGAACTTCAAGAACTTTTTATTGACACTGAAGCAAACGATCATAATCAAAGAAATGTATTTAAAGAAGCAATAGTAACTAACAAAAAAAATCATTTTACAGGTTTAGATGAGGTAAAGGAAAAAATCCACTTTGATTCACCATTGTTGTTTGATATTGATGAAGTACTTGATTACGTTAGATTTAAGAATGAAGAAATGGTTCCAGGTGCTGGTGTAGGAAAGGAAAAACAAGGACCTTTAAATGGAAAACTAACAAATTTTGTAAGTAGAATGGAAAATAAAATAAATGATAAACGACTTGAGTTTTTATTAGGAAAGAAATCTAAAGAAATTACATTTATTGACACTTTAAAAAAATTGATGGGTTATTCGGAAAAATCAAATGTTACAATTATAGATTTAAGTGGTGTTCCATTTGATGTGTTAAATATCACTGTTTCATTAATATCTAGAATCCTATTTGAATATGGATATTACTATAAAAAGATAAGATTTATGAATAATAGTGATGAAACTATTAATAATGATATTCCATTGTTACTCGTTTATGAAGAAGCACATAAATATGTCCCAAATAGTGACTTAGCAAAATACAAATCATCAAAAGAGTCTATTGAAAGAATAGCAAAAGAAGGTAGAAAATATGGAATTACGTTATTATTAGCTAGTCAAAGGCCATCGGAAATATCAGAAACAATTTTTTCACAATGTAATAATTTTATTGCAATGCGCTTAACTAATCCAAATGATCAAAACTATGTAAAGAGATTATTGCCAGATACATTTGGAGAACTAATTAACAAATTACCTTCTCTTAGAATCGGAGAGGCAATATTAATTGGTGATTCAACCATAATTCCATCAATAATTCAAATAGATGAGTGTGAACAAAAACCATCGTCGAATGATATTCCTTACTTAGATTTATGGAAAGAACCATGGAAGGAATTAAAGTTTGAAGAAATTATAAAAGAGTGGGAAAAATAGTAAAGGAGATAAAGATGAAAGAAGTAAAATTATCTGCAGGAAAAGAAAGTTTTAGTGAAATTAAAAAATATTTAGAGAGTAATAAAAATTTAAACTATTCATTATCAATTTATGATGAAATCAAACAATCAACAGCAGAAATAATGTGTAGTTTTGATGAATTCATAAGTGTAATTATACTAGTTTCAACGATTGAACATGATTTTCCAAATTGGATTGGAATAAACGAGTTAACAGATTCATATGTTATCGGTATGAATTTTACACGAGGAACTATTAACACGCCAGCAATATATGAATATAAAAGCGGTAAATTAATAGAAAAAAGAGATTGATTAATAATTAATAATAATATATAATTAATTCACAAGAAGGACTTTGGGTCGTAAGCTGTTTACAACACGCTCCATAAGGTAAAATCGTCGAAATTCGACGTTTAAGAACTCAATTGCAAAATTGAGTTTTTTTGTGTTTGAAGAAAGGATGGAG
>CAJOOI010000107.1 GCA_905236105.1 uncultured Acholeplasmatales bacterium
AAATAATTTCCCTTTTTTTAGAAGAATCTTTATTTCAGATTTAGCATATCTTTTTGCATTATCAACTAAATTTTCAACAACAACATACCAATTTTCACTGTAGCCTTTGAAATATACATCTTCATTCATACAAATATCTAATTTAATTCCTTCTAACTGATGTTTATAATTTGTTAGAACATTAGTTATAATTTCGTTCATATATACATCTTCAAATTCTCTATCTTTTGTTAAATATTCGATTGAATTATATTGTAATAAACGATTAACTTTCTTTTTTAGGATATCTGCTTGTTCAATGATTTTTTTAGTTGCAACATCAAAATCTTCAACACCATCTTCAAGTGCTTCTGCATAATTTCTTATAACCGCAATAGGTGTTTTAAAATCGTGACTCAAATTTTGTAACATTTCTTGTTTAGTATGCTCATTATACAATATTTCTTCTTTCATATGCTCAACACTTCTAGATAAATCAGCTACTTCATCATCACCTTTATCATTTATCTTCATGTCTTTATTTTCATCAGTTAAATCAAGCACATATTTTTGAATATTTTTTAAACGCTTTGTAATGCTATTGATCCAAAAATATAAAACAATAATAATGACAACCATTACAATAAAAAATATCAAATTAATTCTAAAAGCAAGTGACATAAAAAGTGGATTTATAGTAGCCGCGCTTGTGTAAACAATTGTATAATTTTGCATATTATCTTCAGTTTTATATGCATAATAATATGTTGTATCATTATTTTTATATTTGTTTCTTGCAATAAATATATTTGATCCATTAGGGTATTCTGCCTTTTTGGCTTTTACATCAGTGATAATAGCATCTATTAAAGATTTATCTACTTTTGTTTTATCAGGATATTCATAATAATCGTTTCCATCTTTAATTACATATGAAATATCAATTTTAAATTTATTGATATTAGAATCTGAATCTTTATCAACTAATATTGCATAGGATGATAAAGTTTTACAAGTCTCATCTTCAATAATTCTTGATATTACTTGAATAGAAGTAACCGAAAAGACAATTGCGGAAGTCAAAAATATAATAATTGAAAGAAGAATTAATTGTGTAGATAATGTAAGTTTTCTCATTAAACTAATAATCTATATCCGTATCCATAGATTGTTTCTACAGATAAATTTGGCATTTTTTGTCTTAATCTTCTCATCAAATCATCAACAACTCTATCAGAGCCATAATAATCAATACCCCAAACATTATTTAATATTTGTTCTCTAGAGAAAGCTTTTGATTTGTTTTTTAACAAAAAGAATAATAAATCATATTCTTTACTAGTTAAATTTATATTATTACCTTCGAATAATACAATTCTCTTGTCAAAATCAATTGTATATCCACTAAAAGTTTCTTCATTTTTAGTTTTAATTTCATTATAATTATAGCTTCTATTTAATAAATTAGTTACACGTAACACTAATTCTCTAATAGAATAAGGTTTAGCTAAATAATCATCACTACCAAGTTCAAGTCCCATTATTTTATCTATGTCTTGATCTCTAGCAGATGTAAAAATAACTGGCATCTTAGGATTATTTTCTTTAATTGATTTAATTAAATCATACCCATTTATTTCACCAGGAAGCATAATATCAAGTATCCATAATTGAAAATCTGATTTTACTGCATTCATTGCTTCTTCGCCTGTTTTGAAAATAGTTACTTCATTATTTTCTTTTACTAAATATTTTTTTACTAATGTTGCAAGATTTTCTTCATCTTCAACGATTGCAATTTTATACAAAATAATCACGCTCCTTAAATAAAATTATACTCTATAAATGCATAAAGAACAACACAAAGGTTGTTCTTTATAATTTGGGAGAGTTATAACTTGTTATGAAAAACTTATCTATTTGGAGTCTAGATATTTTTTCAATACAACAAAATTTTATATTTAAATTATAAAAAGATTATCTTAGAATTATGGGAAATTGTGTATGTTCTAATCATACATATCTTCATAATCATCCATAAGCTCGTTATATTTATCTTCCTCGAAGTCATCATCAGCTGAATCATCATAATCGTCGTCTTCTTCATCTTCGTATTCATCATCATATTCATCTGATTCTTCATCATCACTTAATTCATCAGATTCTTCGTCTTCTTCATCTTCTTCGTCTTCTTCAGATGCAGTATTAAGATCATCTTCACTAAGTTTTTCTGTATCATCTTCAACATATTCTTCATCTTTAGAAGTAAATGCTGAACCATCCTTATCGAAGTCTTCAAGTGGATGATTTAATTTTAAATCCCAAAGGTCATCTTCGCCTAAATAAACAAATTTAGAGCTTGCTACTAAATCGCAATATAAAGATGCTCTTATTGAATTATCTTCTTTATCAAAACCTTTAGCTTCTAAAACTGAATCTAAAAGTTCATTTATATTCATTGGTGAATTCTTTTCTTTTAGAATAACAATTGCTACCTCAATAGGTGATAGTTTAGAAATATTCTCCATTTTTTTCGCTCCTTAAAATCGACTTATTATATTTTACTTAAATTCAATTCATTTTTCAAGCATTAATGTAATTTTATCCATATTTTATGGTTTCCAACATAATTAATATCATCATAAAGATTATATTCAAAATAAATGTGTTCTTTTTTTATTATAATTTCTTTAGCCTCAACAGAAAGTTCAAAATATAAACCTTCGTTTTCATATTTTAGAAAGCCTATTTTATCATTATCAAATATCAAAGACATATTTATTTGCCCTTTTCTTAATAATTCAATTCTATTATTACTAGCTTTCAAATAAATAGTTGTATCATCATATTGATTATCATTAAATATTAAATAATCATCTTTATATAATGCATCACTTCTAAAATCTATTTCATTTCCATCATCATCTAAACTTTTAAACGAAACCTGCATTAATAATCTCTTCTTCCTGTTAAAGATCTTAGTATAGTCATTTCATCAGCATATGATAAATCTCCACCAACAGGTAATCCATATGCTAAACGTGTGATTTTTATATTATATTTTGAATATAATTCTTTTAAATATCTAGCTGTTGTTTCACCTTCTAATGTGGCATTTGTTGCTAAAATTAATTCATCTACTTCATTGCTTTCTATTTTTGAAGTTAAAGAATCAATATTCAAATTATCAATTGTAATACCTTTAGAAAAATTAATAGCCCCATTTAATATGTGATATACACCAAGATATTCATTAATTTTTTCAATTGATATCAAATCTCTAATGCTTTCAACTACCATTATTTGCCTTTTGTTTCTTGAATCATCTTTACAAATATCACATAAATCTGAATCAGTGATATTTCCACAATTTGAACAAGTATGGATATCTTTTTTTACTGATAATAACGCATTAGAAAAATCTATAATTTCTCCTTCGCTCATATTAAAAAAACTATATAAAGCATATCTTTCAGCACTAACTTTTCCAACACCTGGTAGCATTTGATAACAATCAATTAAATCTCTTAAGGTTTTTGGATATTTATCCACTAGAACAATCCACCACCTAGGCCACCAAAGCCACCTAATAATTTTTGGCTTTCTGCTTCAACTTTTTTATTTGCATCATTAAGTGCACTAACAATCATATCTTGAACCATTTCAATATCATCTTCTAATGCTTCTGGATCAATTGTAACACTAACAACTTCATGGTCGCCTCTAACTTCAACTTTTACTGCGCCTCCGCCTGCAGTACCAGTAAAAACTGTTGATTCAAGTTTTTCTTGGGCTTCCATCATTTGTTTTTGCATTTTTCTTAATTTCATCATTTGTTGTTGGTTCATATTCTTTTTTTCTCCTTAATTTATACTATTTTTATGCTTCCATTTGGAAATAAATCATTTAATATTTCCATTGTTTCATCTTTTGGCGCCTCTTCTTTTGGTGCCTCTTCTGGTTTTATTCTTCTTTTTACACCAATTCTTCTATCTTCAAATTCAGGCTTGTCTGTTGTTTTTTTCTTTTCAACATATTCGTTCATCATCTCACGCCAAACAAGTCTTGGTATACAAATATAATCATTTATCATTATATCATTTTCATGTAAGAATTTGATTATTTCTTGGCTTGTTTCATAAGACATTACTCTATTACAAAATGCAACATCATTAAGTATTACAACAATTGTACCTTTTGATACTGCAACCAAGCGACCCCTACTTAATATTTGAGCTTCAAATACACTTGTATGAATATTTTCAAGCTTATTCCATTTTTCAATTAATTGTTCCCTTACTTCACCTTCATTATTATTAATGATTTTTTCAATATCTAAAACATTAATTTCATTAGGTGGGGCTAAAACAATTTTTCTATTACTATAATCTTGATTATCTTCATCAGTTTCAGCTACTATATTTTGTTCTTCTTGTTTTATATCCTTAGGTTTTTCTTCTTTATTTTGAATAATAGTTTCTTGTTTTATTTCAACATTATTATTTTGTTCTTGTTTTGGTTTATTATTTGATACTACTTCTTGATTTATTTTTGGCGCTTCAGTTTTTATTTCTTTATTAAATTGTTCTTGTTTAATTCTTCTTTCTTCTTCAAGACGCTTTTGTTCCATTTGTAATCTTTCAATTTCTTGAGGAGTAGGAATATTGGCATTATAATTCATTGGCCTATTTGTTTCTTTAGGTGCCATTGCCATTTGATGTGTCAACATGTCAATATTTCTTTCTAAAGCTGTAATTCTATCAGGAATTTTAGCTTCTTCATTTAATTTTACATCATTCATTTTTAAAATAGCTAATTCTAAAAATGCACGTTTTTGAACTGAGAATTTAGTATTATTTAATGTTTGATTTAAAATATCTAACCATGCATAAATTATTCCTTTTGATAATCTAGTTACTAACATTTTAAATTTATCATTTTTATACATTATCTTTGCTTCTATATAAGCATTATTAATAAATAACAATGTATCTCTTAAAAATAATATTATATCATTAATTAAACGTGGTACTTCTTTACCTTTTTTTAAGATTTTATCTAATATTATGATGGCATTAGATTCATTTTCATCAATACAAGCACTAAGTAATTCAATAATATCATTATATGATGTTGAACCACTTATAGCCAAAATATCATCTATTGATATTTCATCATTTACTGAAAAGCTTACCGCTTGGTCTAATAAAGATAAGGCATCACGCATTCCACCTTCTGCACTAATAGCTATTTGATATAATGCTTCATCAGTAATATTGATATTTTCTTCTTGTTTAACAACATTTAATCTTTTAATGATGTTTTCAATAGAAATAGATTGGAAATCAAATCTTTGACAACGAGATAAAATAGTTGCTGGAAGCTTATGTGGTTCTGTTGTTGCTAGAATAAAAATAACATGTTTAGGTGGTTCTTCAAGAGTTTTAAGTAATGCATTAAATGCTTGAGTTGTAAGCATATGGACTTCATCGATAATGTAAATTTTATATTTACCTACTGCTGGCATAAAATTTACAGTATCTCTTAAAGCTCTTATATCATCAGCGCCATTGTTTGATGCAGCATCTATTTCAACAACATCTGATGCGCTACCTTTTGTTATATTTTTGCACATTTCACATTCGCAACAAGGTTCAATAATTGGACCTTTTTCACAGTTCATAGCTTTTGCTAAAATTTTAGCAAAGGTAGTCTTTCCTGTACCACGTGGTCCACAAAATAAATATGCATGAGCTACTTTATTTAATTTTATTGCATTTTGTAAAGTTGTAATAATATGTTCTTGACCTACAACTTCACTAAATTTTTTAGGACGATATGCCCTATATAAAGCTACGTATGCCATAATATCTCCTTTATGCCAAATAGTAAATGTGTTTGATTCCTTTATCATCAATAAAATGATAATAAGATATATAAACATCAGATGAAGTAATAATGTCATAAATAGTTGTTGCAAAACTATCTTTGTTTAATTCTACTCCAACTTTTTTAAAACATTTAGCAACTAAATCTGAACAATATGATGTATTATCTATATCAAATATGAAAGAATAATTATATGGATCATCAACAAATGATGTTGCCATCGAAATTAATTCTATTCTTTCTTCAGCAGTTAATTTAGCTCTAAAGCCTATAACTTCTTTTCTATCCTGCCATTCAATGCTTCTATCTGATAATATTGCGGGGGCAGTGCCACTACCAATACCAGTAGATTCAACTTGATACATGCTTGATGCATATCCGCAATCAAAGCTACGGAATTCATCAATAACCAAAGATGCATGCCCTCCAGCATAAAAGCTAATAATTGATTTTACAATAGTATTAATAAAACCATTATTGCTAACATCCATTAATGAATCGCAAGATACAATAATATCTCCTGTATTACCTGGAATAATTTTATTTCCTTTTTTTATATAAGTACTTAATTCTTCATTGCCCTTAACTTCATACATTTTTAAATTTGAAGTTGATAAATCTTCTTTTAATATAGCTTGATTAGTAAAATTGCTAACAATAACATTTTTTTCAACATGTTTTACAATAGAAACCGTTGTAGCCCAAATAACTATAAATAATATGAAGCTATGAAGCATAAGAAAAATAAATTTTAAATATTTTTTCATAGAATTAATTTTATCATAAATAGATAATTATGTGAATAATTCTCTATTTTTTATTATAAAAATCTTTAAGTTCAGCAATTAATTCATAATTGTTTTTTATTATTTTTACATTAGTCCAATGATTAGGAAATAATTTTTTATATAATGGATAATTAAATCTTTCATCTAATAGGATAGCTATACCTTTATCAGCATAATCTCTTATTACTCTTCCTACCCCTTGAACTACTTTATTAAAGCCTGGAAATGTATATGCATATTCAAAGCCTAATGTAGGATATATTCCTTCGAAATATTCTTTTAATAAATTATTTTCATCACAAATTAAAGGAAGCCCTACACCAACAATAATAACACCACTTAATGCTTCTCCTACATAATCAATTCCTTCACTAAAATTACCTCCCATAACAAAGAAACCAACTTTAGAATTAAATGTAGTCTTAAATTTAGTTATTATTTCTTCTCTTTCACTTTCAGTAAAATCATGTTTTTGGATAATCATTTCATAATTAGGGTTAATAATGGTTGATGAAACCATATTTAAATATGCATATGATGGGAAAAATACAATATAATTTCCGGGCTTACTATCTACTGCAGTCTCAATAGTTTCAATTATTCTATCTATTGTATTTTCTCTATTTTTATATTTTGTTGATATATTACAATCAATAATTAAATCTAAATTATTTGGATCAAAAGGTGAAGGAAGAACAATTGCTTTACCTTCTCCTTTTGTTAATAAATCAATATGATATCTAAATGGATATAATGTTGCCGAAAAAAATACTACACCGTGTGCTTTTGTTCTAATTGTATTTAAAATAAATTCAGAAGCATTAAGACACATATAATTAATTGTTATTTTTTCATCCTCAACTTTTACAATCATTCGATGATTTACTGAAAAATATTCACTTATTCTTAAAAAATCCACTACTTTAAAATAAGCATCATAGATGATATCTTTATCTTTAATTGATTTATTTTGTTCAAATATTGCATCACATTTTTGGATTATATTTCTTAATACAACATTTAAATCAGAATTCATCTTATCAGAAATAAAGGCAGCTTTTTCAACTATCTTATCTAAATATGAATTAAATAATTCAATTGCTTTATTGCATTCATTTCTAACAGATGGTTTAAATCCATTAAGTTTAGCTCTTAAAATTCTTATATCATCATCTTTAAGATTTGCAGAATACATATCTTTACTTCTAGATATTAAATTATGAGCCTCATCTACTAATAATTTAGGTTTATATGTATCGTCTTCAAAATATCTAATTAATTCAGCTTTAGGATCAAATGCATAATTATAATCTGCAATAATTAAATCGCAAAAATAAGATAGATATAAACTGAATTCAAATGCACATACCTGATGTTTTTCAGTTACTTCTGATATAACATCTGCACTAAATATATCGTATGAATCAAAAATATCTTTAGTAGCGTTTTTCAATTTAGAGAAATAATCTTTAGCATAAGGGCATTCATCAGGATTACAATGTGCTTTTTTCATGTTACATATTTTTCTTTTAGCAGTTATATCAATTACTTTAATTGAAAGATTATGATCTTTTAAAATCTTTATTGCCTCAAGTGGGGCATTTTTTCCGCTTCCTTTGGCAGTCAAATAAAATAATTTATCATCTTTTTCCAAAGATTTTAAACCCGAAAATAAGGTGGCCATTGTTTTTCCAATACCAGTTGGCGCAATCGCATATAAAATCTCATTATCTTTTAAAGTATTATAAGTATATTTCATTAAAGCTTTTTGGCCAGGTCGCTCTTTTTCAAATGGAAACTTAATAGTTTTTAAAGTTTCAACTCTTCTTTCGTTGGCTTTGTTAAGCGTATTTATCCATGAAATATATTCTTCAAGTGCCTCGAAAGTAAAATCTTCTAATTCTTTAATATCAAAAATAAAATCAAATGATTTTGTTTCATAATCAATGATACTTATGTAAGTTAATCTAACATTAATAGTATTTAAACCTGCCTCAAGAGAATATAAATATGCATATATTTTTGCTTGAGCTAAATGTTCTTGATGATAATCTTTTGTGATTGTATCTAATTCTAATGTTGTTGATTTTATTTCTTCGATAATTTTGGTGCCATAAACATCCAAAACTCCATCGATATAACCATGTAAAAGGTAGTCTTTTTCACCTACCTTAATTTCTTGTTTTACATAATATTCTTTTATATCATCTGGACCATATTTTGATTGTAAAAATATATGTGCTTTAGTACCTGCATCTATATCTCTATTTGAGAAAAATTCAGTTGTTAAATCACCAGATTGACATACAAAATATGCTAGTTCCTTTATAGCTATTTTTTCCATAAATTACCTTGGAAATAAGGCATCAAAAAATTGATGCCTTATTCTAAAATTTATTATTCGTTATTTTCGTTTTCTTTATTTTCTTCTACAGCTTGAGTAGATGTTTGATTTTCTTCTAAATTTTCTTCTTCATCTTCTTGTCTTGTAACTATCGCAACATGAGCAATTGAATGTTTTTCTTTTAATCTGACTAAGATAACACCTTGAGCATTTCTACCTGTTTGTGATACGTCACTTGCATGCATTCTAATTGTCATACCTTTATCTGTAGTAATGATCAAATCATTTTCTTCAGTGACTTTTGCGAGTGTTGCAAGCTTACCATTCTTATCAGTAACATTTAAAGCTTTAACGCCTTGTCCACCTCTAGTTTGTAGACGATATTCACTAACTTTTGAACGTTTGCCATAACCTTTTTGTGTTACTACAAGTATTTCTTCATCAGGATTTGATGATGAAGTTGCACCAACAATTTCATCATTTTCATCAAGTCTCATGCCTCTAACACCACCGGCTGTTCTACCCATAGCTCTAACATCATTTTCATTGAATCTAATAGCTTTACCATTAGATGCACCTAAAATAATTTCTTTTGTTCCATCTGTACAAATTACTGAGAATAATTCATCATCATCTGATAATGATACAGCATTTATACCTGATTTACGAATATTTTTGAATGCTCCTAAGAATGTACGTTTTACAATTCCTTTTTTAGTTACAAAGAATAGATATGAATTATCATCTAATACTTCAATTGGAGTAATATTAGTTAATACTTCTCCTTCTTGGAATTCTAAAATATTTACAAGAGGTATTCCTTTTGCTGTTCTACTTCCTTCAGGAATATTATATCCTTTTAATGAATATGCTCTGCCTTTGTTAGTAAAGAACATTAAGAAATTGTGTGTATTTGTAGGAATTATCATTGAAACATCATCATCTGAATGTGTTTTAATTCCTGAAAGTCCCACACCACCTCT
>CAJOOI010000108.1 GCA_905236105.1 uncultured Acholeplasmatales bacterium
AAAAAGATAAAATTGAAACTGATGGAATATTTAGTTTTACAGATGATGGTGGTACTGGAAGTACTGGTGGAACACTTTTTGATTAATATTTAATGAAATAAGAATGCTCTAAAAAGAAAATAGCGGTTCTCTTTATAGAGCATTTTTTTTGATGGTGTAAAGAAAAATAATCTTGAAAATTCAAAAAAAGAAAAAATATTCATTTTAAATGATAGAATTATAAAATATGAAATAAAATGATATTCTTATTAAATTTATATTATTACATTGAAATTAATACTGTTCTTTTCAATAAGCATATTATTTAATTCATAGATCGTAGTTAATTTACTGCGGTCTTTTTCCATATATAACAAATAAAATATGAATATATTGAATAATATATAATTTATATTAGATATTCATCATGTGGTATTACATATTTTGAAAACATTTTTATAACTAAATTTATTACATCGTTAATTAAAAATATTTAATATAAAAAAAGAATATGCTAAAATATCAATAGAAAATTTAAAAGAGGAAAAAAACATGCGTAAAACAAAAATTATTTGTACATTAGGACCAGCTTGTGATGATGAAGAAACATTGAAACAAATGATCGCTGAGGGATTAGATTGTGCTAGATTAAATTTTTCTCATGGAACACATGCGGAACAAAAAGTTAGAATGGAAAGAATTAAAAAAATTAGAAAAGAATTAAACGTTCCACTTCCTATTCTTTTAGATACTAAAGGGCCTGAAATAAGAGTTAGAACATTTAAAGAAGGTAAAGTAGTATTAACTAAAGGCCAAGAATTTACTTTTTCAGCTAATTCTGATTTAGTTGGAGATGAAAATATAGTAGGTTTATCTTATCCAGATTTAACTAAATTTATTAAAGAAAAAGGCGTAAAAATTTTA
Organism: uncultured Acholeplasmatales bacterium; assembly: GCA_905236105.1. GTDB lineage: Bacteria > Bacillota_I > Bacilli_A > Acholeplasmatales > Anaeroplasmataceae > Anaeroplasma. The sequence goes on from CAJOOI010000108.1 coordinate 904, forward strand.
GCTGATGATGGAAATATGTCGTTTGAAGTTATAGACTTTAAAGGAAAAGATATAGTTACTAAAGTAATTCATGGTGGTACATTATCAAATCGTAAATCTATAAATATCCCAGGTGTAGTTATTGATATGCCTTATATTTCAGATGCTGATAGATCAGATATTATTTTTGGTATTCAAGAATGTGTTGATTATATTGCCGCATCTTTTGTTAGAAGAAAAGAAGATATTTATGATATCAGAAAATTATTAAGCCAATATGACACTTCAGGCAAAATTAAGATTATTGCAAAAATAGAAAATACTGAAGGTGTTCAAAAAATTGATGAAATAGTTGATGCAGCTGATGGAATTATGGTTGCAAGAGGAGATTTAGGTGTTGAAGTTGATTTTACTCAATTACCTCCAATTCAAAAATCATTAATTTCAAAATGTTATCATCAAGGAAAAATAGTTGTTACTGCAACACAAATGCTTGATTCAATGCAACAAAATCCAAGACCTACAAGAGCAGAAGTATCAGATGTTGCAAACGCAATATATGATAGAACTACTGCAATTATGTTATCTGGCGAATCTGCTGCAGGTAAATATCCTATTGAATCAGTAAGAGCTATGAAAGAAATTGCTGACTGCACAGAAGAACATATTGATTTTAAACAAAGATTCGTTGAATCTAATTTAAATTTAGGTGATGATTTCTTATCAGCAATTTGTAATGCAGCAGTATTAACTGCTCATCAGGTTGGTGCAAAAGCTATTATCTGTGTTACTAACCACGGACAAACTGCATTCAAGCTTTCTGCATATCGTCCTTATTGCCCAATTATTTCTATAACAGTTGATGAAAAAGCATGCCGTCAACTTAATTTAGCATGGAATGTATATCCAGTTTATGCTGAAAAGAAAAAAACAACAGATGAATTATTCCAATATGCAATTGAAAAAGCATTAGAATCTGGAATTGTTAAAGAAGGAGACAAAGTAGTAATTACTGGTGCTTCAGCTGTAGGTAATGCAATTACAGATACTATTAAAATTCATATTTTATAGTTTTCGCAACCATTAGTTGACAAAAATTCCAATTAAAATTGGTGGATTATTAACTATATTTATATATAATTTAAATATGGTTAGGGGGAAAATATGAAACAAGAATTATTTGAAAGACTCGTTTATTTAAGAAAAAAATCAGGTTATTCTCAAGAAGAACTTGCAGATAAACTTGGTATATCAAGACAAGCTGTTTCAAAATGGGAATGCGGAGATGCTACACCTGATTTGGATAATATTACTAAATTAGCTGATATTTATAATATTAGTGTTGATGAATTATTAGGTAGAACTGATTCATCATTTGAAGAAGATGATGAGGAAGGTAAAACCGAAGTAGTTGAAGGCGAAATATTAGATGTAGATGAAATAATTGATAAAGCAATGGCTAACAAAAATGTTAAAGTTAAAGTAGCATTTAGTTGGGGTGGAGTAGTATTCTTTTTATGCTTAATTGCTTTCTTCATTTTAGGCTTTGTTTGGGGATTTTGGAGATGGTGCTGGTTAATGTTTTTAGTATCTATTGTTATAGATTCATTAATCGATGCTATCATTCATAAAAGATTTTCTAGATTTGCATACCCAATTTTTGTTACAACTATTTATTTATTTTTAGGTCTTGCAACACCTCAAATATGGCATCCAACATGGCTAGTATTTATAACAATTCCACTATATTATACTATTACAGGATATATAGATGTTAAAATTAAAAGAAATTCAAATTAATTATTAATATTAAACACTTTTAAAATAAAAAATCAAAAATTTTGCCTTATTAAGCTAATTTTTGATTTTTTTTGTTGTTTAAATTATTGTATATAATTTATTCTATATAGTTTTCTAAAATATCCTTTTCAGAATTTAAATTTATTACAACCCAATTTTTCTTTGATTTAAAATATTGGGCAATTTCTGTCATAAAAACAATTTTTTGCTTCCACCTCGTATTTACTCTTTTTTAAAAATGTTTTTACCTTTATTATAAAATAAAAAGATTAGTATTACATGATATTTCATTAATACAATCATTTGACATAAAAAAAGAGCTAAAAGTGAAATTTTAAAATTAAACACTTTTTAGCTCTAGTTACCATTTTAAATTATTTTAATTTTTTTAATAATTCTTCTCGCATTTCTTCATAGCCAGGCTTACCTAGAAGTGCGAACATATTCTTTTTATAAGATTCTACACCTGGTTGATTAAATGGATTAACACCTAATGTATATGCTGAAACACCACAAGATAGTTCAAAAAAATAAACTAAATATCCGTAAGTATAAGCTGAAACATTTGGAATATTTACACGTATATTTGGTACACCACCATCAACATGGGCAATTTGAGTACCCTGCATTGCCATTTTGTTAACATGATCCATTTCAACACCTGCTAAGAAATTTAAGCCATCAAGATTATCTTCTGTTTCTTTAATCTTGATATTTCTTTCAGCTTCTTCAATATTGATGACTGTTTCAAATAAAGTTCTTTCACCTTGTTGAATCATTTGACCAAGTGAATGTAAGTCAGTTGAAAAAGAAGCAGAAGTAATCCAAATACCTTTTCCATCTTTACCTTCTGATTCACCAAATAATTGCTTCCACCATTCACTAAAATACATTAATTTTGGCTCATAATTAACTAGCATTTCTAGTTTTTTACCACTACGATATAATACATTTCTTAATAATGCATATTTTAATGCTGGGTTTTTATCTACATCTTTTTCTTGTAAATCTTTATGAGCATCTAAAGCACCCTTCATCATTTCATCAATATCTGCACCACTTGCAGCAATTGGTAAAAGACCTACAGCCGTAAGAACAGAATATCTGCCACCAACATCATCAGGAACCACGAATTCTTCATATCCTTCAGCATCAGCTAAAGTTTTTAAAGCTCCCCTAGCTTTATCAGTTGTAGCATAAATTCTTTCTTTTGCTTCTTCTTTACCATAACGTTTTTCTATATATTCTTTAAATATTCTAAAAGCAATAGCTGGTTCAGTTGTAGTGCCTGATTTAGAAATAACATTGATAGAAAAATCTTTATCTTTTAAATAATCTAATAAATCTTTTACATAAGTAGAAGAAATATGGTTACCAACGAATATTACTTCAACACCATTGTGTGAAAAATATCCTTTTAACATTTCAACTGCTGATTTAGCACCTAAATATGATCCACCAATACCAATTGCTAGTAAAACATCAGATTGATCTTGAATTTTTTTGGCAGCTTTTTTGATTCTTGCAAATTCTTCCTTATCATAATCTAGTGGAAGATCTAGCCATCCTAAAAAGTCATTACCTGCACCTTTTTTGCTTCTTAAAACTTCATGAGCTTTAACTACTTCCCCTTTTACTTGTTCGTATAAATCTTCATCATAAAAGCCTTTTGTTTTAGAAACATCTAAACTTAATTTTTGTTTCATATTTTACCTCCGATTTATTTTATTATATCATTATTGATTTTTAATTAAAAGAAATATCTTTTAATTTAAATGACACCAAAAAACATTTATGTTATAATTAGCAAATAAAAAAGAAGTGAAAATATAATGAAAAAAATAATATTAAAAAGCTCAAGTCCAAGAAGAAAAGAAATATTAGAAAAGCTTAATTTAGATTTTATTATAAAAGCATATGATGTTGATGAGACATTATTACCTAATTTAAGTCCTTATGAAAATGTCAAAAGATTAGGCTATCTTAAAGCTTCAATTAATAAAGAATTATTTAAAGATTACATTCAAATTGGTTGTGATACTATAGTTGTATTAGATAATATTATTTATGGTAAACCAAAAAATGAACAAGATGCATTTGATATGCTAAAAAAATTAAGTGGTAGAAGCCATGAAGTTATGAGTGGACTTACAGTTATATATAATGATATTACATATAGTGATGTCGTAATATCTACTGTAACATTCAAAAAATTAACTGATGAAGATATTAAAGAATATATTAAAACTAAAGAACCATTCGGCAAAGCTGGAGCTTATGCAATCCAAGGAATTGGCAATAAATTAGTTGAAAAATATGAAGGCTCATGGACTAATATTGTGGGGTTACCACAAGAATTATTAGAAGAATGGTTAGATAAATTACTTTAGGAGATAACAATGGAATTAAAAATAGGTGATGTCAATATTGATGGCAAATTTGTGCTTGCCCCAATGGCAGGAGTTACAAATGAAGCATTTAGAATTATTTGTAAAGAATTTGGTGCAGCATATACTGTTGGTGAAATGGTCAGTGATAAAGCATTATTATTCCAAAGCAAAAGAACTATCAAAATGACAAAAGTAGATGAAAAAGAACATCCAATTGCTGTTCAAATATTTGGTTCTGATATTGATTCAATGATTGAGGCCGCACTATATTTAGATAGATATAGTGATACTGATATTATTGATATTAATATGGGTTGTCCAGTTCCTAAAGTTGTAAAAGGTGGAGCAGGTTCAGCATTAATGAAAGAACCAGATAAAATTTATGAAATGGTAAGTAAAATAGTTGAAGTAGTAAAAAAGCCTGTAACAGTAAAAATTAGATTGGGATGGGATAATAATTCTATAAATTGTGTTGAGGTTGCTAAAATAATTGAGAAAGCTGGAGCTAAAGCTATTACAATTCATGCAAGAACTAGAAGCGATGGCTATTCAGGCTTTGCAAGATGGGAATATATCAAACAAATCAAAGAAAATGTTTCTATTCCAGTAATTGGAAATGGTGATGTTACATCAATAGAAGATGCAAAAAAGATGTTTGAAGAAACAGGCTGTGATGCAATTGGTATTGCAAGAGGTGTATTAGGTAATCCATTTTTATTTAGAGAATTAAATGCTTATTTTGAAGATGGTATTATTCTAGATAAACCATCTAATCAAGAATTATATAATACAATAAATAGACATTATGAATTATTAAAATCTATAAAAGATGAGCATATTGCCATGCTTGAAATGAGAAACCATGTTTCATGGTATATCAAAGGTAAAACAGGTTCTGCAAAAATAAAAGATTTATGTAATAAACAAACAGATTTTAAAGTAGTATTAGAAATATTAAGAAATTATTTAGGAGTAGAATAAATATGAAAAAATTAGGCTTTGGATGCATGCGTCTTCCGATGAATAACAATAAAGTAGATTATGTAGAATTTTCTAAAATGATTAAAACATTTTTGGATAATGGGTTTATTTATTTTGATACTGCACATGGATATATAGACGGAAAAAGTGAGAAAGCTATTCATGATTGTCTTACTACAAAATATCCAAGAGAAAGCTATTTGTTAGCTGATAAATTAACTGAAAATTATTTTAAAACTGAAGAAGATATTAGACCTTTTTTCTTTAATCAATTAGAGATTTTAGGTGTTGATTATTTAGATTATTATCTAATGCATGCTCAAAATAAGAAAAATTATGATCATTTTAAAAAATGTAATGCATATAAAATTGCATTAGAATTAAAAAAAGAAGGCAAAATAAAACATTTTGGTATTTCTTTTCATGATACTGCAGAAACATTAGATATGATTTTAAATGAAAATCCAGAAATAGAATTTGTTCAATTACAATTTAATTATGCTGATTATTATTCAAAATCAGTTCAATCTAAGATGGTTTATGATGTAATATTAAAGCATAATAAATTTGCGATAGTTATGGAGCCAGTTAAAGGCGGTAGACTTGCAAATTTAACTGATGAAGCTAAAAAGATTTTTGATGAATTACATCAAGATTATTCTTATCCATCATACGCAATTCGTTTTGCAGCTAATTTTGAAAATAACATTATAGTTTTATCAGGAATGAGTAATATGGAACAAATGCTTGATAATATTTCAGTAATGAAAGATTTTAAACCATTAAATGATAAAGAATTAAATGCTATTTTTAAGGTAAGTGATTTATACAATAATATGCATAGTATTCAATGTACAGGTTGTAGATATTGTGTTAAAGGGTGCCCTAAACACATTCTTATACCAGATTTATTTGCATGTATGAATCAAAAAGAAGTATTCAATGATTGGAATTCAAATTTTTATTATAATTGTGTATATACAACTAAGAATGGTAAAGCTAAAGATTGTATAAAATGTGGTAAATGTGAACAAGTATGTCCACAAAATTTAGATATAAGAAATCTCTTAGTCAAGGTTTCATCTATATTTGATTAAGAATTTCAAGATTTTTAGAATGCTGTCTTTTAAATCTAATATATTATTTCAAAATAAAAAAAGTACTACCATCAATTAATTATAGTTATTAGATGGTAGTACTTTTTATAATGATTATTTATATGATAGGAAAAATAATAAAGATAATATAAATAAATCTTTAAAA
>CAJOOI010000109.1 GCA_905236105.1 uncultured Acholeplasmatales bacterium
ATGGTTCAGTTAACAAAATAAGTGAAGATAATAAAAAAGCAGCTAAAGGTATTCAAGATTTAATGGCTTTAGTATTAGGTGGAGATTCTACTGAAGCATAATCTTTAATTAATTAACAATAAAAATTGATGTGGAAATTTTCCACATCTTTTTTTTATCGTTAAGCATAATAAAAATCCAAAATAGCCTAAGTAAGCTAAATTTTGGATTTTTTCATCTAATGATTAAATAAATATTTTTTTAGATTTCTTCACCCTCATCAAATTGTGAATTATATAAATCACTATAAAAGCCATGTAGATTCATTAATTCTTCATGATTACCTTGTTCAACAATATTACCATCTTTTAATACTAATATTAAATCAGCATTTTTTATTGTTGAAAGCCTATGTGCAATCACAAATGAGGTTCTTCCTTGAGCAAGCTTTTTCATCGCTTCTTGAACTAAAATTTCTGTTCTAGTATCGATATTTGATGTTGCCTCATCAAGTATCAATAATGGAGCATCTTCAACAAGTGCTCTTGCAATTGTAATTAATTGTTTTTGACCAGATGATAATGATTCATCTCCCATAATTTTTGTATCTACACCATGTTCTAATGTAGAAGCATAATATTTAAGTGATGCATCTTCTAATGCTTTATTTAATTTTTCTTCAGTAACATTAGGAGTAGAATAAACAATATTTTCTCTTAACGTTCCTTCAAAAATCCAAGCATCTTGTAAAACCATTCCGAATATTGATCTTAATTCTGATTTTCTAATATTTTTAATTGATATTCCATCTATAGTAATATCACCATCATCAAGTTCATAAAATCTCATTAATAAATTCACTAAAGTAGTTTTACCTGCTCCAGTTGGGCCAACAATTGCAACTTGTGAACCACCTTTAATTTTACATGAGAAATTTGGAATAATAATTTTATCTTTATTATAACCAAATTTAATATTTTTAAATTCAACATCTCCTCTTAATTTATAGCCATCTTTTAATAAAACATTAGGCATTGTTGAATCATCTAATTCTTCAGCTTCATCTAATATATCAAATATTCTTGAAATAGAGGATAATGCCATTTGAACTGAATTCATTGCTTGAGAGATTTGATTTAGTGGATTTTGGAATAAATTAACATATACTAAGAATGCACTGATAACTCCTAAAGTTATACCATTATTGTGATACATTATTAATCCACCAACTAAACAAACAGATGCATATGCAAAATATGAAATAAATGATGAAATTGGTTGCATAAGTCCACCAAATATTTGGGCCTTAAACATTGTTTTATATAATGTGTTATTTGCTTCATCAAATTTTTCTTGTTTTTTCTTTTCAGCATTAAAACTCTTAATAATTATTGCACCAGTAAAATTCTCTTCACAAATTGAATTTACAACACCTGTTAATTTTTGTCTTTTTCTAAATTGAGGTACAGCAAGTTTTGTAATAAATAGAATCATCAAAATCATTAAAGGCAAAGATATTAAAACAGTTAGTGCCATAAGCCAGTTTGTAATAAACATGGCAATTAATACACCGACAAGCATTATAATTGATTGCAATAATGTAGATGTAGATGATTGCAAACTAGATGAAACATTATCTACATCATTAGTCATAATAGATAATGTATCACCATAAGGATTCTTATCGAAGAAGCTTAATGGTAATTTATTTAATTTAAGACTAAGATTTTTTCTTAATAATCTAGAATATCTTTGAGTAACTTCATTCATTATGAGTCCTGAAATGAAGCTTGCTGTAATGCTAACTGCATAAAGTGAAATTAATATTTTTACATATTTCCATAATGAATTGATGTCAATGTTTCGATATTGGGCACCGTCTGCCATAACATTTGTTAAATTTTTAAGATATTGTGGTGCAATTATTGAAGAGACAACAGATGCAACCATCAATATTACAGATAATAAAATGAATGGTATGAATGGCTTAACTGATTTAATTAGATTTTTTAAATCCTTTTTCATATTAAGACTCTTTTGTCCTTCTAAATTACGTCTTCTTGCAGGTCTTCCTTGCATCATAATCCCAACTCCTTTTCTGAAAGTTGTGATAGTGCAATTTGACGATAAATAGTAGAATTATTTAATAATTCATTATGAGAACCTATATCAACTATTTTACCACTATCTAAAACTATAATTTTATCTGCATCCATAATTGTACCAATTCTTTGAGCCACAATTATTTTTGTTTTATCTTTATCTAATTCATTTAAGTTATCTCTTAATTTTTTATCTGTTTTATAATCTAACGCAGAAAAAGAATCATCAAAAATATAGATTTCTGGATCATTATAAATGCATCTTGCAATACATAATCTTTGACGTTGTCCTCCAGATACATTTTTACCAGTTTGAGTTATTTTATAATTATATTTTTCCTCTTTTTCTTCGATGAATGAATCAGCACATGCAACTTTAGCTGCATATCTTACTCGTTGTTCATCGATTTCATCACTACCAAAAGCAATGTTTTCTTTGATTGAAGAATTGAATAAAAATCCTTTTTGTGGTACATAACCTATTTTAGATCTTAATGTATTTTGTTTTACATCTTTAACATTAACGCCATCAACTAATATTTCACCTTCTGTTACATCATATAATCTAGGGATTAAATTAATTAAAGTTGTTTTACCTGATGATGTTGCTCCAATGATAGCAACTGTTTCACCTTTATTAACTTTAAATGATATATCAGATAACGCTGGATTATCACCACCAGGATATGTGAAATATACATTTTTGAATTCAATTGTTCCTCTTGAAGTAAATTCTTTTTCTGTAGTCGGATCTTTTATTTTAACATCAGTTTTTAATACTTCATTTATTCTTCCTGCAGCTACTAGCGCTCTTGGCCACATTATTAATAACATTAATAAAGATAAGAATGACATTACTACTTGGGTTGCAAGCATAACAAATGAAACAACACTAGCATAATCAATTTTACCATCATTAATTAAATACGCTCCTACTGTATACATTGCAAGAGTAAGACCATTTAATACTAAATTCATAAATGGAGATAATATGGCTACTACTCTACCAGTAAATAATTGAATTTTTGTTAAATTATTATTTTGTTCATCAAATTTCTTTTGTTGGTAATCTTCAGCATCAAATGCCCTTATTACTCTTACGCCTATTAAATTATCTCTTGTTACATTTGTAATATTATCTGTAAGCTTTTGGACAATTTTAAATTTTGGTATAACAAATACCATTACAACTATAACCATCATAATTAAAAATAAGATTGCAATAATAGTTGTAAGCGACAATTCAAATGATGATGTTTGCATCTTTATGATTGCCCAAATCATTGTAACAGGTGCTTGAAATACCATTCTAAATGTCATAAGGTTAGTAAATTGTATATGCTGAATATCATTTGTTGCCCTAGTAACTAAAGAAGCAGTAGAGAATTTATCTATTTCAGCGAGAGAAAATTCACTAACTTTTTCATAAAATGATTTACGAATCCTAGTTGATAAATTAGATGCTAAGAATGCTGCAAAAAATGCATTTATAGCCTG
>CAJOOI010000110.1 GCA_905236105.1 uncultured Acholeplasmatales bacterium
CCTTCTTCTTGATACCAGCCTTCACCAAATACACAAATTAACATTTGTCCTCCACCATTTGTTGAATGATGGATATGCCAATTATTTCTACAACCAGGTTCAAATGTTACATTAAATAATGGAATTTGAGTGTTTGATAATTGATATAAATATGATTGTCCTACAAAATATTTACCAAATGGATTTTTTTCACCAACTGGGAAAACACTTAATTCTAATTCTTTTTCTTCTTTACCATATATTTCTTCAATTAATGGGAATGTAGACCAAGCTTTTGGCCATCCGCAATAAAATGCAAGCTGTGTTACTGTCTCAACTACTTCTGTTTTAGTTAAACCATGGTCTTTTCCAATTTGTAAATGGGCTTTAAGCTGAGGATATAAACCTGCACTAAATAAAGCTGATATAGTTATTAAGCTTCTATCTCTTAAAGATAGCTTATCTTCTCTACTCCATACCTGACCAAATAAAATATCATCATTTAATTCAGCGAATTTTGGAGCAAGATTCCCTAAATTTTTTCTTCCTGCATCTTGTTTTTGCATCTTACCATTTCTCCTTTTGTTCGTTTGAATCTAATCTTTTTATTATTTTAGCTGGAACACCTGCAACAACTACATTATCTTCTACGTCTTTAGTAACTACTGCACCACCAGCTACAACTGAATTTTCGCCGATTGTAACACCAGGCATAATTGATGCCCCCATCCCAATCCAAGCATTCTTTTTTATTGTTACTTTGCCATATGTATAAATTGTATGTCTTTGATTAAAATCATGATTAATTGTAGCAATTCTTACACCGGGTGCTAAAGATACCCCATCTTCTATTTTTATACCACCTGATGCTGAAAAAATTGCTGAATGATTGATAAATACATTTTTCCCCAAAATAACTCTATTACCAAAATCACATTGAAAAGGTGTTAATATTCTTACATCATCTAATTTTTTATTGAATAATTCTTCTAAATATTTAACATAATTAGGATCATCAGGTGATGTTTGATTTGCTTTAAAGCATAAAGTTCTTGAACGCATCATTTCTGATACAGCTTCTTTAAAATAATCTTCTCTAACATCAGTAGGACCACCTTGATCCATTAATTCATATACATATCCTTCTTTATATTTCATTATGCCATACTTACCTTACATTCTTTTATTTTAAGAAGTCCCGCTTCTTCTTCATATTTTAAATTCATACTTAATTTCCACCAAGATTTAGACATACCATATACTTTCGCATATAAATTTATTACTGCTTTATCTTGATTAAAATTTATTATTTCATAATCATAATAATTAAGTATTCCATTTAAAATATCATTAATATATTCATTTCTTGTCTCTTTTTTGCCGCTCATGTGATATAAAGATGAATTTGATGTCATACTATCTTCTAGCATCTTTTTATCCTTTTTCACCATTCCATCACACATAAGCTTAAAGGCATCTAAATATTTTCTTTGATCCATTTTTCTACTCTTGGTTTTGCCTCATTTACTGATGAACCATTTATCGCAAGTCCTATATTGATTATAGCTCCTTTAGCATATTTTTTTATGTCTCTTGCAATATTTCCAAGGCCAGAACCTTCATGAGTTGAAAAAGGCATTACAATCTTTCCATCAAAATCAAGTCTTGAAAGCTCAGTAAACATAGGTTGAGGCAATGTACCCCAATAAATTGGTCCTCCAACAAAAATAATATCATATTCGCTAATATCATCTAAATATGTTTTTAATTCAGGAAGCTCTCCATTTCTTTGTTCATCTTGAGCTTCCTTAATACATTTCATATAATTTGCTGAATAAGGTGTTTTTCTTTCAACCTTAAATAAATCAGAGCCTAATATATCTTTAATATATTCAGCAACAATTTCTGTATTACCTTTATCGATATATCTCATTTGGCCACCAAAATAATTTTCATCTGCCCTACTAAAATAAATAACTAATGATTTCATTCTAATTTACTCCTAACTTCATTTTCTAAATAATCTTCTATTATTTTTTCTGGTGCTATATTTCCATCTAAAAAGCACCACATATTAAGTACACCATAATAGATACTTACAATTCTATTAGTCAATTCTTCATCTTCTAAGATTTCATTTATAGTTTTAATATCATAACCTAATTTAGTCTTACCATAAAATGAGCCCTTAACTGAATGTGAAAACCATTCTTGACACATCTTAAGTCCATTATCTTTAATATGTTTGATAGATTCATCCAAAAAATGCTTCAATCTATCATATTTAGATTTTTCTTTACCAAGAACAAAATCATCATAATAAAAATTGATTTGTTGTTCTATCAAATCTTCTTTAGACTTAAAATGAATATAAAATGCTCCTTTTGAAACACCTGCATCTAAAGTAATATCACTTACTTTAACTGCATCATATCCTTTTTCTTTTATAAGCTTTAAAGCACTTTTAATTATTTTTTCTTTATTCTCATTTGATTTGTATTTTCTAGTACTATTATCGTATTTCATATTTATATTTTAATATTTAGTTGACCTAAAGTCAATTAATTTTTTTAAAAAATAAAACAACCAATTTTTAACCTAAAAAATAGATTAATTAATTGGTTGTTTTAATAAGTTTTATGAATATATATTTTTAAGACTCATGTGGGCCATTATATTTTACGTTATCTTTTTTCATTATTTTTGAAACTTCAATGATATCTTCATTTTGTTTTAAATAATTCATTAAATATTCTAATAATAAAGGATTTGTTTTATATGGAAAATATGCTTTTACAACTATATATTCATTATTAAATTCTGAAACATCTAAATTTTTCAAATTGATTGAATTATTATTACATGCATCATTGATTATTTCTATGATTTTACTACTACTTTTGGCTTTTACTTCTATATGTGGAGCATTTTTATCTACTCGAACAATTAATTTATTTCTAATTAATACAACAAGCAATGTTATGATTGTTGCGATAAAAGCTTCTAACACAAAACCTGCACCAGTAGCAAGTCCAATTGCTGCACAAATCCATAATGTTGTGGCAGTTGATAGTCCCCTAATAGTAAATTTATCTTTAATAATAACACCAGCACCTAAAAATCCAATACCAGTTACTGCTCCAGCAGCAATTCTAGATATATCATAATCTAGTGTTGGATCTGGTATTCTTATAGCCCAAATTGAAATAGTCATTAAGAAGGAACA
>CAJOOI010000111.1 GCA_905236105.1 uncultured Acholeplasmatales bacterium
ACATAAGCCACCAAAATTCTTGATTATTTCATCTTTTTGTTCTTTTGTTGAAATGAATTGATCACCTGAACAAATTCTTCCTTCAAAATAATTAATTTTATCATCATATGAATTTATTGCATTTTTAGTTTTTGTTATCATATTTTCATCTGCTTTAAATGCGTATAATCCAGTATATGGAATTTCACCACGCTTAAAGCCTAAATATTCAACATTAAAATCATGCTGTACAACATCAGTTGAGATAACTAAATCACCAATGTTGATTTTGCTATCAAGTGAACCTGCAACACCAGTGTTGATGATTTTCTTACAGCCAAAATCGTTGATTAATATATTTGCACAAATGCCTGCATTTACTTTTCCCATTCCACATTTGACGATTACAACATTTTTGTTTTCTAATACACCTTCACAATATTCCATTCCAGCTATGGTTGATTTTTTGTTGATTTTAGTATTTTCTTTTAAAGTATCTATTTCAATATCCATTGCGCCTATTATACCTATTTTTTCATTATTATTAGCACAACTTAGAAGTGGGAATAATAAAAAAGAAATTAAGAATATAAAAAATAATATTTTCTTTTTCATATAATACCTACTCTAATTCAAGTTTTTCATCTTTTTTCTTAAATAATTTATATAAATAAAATCCAAATATTGCTAGTGCTAAAACAATTCCAATAATTAAAGATACATAATAAGGGATTATTCTACCAAGTGCTAAATTAGGTTCTGCAAGAATATATGTAATAACTACTGCAGTCATAAATAATGCTGGTATTGCTGTAAATAAGGAAGTATATTTATTTTTATTATTTTTGAACATATAACCAGTTGAAACCCATAAACATATTGCGGCTAAAACCTGATTAGACCAAGCAAACCAATGCCACAAAATATTAAAGTTCTTTTCATCAGCAAAATTCCAAATACTTAGTCCTATAACAATTGCGAATAAAGGAAAGGTTAAAATTATTCTATTTTTTATTTTCTTTTGATCGAGCTTTGTAGTTTCACCTACAATGAGCCTACAGCTCCTTAAAGCCGTATCACCACTAGTTATAGGGCATATTACAACACCAACAATAGCTAAAACTGTACCAAATGATCCTAAGACACCTCTTGCAATATCATTAACAGAATTAGAATTACCACCAATTTGATTTAATGTATTCCAACCGTCTTCTGTATTAACTCTAAAAAATGCCATTGCAGCTGCAGCCCAAATTAGAGCTATTACACCTTCAGCAACCATTGCGCCATAAAATATTTGACGTCCTTCTTTTTCGCTTTTGATACATTTTGATATCATTGGTGATTGTGTTGCATGAAAGCCACTTACAGCCCCACACGCAACAGTAGTCATCATAAATGGCCACCAAGGTAATGAATTATTGCCTTTTGATAAGTCTTTGAAATTTGAAAATAATTCAAGCATTGGATATTTATCAGAATTAGCTATAATTCCAACTATAACCGCAATAGCCATACCAATTAATATTATCCCAAATAATGGATATATTTTACCAATGATTTTATCGATTGGTACAATTGTACTTAAAAAATAATAAGCCAAAATAATACTCATCCATACCCAAGCTTGTACATTTCCACCAGTTAGTGACTCTAAAAGAGTAGAAGGAGATACAACAAAGACAGCTGTTACTAATATTAATAATATAATTGAAAATATTCTCATTAATATTTCAACAAATCTACCTAAATATTTACCTGAAAGCTTAACAATTGATTCTCCATTGTTTCTTGATGAGATCATGCCAGAAAAATAATCATGAACAGCTCCACCTAAAATACAACCTAAAACTATCCATATAAATACAATTGGGCCAAATAAGGCACCACTAATTGCTCCAAATATTGGCCCTGTACCTGCAATATTTAAAAGTTCTATTAAAAAAGATTTCCATTTAGGCATTGGTGTAATATCTACACCATCTGGATTAGCTATTGCTGGAGTTAATCTATCATCAATCACAAACATTTTTTCGCTAACTCTACTATAAAATAAATAGCCAATACCTAATAACGCTAACGCAATAAAAAAAGTAATCATATTTGTCTAACCTCATATAGACATATTATATATTAATTAATATATATGAACAAAAGAAAAA
>CAJOOI010000112.1 GCA_905236105.1 uncultured Acholeplasmatales bacterium
TACTTATGTAATTAATCACAAGAGTATTAATCACTATACTTTAACAAATTCACTTACTCAAGGACAAATAATAATGGATAGTGTAATCAATAATGCATCAGTAATATTCCAAGCAACTGATGATTCAAAAATTACAAAGGTATTTAAAAATAGCCAGCTTGTGGATAGTTATGATACTAACACATTTACAACTACTGGCCATTGGGAAATATTAATTGAAGACACAATTGGTAATCAATCATATGCTGGATTCTATATTATAAACAACCCACTTATTTCATTTGAGTATCAAGCTCCATTTGATTACGAGATTACAGAAATATGGCTTACAAGATTAGATGGCCGTAAAGAAGCTGTAGAACCTGAAAAAGGTAAGCCAATCTCATTAACAGAAAATGGAGATTACGCAGTTGTAGTTACATCAACAAATTCAACTACTTCATTCAATTTCACAGTAACAATTAATACTACTCCTCCAACAGCAACACTAGATGGTGTAGAAGATGGTGGAGTTACTGCAAGAAATGTAAGTCTTAAAGGACTTAAAAATGGAGACGTAGTTGAAATTTATAGAGATGGTAAACTAATTAGTACTACAGATATATCAGTATCAAATTCTGCCCCTGAAATTGCAACAGGAGGCAATTATAAAGTAGTAATTAAAGCAGTTTCTGGTGCACAAACAGAATACAATTTCACCAGAAAACAAATAGCCAATACAGCAACAAGCGTATTTATTATAATCGCATGTTTTGTTGCTATGGCAGGAATTGGAATCGGTCTTTTATATCACACTAAGATAAAGAACGATTCAGAAAAATAGGTGATAATATGCTTAATCCGGCATATTGTTATATAAAAAAATTAAATTAAAAAAAAGGAGATGTGTTTTTATGTTTAACGCAATTTTAGCATTGTCAGAAAAGGATTTAGACAAAATCGTAAAACCTTTAACAGAGGTACTTAGTGTAGTAGTACCTGTTTTATTAGGTGTAGTTGGCTCTTTAGGAGCCTTATGGGTAATTTTCTTAGGTGTAAAATACGCCAAGGCAGAAGACCCACAAGAACATGAAAAAGCTAGAAATAGCTTAAAGAATGCAATCATTGGTTTCGTTCTTATTTTCGTATTATTAATTGCATTAGAATTCGCAGTAAGTATATTCACTAACTGGTACGTAACATACGAAAAACCAAATACTGTTTAGAATATAGGCAATTATTATGAAAAGGACGTTATTCAAAAAGCTTATACGCTGCCTTTTCATTGCTCCAGCTTTAGTATCAATAACTTTTCTTTCAAGTTGTAATCCAGACTTAGGAAAGTATGATTCAGTAGATGGCTATGAAGATTTCCTTGACGATATTTATGATATTTCTGCAATGTATGAAATTCAAGATCCTGCTGATCAAAATAAAACTGAATTTACTATTGTATCATTTGATTTGAAAGATTCAATAACAAACGAATATATCATGCAATATCTAAAATGTGAAGATAGCACTAAAGAGGTAGCATTTGAGAAATATGTTTATATTGTTATACCTTTTAGAGAAAATTTAAAAATTGAAAGTTTAGCATTATATGTTAAGGCTAATACTAGTGAAGAAGTCAGACTAGACTTTAGCGCATTCTATTTTAAAGATTTTGATAGTTGTCCTGAAATGGATAAACTTAAAAAGATGAATGACCCAGATAGCGGTACATATTCTGACCCTCTTATGGATAATCGTATTGCATCCGCTTCATTAAGCGTTGGCAATTATTTTGATAGTTTTGTCTTAGAGGGATTTCATCAAACTGTTGATATCGGTGAGTCATATGTTACTGATAACTGTCTTATTGCAAAAAAAGAGAGTTACTTATTTTTAAGAGTTGAAAATAATTCAGCTTTAAATAAGGCAACTATGACTCCAGTAGATATCTCATTTATCAATTTGCTCATAAGAGCTATATAAGGAGGGCCTGTTTATGTTTAATTGGGTGTGGGACCTTTTATATGGTATTTCAAAGTCAATATTCTCTATTATTGATAATTTACTTTCGTGTGCAAACATGCTTTGTGGTATCGAACCAGTAAAATACCAAAATACAGAAATGGATTTTATGACATTTCTGATTAGAAACAAAAATATTTATTTCGGCTTTGTAGCCGCAGCAATTATTGGTGTAATATTAGTATTTATCTTTGCAGTATTTGCAGTCATTAGATCTATGAATAGTGAAAAAGATAATATGACTCCAGGACAAATAGCTGTAAAAGTAGGTAAAACATTACTTACTTTCATATTTATTCCAGCTGCACTTGTTGTACTAATTTACTTAACTAACATTTTAATGAGGTCATTATATCAAGCAACACTGGGTGGAAGTCCTGATGGCTTAGGTAGATTCTTAGCTGGTGCATTTGGTCAAAATGCTAGACATTCTGGTGTATCTGAAACATTCTATTTATCAGATAAATTCGACTATAGAAGCACAGGAAGTATGAAAGACTATGTCAATTTAAGTGATTATGATTTCTTCTTTAGTTGGATAGCTGGTATAGCAATTTTACTTGCACTTGCTTCATCATTATTAATGTTCGTTGACCGTGCAATATCAATTGTTATATTATTCATAATTGCTCCTATATCAATGTCTACAGCTGTTTTAGATGAAGGACAAAGATTCAAATTATGGAGAGATCAATTCTTAGTTAAATTCTTAACTGGATATGGATGTATCATTGGTATAAATATTTATGCACTTGTTATCGCTGCAATTACGTCAAACGATTTAGTATTCTTTGAAAGTAATACATTAAATAATGTAATGAAGATTGCTATTATCGTTGGTGGTGGCGTATCTATGAATAGATTAATGGCACTAATAGGTAACTTAATTTCTCAAGGTGCTGGTTCTAACGAGCTTAGAGATAATGCAATTGCAACTGCACAAGCAAGAGGTGCTATATCTCGTGGTTTTGGTGCTGCATTAATGCCTTTTAAGGCAACAAGAAGTGCTATTAACTTTGCAAAAGATTCTAAACAATATGGCTTTGGTAGTACATTAGGTCAAAGAATGGGATTTAACACAGCTAGAAGCTATGGTAAGATGAGTGCTGTTCAAAAGGCACAAACTCGTGAAAACCTAGTTGAAAGCGAGAAATATAAACGTTCACTAAGTAATCCTGATAAAAATGGTAGCAGAAACAATATTAAAGGCGCTATAGAAGGACCAATTAACAATGGTGGCGGCGGCAATAACGGTGGCGCTGGTGCTGGAAGCAATATTAATCCAGGCGGAAAAGGCAACGCTAATAACAACATCGGTAATAAGATGGTAGAAATGAATGTATTAAATAAGAGTCTTGATAATAAGAAAGACAATAAATAGGAGTAATTTATGAGAATAATACCTAGAACTGCGAAAATTAAAATTCAATTTTTCAAAAATATCTCAATACTTGATACCATTATTGCCTTATCTTTTCTTGGATTAATTGTATTACTAGTTGTTACTAATATTGGTTTTGTTAGATTTATCCTAATGGCAATAGTATTAATTATTGGTGTAGGCTTATTTTTACCATTTGAAGGACAGAGATTTTATATATTCTTAGCCTATGGCGTAAAATATGTCTTTAGTGTTAAAAAATTTTCTAAAAATGAAACTAAAACACAAACTAATATCGATAACTATTTACCCTATAAAGGTATTAGCGATGGCTATATCGAATACGCAACTTACTCTGCTGGAGTTTTACAAATCGACCCAAGAGAATTTAGTCTACTTTCTGAATTTAGACAAAATCAAATGATTGATGAAAACTTTGGTAGAATTATTAGAGAAATAGTAGATCATACTAAAGCATCTTTAGTAAAGATTGACCGTAAAGTAAGCTTTGAAGAATATATCAAATATGAAGAACAAAAAAGAGATAATTTACAAACACTATTTGATAAGGGTGAGCTTTCTGAAGATGAGCTTCACTCAAGAATTTCTGTAATAAATGATAGAATTCGTGCTTATTCAGAATTAACTGATGAAACTCCAGTAATAAAACCATTTTATTATTTAGTAGTATATGATCAAAATAAAGCGGTCATTGATGAGATATTAAATGATGCAATATTAACATTCCAAAATATCGGAATGACTTCCCATATATTAGATACAAAGGAATTAGCTTTATTCTTAAAATATAACTATACTCCAACATTTAATGAGAAGGATTTAGATTTTTTATCTGAAGAAGAATTAATGAGCTGGGTATGTCCACATACTGTTGAATTTAAGCCACGTTCAGTTTTAATTGACGGTGAAGAAAGCTTTACATTCACAGTTAAAAACTTCCCAGTAACTGTTCTTAATGCATGGGGCTATAAAATTTTTAATATTCCTAACACAAAAATTGTTATGAATATGTCACCATATGAAAAACAAAAAGCAGTTAAGATGATAGATAGATCTATTCAAGAGCTTGCAGCTCAAACTGAACATAGCTATAAAGCATCATCATTAATTGATAAACAAACTCATATTGAGACATTAATTGAAGTATTAAGAATGCTTCAAAATGATAATGAAACATTATATGGTGTTACATTACATGTTACATTATTCCCTAATGGTGAAACAGAAAAAAGCGTCATTAGGAATATGAAAAAAAGTTTAAGAAGAGTATTTGCTGAAGAAGGCTTTGAACTTGTAGATGACTATTTCAGACAAAATAACGCCTTTATTTCAACAAACCTTTCTAAATTAGATTTAATGACTGATTTCCAACGTGCAATTCACTCAAACTCTGTTGCCGCTGTATTCCCATTTATTTTATCAAATTTAATGGATGATACAGGTTGTATTTTAGGTACAGAAAATGGTTACCCAGTTGTAGTTGATTTTTTTAAACGTGATTTTGAACGCGTTAACTCTAACATGGTAATTATGGGTAAATCAGGTTCAGGTAAATCTTATGCAACAAAGACTATTCTAACCCAACTATGTGCTGAAAACTGTAAGATATTCATTTTGGACCCAGAAAACGAATATCAAATTTTAGCTCAAAACTTGGGTGGTAGATTAATTGATGTTGGTACTGCAGCAGAAGGAAGAATTAACCCATTCCATGTTATCACTACGCTTGAAGGTGATGAACTTGGTAGTGAATCAAAGGTTAATAACTTTGCAGTACATCTACAATTCCTAGAGGAATTCTTTAGAGTTGCACTTGATGGTATATCATCAGATGCACTTGAATATTTAAATAACGTAATTGTTGACTTATATAAGAAAAAGAAAATTACGTCAAAAACAGACTTTTCAAAATTAGGGCCTAAAGATTATCCAACATTTGATGAGCTTTTCGCATTAATTGATGAGAAGCTTACAAAATCTAAAGTTGAATACGACGTAACTCAACTTAGAATATTACATAACTATATTTCAAAATTTGCAGGAGACGGCAGAAATGCTAACCTTTGGAATGGTGAATCTACATTATCAGTTAAAGAAAACTTTACTGTATTCAATTTCCAATCACTTCTAGCAAACAAAAACCAAGTTATTGCCAATGCACAAATGCTTATGGTATTAAAATGGTTAGATAACGAAATTATTAAAAACCGTGACTTCAATATGAAGCACAATACAAACAGAAAGATAGTTGTTGCAATCGATGAGGCCCATGTATTTATCGATCCTAAATACCCAGTAGCCTTAGACTTTATGTATCAGCTAGCTAAACGTATCCGTAAATATAACGGTATGCAAATAGTTATTACACAAAATATTAAAGACTTTGTTGGTAGTGAAGAAATCATTCGTAAATCAACTGCCATCATTAATGCCTGTCAATATTCATTCATATTCTCATTATCTCCAAATGATATGGATGACTTATGTACACTATATGATAAGGCAGGACAAATTAACGAAGTTGAACAAGATCAAATCGTTAATAACCCAAGAGGTAATGCATTTATCATTACTTCACCAACAAGTAGAACTAATATTTCAATTATCGCTTCAGAAGCGGCAAGAAAACTATTTGGCGAAAGCAAATAATGTTTAATTTTAGCCACTATTTGGCCAAAATTAGAATAAATGAGGTGTTTTTATGGGCAAATTATATGAGGCTATCAAGAAAAATTATGATGAGCTTGCAGAATTTCAAGATAAGCAAGAACAAAATTATATAGAAGAAACTACATATGATAATGTTGTTGCTAATCTTTCAAAATTAAGATATCTAAATTTCTTTATTAATCAAATAGGAAATGCACCAGAATATTATTTTGGTTCAGCAGAAAAATATGATTCTTTTGTGGAAAAAAACAAAGAATTATTTCCTAATAATGAAAAAAGAATCAAAAGAGCCGATTATGATAAAAATAAAATTATGATTGATGTAAAGGGTGTTGATTATGAAAAAATACTTAATACTCTTGAAGAAAGAATCGGTGAGGCTAAAACTAGTGAGCTTTTAGAAAAATTTAAAAACTTTACTCCTAGAGAACTTAAAGTAGATCATCCATTTGAAACTTATAACAAAGATATCATAAATCATCTTGATGAATTAAATATTACTGAAGATAAGATAAATGAATATAAAGAAGCATTATTATACGCATCAGAAGAATTAATCATCAAAAAAGAAGCAGATGACACAGATAGTATTATTGATAATATAAGTAAGCTTAGAGATTATAATGCGAAATCTTCAATTAAAAGAGTTGCAGAAGATGTCGGAGCTGATCCTGAAAAGGTTGAATCAATAAGGAATAAAATCTGGGATTCTATTATGTTTACCACTAATGAGACTGAAGATAAAGTGGCATTAAGCCCTTTTATTTCAGTAAAACCAGAATATTCTGAAGAATATAAAGAAAAAGTTTTAGCTCTTGATAAACTACTTACAGAAAAAGGATTAATACCAGATGGCTTTAGTGGTGAATCTGGAACTAAAGAATATGGATTTATCGATTATTTTAATAAGGCTGATGAATTAAAAACTGCTTTACTAGAATATGGAAAATTAACAGATAATAACGAAAAAATAGAAGCCTTAGAAAAAATCACATTAAAAACTAATGAATTAAAAGATGTAACAAACAAATATAATGATGTTTTATCTTTTATTAAAGAAAACTTTGATACTTCTAAAATAGATTTAAATGGTAATATTTATTCAGGCAGAATAAAAGATCCTGAAAAAGGTGGATTAAATGCATTTATGCAAAATCTACCAAAAAGATGGGATTTTGAAAATGCAGCACCTGGTATTGTACTTAGTGGTTTTGCCCAACTAAGAGGTGCAGCAAAAATTTCAGGTGTATCTATAGAAGAATACCTAGAAGATCCAAATAAGTGTTATTTACTTGGTGCTAAAAAAAAGACTCAAGAACTAGATAGTAAATATCTAATCCCTGCAAAAGATGATAATGGTAACCAAATTCCTTTAGGTAAAAGGATTGCCCATATAATAGTACAGGATGATCAAGCTTATGCAAATCTACTAACAGGATATATGTGTGATAGCCGTGGCGTAGAATTCTTAAACAATACCTCAGAATACAATGAGAATACAAATAAAAACATGGTTACAAGTGCCGCTTGTAATAGCTTAATACATATTTATAATCACTCAAGCTATGCATTATTTAATAAAAACAATCAAGCTGATTACGCATCACTTCAAAATTTATTTGCCTTAGGCAATGATGCTGATAACTTATTTTTATTATCAAAAAATTATATACAAGATGATGGCAAGACTGCTAATTTAGATGAAGCATATGATCTTAAAATCAAAGTCATAAATAAAGTTAACCCTCTTAATGAAACAAGAAGAGTTATGGACATTGTAAGAGATTATCTTGTTGAAAGAAAACAAATGTATATCGATAGAAGAAATGATAACAGTACTGATATAGAGCTTCAAGAAGATATTAGTCCTGCACAAATGCTTGTTGGGGCTAAAATGTATATGAATGATTTTATTTATAAGAATAACATTAATCTTCTTGATTTTGATAAAAAGCAAAGACAAGAAGTTATGGATTTCTTAAACGATCCTGTTAAATCATTCGTTTTAAGATACGAGAATGAAGATAATCTTTTAAGAACTAATTCTCAAGGACGTTTACTTGAAACATTTGATGATATCGATAAAGAATTCAAATCTGAATTTAATCATCTTTATAAGAAAACAGGCGATAATTTTGTTAATGCGTTTAATGATTTAAATACTCAAACAAAAGGTAGAAATGCTGGAAAGAGTATAGCTGAAATATTAGAAGCTAATAAGGGTGGATATTTCGAACAAAAATTCGATTCTTCATCTAAAGAATATAAAGCTTTAGTAGCAGCAGTAACGGCTGCAACAGACCCTAAAAGTATTACTTATGGAGACTTAAATGGTGCGAAGGTTTATGCCCAAAAATATGTTGACCATAAGCTTCCACAAGGCGCTAATTTTGATAAATTAAGCGAAAATGAAAAACGTAGAGTTGAATTCTGCCATACACTTATTGGTGCA
>CAJOOI010000113.1 GCA_905236105.1 uncultured Acholeplasmatales bacterium
ATTTGAAATTAATGATTTATCATTTTTAGGTAGATAACAATCATCTCTAATTGTAATACCAAAGCCTGTTTGTTTATCAGTACCAATATTTTTAATTGTTACAGTACCACTAACTTTACAATTTTTATTCATTGCTACTTGTCTAAATAATAATGAAAAGCCTTCGCTATCAGCAGAGATTTTTCCAGAACCAGTGGTATTACCAATACTAAATACGCCATCTTCAGTTTCTTTTGCATTAAAGCCTTTACCTACAGGGTCTCCTCCTGTATCACCAAATGCAGTACCATACCAATTAGGTGTTGTAGTTTTAAAATTTGCTTGAGGATTATAAGTTGATAAATCTATTGCCTTATAAGAAACATATTTATAACTTGGATTTTTTATTAATGTTTCATCTTTTGTAGGCTTTGTAATATCTGATTTAACATAAAATTTAATATTATCATCTAATGTTTTTAAAGCATTAGCTAATAAATATGATACAGTAGATGCACCAAAAATATTTAAATGTGTTGCATCAACAGATTTTAAATTTGGTTCAGTATCACTAATACCAGCAGTCATTGCATGATAATAAATTGCGTTATTATAACCTAAATTTACATATTCATTTTTCGTTAATGTAGTTAAATCAACAAATAATGTATTAGTTTCTTCTGCAAGTTCTTCTATTGCAAGTCTATAATCTCCTGTTGAAGTGATATGAGCAGATGAGCCATCATATTTATTTGATTCATTTAATCTTACGATTGGAGAAACTAAAACTGGTATAGCATTTGCATCTTTAGCAAGTTTAACATAATTTTGGTATAAGCTATATTTAAATGATGTTTCATCAGTTAATGGTTTAGTTGCATCAGTAAAACGAGCACTATCATCAAATTTTTCATCATTATGCCCAAAACCAATAAATAGATAATCACCTTCACTTAAATTATTTTTTAAAGTTTGATAATTATTTTCTGTTAAAAATGATTTTGATGATCTACCACTCATTGCTAAATTAGTAATAGTTACATTATTTAAATATTTGTCAAGCTGAGTTCCATAACCATATCTTGGATAAAAATAATTTGTATCATTAAATGCACAAACTGTTGAATCTCCAACTAAAAATATATTAATTTTTTCAGTTGGTACAACTATTTGACTTGATGTAGTTTGATTGGTTGTTGATGTAGGTGTAACATTTACTGAAGATATTACACTCGTTGGTGAAGTAGTTGTAGGTTGTGGCGTAGAAGTTGTTGTATTTTCTACATCTGTTGTTGTATTTGGAGTTGATGTTGTATTTGGAGTTGAAGTAGTATTATTTGCATTTCCTCCCGCGCAAGAAACAATTAATGCGCCACTAAACGCAAATGCTATTCCTAAAAATTTCTTCATTATTTTTTGCCTCCAGTTGAAACCTTTTTTGTTGTTACAGTCTTTTTAGTAGTATCTTTTTTTACAGGTGTAGCTGTTTTTTTAACTGGTGTTGATACCTTTTTTACTGTAGGAGCACTTGTTGTTTTAACAGTTGCTTTAGGTTTTATTTCTTCTTTAGGTTTAACTTCAACTTGATTTTTCTTTTCTAATAATTCTTTTTTCTTTTGAAGAGTTTCTAAATCAACTCCGTCATTAGTTAATATTTGTTTTCTTGTTGTTCTTACTGTAACACCTTTATTAATTAATGCTTTCTTTTCTAATTCTTCAACAGCTTCTTGGAATCTTTTTGTTACGCCTTCTTGTAGATTTTTAAGTCCAAATCTAAAAACTAGTGGGAAAAGCGCATATTTTGCTGGAGCTTGAACCATCATTTCAAATTCAATATTTTGAACATAATATTGGAATCTAGCCAAACGTTCGATTGAATCATCACCATCAGCAAAATAATTATCTATATCAGCTGATATCTTAGCGCATTTTTTAGTTGTTTTAGTTGCGTTTGATATATTTCTAATAATTGGAATTATAAGTGGATAAAATTGGATAACTAATTGTAACATTGTTATGACATTAGTTGTATAATCATTAACACTTTTAACATAAACAAAGATAATAAATAAAATTACTGCTACAACTAATGCAAAAATATAAATACCAAACATTCTACTCATTAAATATTTAGTTGAAGCCGCATTTGTTCTACATAAATATAAATATGCATGTTCATCTTTAACAAAAGAAGGAACTGTAGTTGATTGATATGTTTTTATTTTTCTCATTTTTGGAGCTGATTTTCTAATCGCAAGCTCATTTAATTCATTTGTCATTTCTCTATCATATTCTATTTTAGAGAAAGTAGATGCAGTTAAGCCTGCTTCATATAATTGATGAAGCATTACTGCTTTTTCTTTATGTGCTGAAATAAAAGAACTAGCAAATTCAGAAAATAATGTAAGGCCAAATGATGTCATAGTTGCGATAAAAACTAAATTATCTACTTTATCGAAAGCTGGTATTAAAGACAATATCACAGGAATTAAAGATAAAATATATAAACTAATCTTAAAAGCTTTTGCTTCTAATAACATTTTGCGATTTGCATAATAAAATTTGGCAACGCCTTCTTTTTTACTTCTTTCTACTACTTTATTCATAACTACCTCTTTTTGTGTGAAAATTTATAATAGATTTTACCACATATCTTCACTAATACCTATTTTACAAGATTTTTTCAATAAGTAAAACACTTTTTTCTTGTAAAAGAAAAAATAAAGGCATATAATATGTCTTTGTTCGATAATTAAACATATTATTTTTTTAATAAATAATATAGTCTAATTAAATAATATGAATAGATAGAGTGAGAGTTATATGACAAATTTTTTAGAAATTTCCTATACTGATGTCCTATTACCACTTGCGTTAATATTATTATTAGGAAAATTATTTTCAATAGTATGTAAAAGATTTAATTTACCACAAGTTTTAGGGCTATTAGTTTCAGGTTTATTAATTGGTTTAATTAAATTGATACCAAATCAAACACTTCTTACACCAGGTGCAACAGAAGGTATCAGTTTTATAAGTAAAATTGGTGTAGTATTAATTATGTTTGAAGCTGGTCTTGAAACAGATTTAAACAAAATAAGAAAAACTGGACTTTCATCAATTGTTGTAACAATACTTGGTGTAGTACTCCCTCTTTTCTTGGGCTTCTTAGTAGCCACATTATTTAATGGTGGATTTGGTGCATTATCAGATAAACAAACATTATTTGCCAATTTATTTTATGGTACTATCCTTACAGCAACATCTGTTTCAGTTACAGTTGCAACGCTTAAAGAAATGGGTAAATTAAATTCAGATGTAGGTACTGTTATTTCAGCTGCTGCCATTATTGATGATATAATTGGTGTTGTTATTTTATCTTTCATCATCAGTTTATCAGGAAACGGAAATAGTGCTGATGTTTCTTATGGTGCAAAATGGATATCTAATATATTTGGAGTTGATGCAAGTGCAGCATGGATTACTATTGTATTAATTTTATTATGCTTTATATTCATTTTTGCTGCTGGGTTATTGATCAAAAAAATATTTATCTTTTTAGATAAAAATTTTGAACATCATAGACGTATACCTATTTTTGGTATCGCAACAGCTTTCTTATATGCTTGGGTGTGTGAAAAAGTATTTGGTGTTGCCGATATAACTGGTGCATTCTTCTGCGGATTAATTTTATCACGTTATAAGGAAAAACAATATGTTGAACGTAGAAGTGACATATTGGGGTATATGTTATTTACACCTGTGTTTTTCGCAAACGTTGGAATTTCATTATCATTTGATGGTTTTTCAACCGAATTCATTGGATTTGGCTTATGTTTCATAATTGCAGGTATATTAGGCAAACTCATCGGCTGTGGTGTTGGTGCTAAAATTACTGGTTTCAATTTCAGCGATTCAGCCAAGATAGGTATTGGTATGATGGTTAGAGCTGAGGTAGCATTAATCACGGTTGGAAAAGGTGTAGATGCTGGAATTATTAGTCCGAATATCACAACTTTTGTTGTTATATTAATATTATTAACATCTGTATTAACACCAATATTAATTAAAGTCTTATATAAGAAAGATGCTAAAAATATTAACATTTTAAGTCAAGAATAAATATTGTTCAATTTCATCAATTCTTTTAAAGATTTATTTATATTATCTTTATTATTTTTCCTATCATATAAATAATCATTATAAAAAGTACTACCATCTAATAACTATAA
>CAJOOI010000114.1 GCA_905236105.1 uncultured Acholeplasmatales bacterium
AAATTATCAGCGAATGTATAATTTGTTCCTTGATATTTACCTTTAAATGTAACATATACATCAACACATAAAACGCCTTGTGCATTTGGATAATAATTTGTAGTTGTATATTTAGTTAAATCAGCTGCAGATACAGTTAATTTAACTTTTATTTTATTATCATCTAATGCATATGTTAATGTAAGATTTTCATTATCTCCTACAACTAAAGAGCTTTCAGTATAATCAGCTGATTTACCACTACCATCTTTATAACCAAATCCAACTAAATCAACTGATAATTCAACATCACTAATCACATTAGGATATTCTAAAGTGAATTCAATTTCAGCTGTACCATCTTCATTTAATTTGTATTCATAATCTTCATCAGCAAAAACAATTGAGTCGATTTCTTCACCGTCTTTTAAGATAACTAAAGTATTAGCAGCTTTAATTAAATTATCGAAGCTCCATTTATATCCATCATAAATTAAGAAATATTGATCATCAGAATCAGTTTGAGGACCCCAGTTAAGAGTGAATCCACCAGATAAAGATTGATCTGCAGATAATACTGATAAATAATCTAGGATATTATAAGAGTTACCAGAAATTGAACCAAATCCTAAGTCGAATTGACCCATCATTAGTTTATTATAATATACATCTGACCATTCTTGACCAGCCCAGAATTCAACATTTAATTGGTAGCATCCATCAGAAACTGTTGGATAGTTGAATGCAGATTCTAATTGTTGTTTAACTTCTGCATGGTATGATTGTTCTTGATATGGATACATCCAAGCGATTTCAAGAGTAATAACTGTTGGATTATCAGGTGTACCTCTTTCAATCTTGCCTTCTGCTTCTAATTCTGCT
Source organism: uncultured Acholeplasmatales bacterium (assembly GCA_905236105.1). GTDB lineage: Bacteria > Bacillota_I > Bacilli_A > Acholeplasmatales > Anaeroplasmataceae > Anaeroplasma. The sequence goes on from CAJOOI010000114.1 coordinate 862, forward strand.
AAAGCATATTGGAAGTTTTCAATAGCAAGTTGTAATGAATAACCATAACCATCTGTATCTTCAGTGATGAATGAGATTGCATCTTTATGTGCTTGTGTAGAGTTATAGAATTCACCATTTTCAGGATCTGACATATAAACTCCACCAAGATATGAGCAAGAAGGAACTGAAGCATGTGCATTAGCAACTAATTGTCTGTTTAGAGCATAGCTTAAAGCTTTAACGAAATGTTTGTTACTTAATGCTGGTTCAACATCCCAATAATCAGATTCAGGAGTCTTAGAAACAACGCCATTAGTACCGAAATAATATTCCCAAGTTTCTTCACTTGCTGTATTTAGGTTAAGTTTGAAGTTAGAACCACTACCATAGAAATGGCTTCTAGGGTCATTCTTGTATTCTTTTAAATAATTTTGAGTTATTGTACATGCATCAAGGTTACCAGCTAAGAATTCTTTTACTGCTGCATCTTCATCATTAGCAATAGCTGTTAAGATATTAAGATGAACACCAGGAATTGAATATTTAGTGTCAGCAAATACATAATTAGGATTTTTCTTTAATACGATTTCTGAATTTGAATTCCATACTTCAAGTGTATAAGCACCTAAAGATAAAGAATTATCTACTGGAGTTTCAGTTTTATCAGAATTATAACCAAATAAATTCTTTAATGTAACAGTTTCAACGAATTCCATTGGAATTGGAGAATACATTGTACCAGCTATATAATACATTGCATAGAATGCATTTGTAGCTTGTGTATTTGTCCATTGGAAATACCAATCATCACCATCTTGGAATACTTTTAAGTTGTCACCAACATGTTTAGTCCATAATCCTTCATCCCATAATGCATTTTGATTTGAAAGACTTTCAGTTGCATTATAATATTCAGTTAAACCTTTAATTTTAACGCCTGTTTGACCTGCATATTCGCTACCACGGAATAATGCATTAGCTTGAGTAAGTTGAAGTTTATAAGCTGTTAAATAATCTTCAGCTGAAACTAATCTGTTATTAAATGCAGCTCTATTTTCTTTATTAGATAGAGTATTATATTTTAATCCATCTGCACCAGTTTTAATTTTAACTTTCCAAGTTGTAGAAGTACCATCTGGATTTGGATCAACTGCAACTGGTCTATCATCTTTTGATAATTCACCAACCCATACATATGAATCTTTAGTAGTATTCATAAATGTAGTAAATAATGATGCATTAAAATATCCATAGATATCACCAACTTGAGCACCTTTATCATTCCAGTAGTTAGCTGTAGCTGGATCTGAAGTTTCAAAAGAGTGATAATATCTCTTCCAAGCTGCATTTGGTTCAGAATCTAAATCAGCATTGATTGAACCTTCAGCTAAAGTACCAAAACCATATGATAAGATATAATTTTGAGTTCCTAGTGTAACACGTGGGTTAACTAATTGGTAACCACCTGTTTCATAAAGTGTTAAACCTGTTAAGCCTGTTGCAACTGCATATCTTTCAACTACAGAAGTAAGTTTAGTTCTTTCAGCTGTTGAAAGTTTAGTGTAATCAAATACACCTGTTGCGCTTGGGATTGCTTCTAGGATTTCTTCTACAGCTGAATCATATGCTGCTTTTACACCTGCAATTGATGTTGCAGCATTGATTGCTTCAATTCCTGCATCATATTTTGCTTTTGCTGCTTCATATACACCTGCTGCAAAATTGTCTTTTTCTGCATCTACAGTTTCAAAATCAAACTTTAAATCTAGTCTAGCATTTAATTTATAATCGTTTAATGCTACTAAATCTTCTGGATGAGTTTCAGCTTTGCTTGTTGAAACAGGAGTTTCAGAAGTTGTTGCTGCTGGAGCATCAGTTGTTGTTGCTGCTGGAGCATCAGTTGTTGTTGCTTGAGGGGCGGCAGTTGTAGTTGGATTTGAACTATTACCACCACAAGAAGCTAAACCTAATGCTGCTACACCAGCTAATGCTAATGTAAATAATTTCTTTTTCATTGTTTGTTTCCTCCTTGTTAATTACTTACTGTCTTTCTAATCTTACAAATAATCTGCTTAATTATTCTTTTATCCCATTTTTTAACATAATTTAGAAAGATTTGCGTATATGATAGCACTGCAAAAACTTTGAGTCAACATTTTATTGTTTGAAATCGTTTTCAACCTTTTTTTATTTGCGTTTTAACCTAAAAAACTGTATTTTTGGCCGTAAAAACCGAATAATTGCAAAATATTATTCATTTTGAGCCCTTCATACCGAATTTTTGACTAATTTTTTGTTGATTTACGAAACAATTGTGCGTTTTTTGGCTTAATAAAGACATAAAATAGGCAATTTTTACTGCTTTTTTACTGCCATTAATACTTTTCATATATTTTTTTGAATAAAATTTCATTTTTTACTCATAATCAATAAAATATATCCAAATAGAAAAAAAGACCTATTTTTATTCGTTCAAATAGGCCTAAACTAATTTTATATTTGTTTTGATTCTTTCTTTTTGTTTAAAGCAGTATAAATTAATACTGTAATTGATACTATCATAATTATTAAATAGAATATTGAGAATATAAACATTGAGGCATTTATATTCCTAAGCATCTTCTCTTGATGTTTTTCCATCATCATAATTGGATTGATTATAACAAAAGCAAGCCAATATGGAATTCTAAACCAAGCTCTTGTAACAAACCATTCGGCAATATAAAAAGCAAAAGTAACACACGAAAGAATAATCGCAATATAATTTAAATTAGCTGGATATTCAGAAACTACATTAATAATACCTATAATAAATACAACAATAGTTATTAATAATCCAGCGCTCTTAAATAATATATTTAATTTTAATTTCATTTTTATTCTTCTGCCTCAGGTGTAGCTAATTTTTGTTCATTTGCTTCTTTATTCTTTTTTTCTTCAGCTCTTATTTCGCTTCTAATGTATAAGAAACCTAAATAAATACCAAAGCCACTAACTACAAGCCCCACAATAATATCAAGATACCATCTATGCCATATTTCATTAGCTAAAATAACATAAACTAAATTAGCTAATACTAAATAAATAATGACTAATATCAAATTCTTATAATATTTTTTGATAAATTCTTTCATCATTCTACCTCACGAACTTCACCTGTTAAAAGTGAATATAGATACATATTAATCTTCTTATCAGTATTTTGAATTATATAATCTTTATATACATTAAGTTGAATATTATATGCATCATCATCTATTTCTTTTGTTTTATAATCAATTATATCAATATGATTATTATATACTACCATTAAATCAATAATACCATTTTTATTATTGATTTCATCGATAAATTCATATTCTTTATATATAATACCACTCTTATAATCTTTCATCAAACTAGAATTTAAAAATCTTTTAATAATATCAATATAGAATTTATCTAATTTAGAATAATCTGGATTATTAAAATCTAATGTTTCCATCACATAATGAATCTTTGTACCAAATTCTAATAATTCTTTTTTGGTATCCACATTTAATTTTTTAGATGCTCTTGAATATTCTATTTCTTCTAAATCAGGATTAATTTCAATTAATTCTAATTTTTCAGATTCAACTTCTTTATCTTTTTCTTCATTTTCTTTTAATTTGTTAATCTTAAGTCCCTTAAGATAAATAGATGAATTATTTTCATTAACATATGGGATAATCATATCTTTAAAGCATTTATAGATTTCATTATTAACTTGTGGCATACCACACAATTTAATTAATGAATCTATATAATATGTATCATTCCCATATTTTAAATATAATTTATTAGTTGCTACTTTAAAATCGTGATCATAATTTATATTATAATCATTTTCTATAAAATATAAAAATCTTTCTTCAAATATATCTAAATTATTAATATTAACATTATCCATATATGATATAAATTCAGGACTATATTTTATATTTGCTTCATCTAATATATCAAAAAATACTTTTTTTGAAGCATTGTCACTTATGATGATATTAATATAATTATATATAATATTATATAGGTTAGAATTATTATAATTTAAAATATGCATAAAAGTAGTTTTCTTTATTGCATTATTATGATATCCATTTAATATTATTGATGCATAATTTATTTTATCTATTTTAATATCTTTATTAAACATCATAAAATAATTATATCTATCTTCTATATTTTTATCATTTATATAATTTAAGAATCTATCGTTATATTTAAATTGTAATAAATCAAGTACTTTTTTTATTTCATCTTTATCAATTGAATTTTCATCTTCACCTAATGTTAATATAGATATAATTAAATTATAATTAGGATCAACATAACCTAATCCTCTTAGATTTATTGAATTATCTTTATCAATTGAATCATATATTGTATCGATATCTTCATTTAATGAATAACCAAAATAATCAAATAAATCTATAGCATCATCCAAAGAAATATAATTATTGTTATAATCACTAATTATTGCTTCTAATAATTCATAATCACAATCATATTTATTTTTATATTTATTAATATCAACATCTATATTATTTAATTTATATTTATTTAAATAACATAAACCATAAAATAAATCTTTAGAAATATATTCTTTTTCAAATAAATCTTTTAAAGTTTCAAATGAATATTTATTATATTCTTTAATTATATTGTTTAAATTCTTTAAATATATTTTATTATATACTGCTTCATCTCTTGATTCTTCATCTTTTGTAGATTTATTGCATCTGATAACAAATATAGCTTTTTCTCTTGCCCTAGTTAAAGCAACATATAATAATCTAATTTTTTCTTCATTATCAATTTTCAATTCATTTTCAAAAGCTAAATCAAGCCTGTAATCTTTTCCATTATCATGATCAAAAATAATACCATATTTAGAATCTACTCTTACCCTTTTATTAATATCTTTTCGATTAAAATCTCCATATAATAGAGGGAAATAACAAATAGGATATTCTAACCCTTTTGATTTATGAATGTTAATTATTTTAACAGAATCAATATTTAAGCCTTTAATATTGATTTTATATTGTGATTTTGTATCACTTATTATATTAAGTGCTTCAATAAATTCATCTACTGTATAATTTAATTCTCCTAATGTTTTGAATGCATTTAAATATTCATCTAAATAATTTTCTAATTTTAAATAATTACCATAATAAAAAAATTTATTATATATTTCTATTTTATTTAATAAATAAATAAATCTATCATAAAATGGAAGATTTAATTTTGATGATTCTAAAAATATTTTATATATTTCATCATCTTCAAATGATTTATTTATGTAAATATTATAAAGCTTCTCATCATCATAATTAAATAAAAATGATCTAGCAACAGATGCATAAGAATGTTTAAATTCAATGCTATCTAAATCTTTTTCATAAATTGTTTTAAATAATATTAAAATATTTTTTAACAATTTAAAGATTATATTAGTTGAAATATCTTCATCATTTTCAATGAATAATGGAATATTATATTCACTAAAAATATCATAAAAATTACCAAAATTAGTGCCTCTATCAACTATAATACAAAAATCACTAAGTCTACATGGCCTTAATTGCTTCGTTTCTTTGTCATATACTTTGTATCCAGCATTCATTTTTTTGATGATATCTTTGGCTATAATTTTAGCTTCATCTTCAACATCTAAATGCACATATTCATTTGCTTTATATAAAATAAAATCAAAATTAGAATTATCTACTTTAGGATATGAAATGGAACCAAAATCTAATTGGTGTTCTTGAAGATAATTTATTTGTGATGTGCCTTCCATAATATAAGAAAATAAATAATTTACATCATCTAATACACCATCTCTAGACCTAAAATTCTTATTCATATCTATAACAGTTGAATTTTCTTGCTGTTTGTATAAATTATATTTGTCTAAAAATAAATCACATCTTGAATTCCTAAAACGATAAATTGATTGTTTTATATCACCAACTGTATATAAATTATTATTTTCAATTAATTTCATCAATTCATCTTGCATATAAGAAGTATCTTGAAATTCATCTATCATAATCATTTTATATTTTGATTTTAATTCATTTCTAATATCTATATTTTCTTTAACTATCTTATATGCAAACATAGCTATATCATTGAATTCAAAAGCGTTATTTTTCATTTTGAATTCCATGATTTTTTTATGAAGCTTTTTTATTATTTCTAATATTAATTCACTTAATGCTTTCTTCTCTTCAATTGAATCATAAAATTCTTGTCTTGTAGGAAGCTTTGGTATTAATGCTTTGGCTTTATTAATAACATCTTTAATAGGTTTAAAAGGTTTACTGCTTACACTAAAATTTAGTGGGAAATATTTAACTGATTCATCAACTGAGGCATGAATATATTCATTAAATTCAGTATCAAATATTTCAAGTGCATTTCTATTCTTTACACCTTTATATGTACAATCAGAATCAATAACATCTTTTCTTGCATCTATTATTTCTTTTCGTATTTTCTCTTTTTGTTTATCAAAATTATTCATAATAGATTCCATAAATTGTTTGTTAAAATATTTATCAATAAATTCATCAAAATATTTTTCATAACTCAAATTTGAAGAACCTAATTCATATGCTGATAAAATTATATTAAATATGTCTTTATCATCATCAAATGTATATTTATCTAAAACATCTATAAATCTTTGATCATGATAAAATTCTTCTAATATTTCTTCTAAATATTCATGTAATTTTACCTTAATAAAAGTATTAGGTATATTTTTAATATCACCATCTAAATTTAAAATATTATGATATTTTTTTACAATATTTAATGCAAAAGCATCAAATGTTGTAATATCTGCAGAATCAATAATATTTGCATCTTCTAAATTCTTTTTAGTTAAAGCTTTTCTAATTCTATCTTTCATTTCAGCAGCTGCTAGATTTGTAAAAGTTAAAATTAAAAAATCTTTAATGCTATAATTATGTTTTAATATATACCAAATAACCCTAAGTGTTAAAACTTGAGTTTTACCACTACCTGCACCTGCAGAAACTAAAACATTACCAGATTGCTTTACAGCTTGAGTCTGTTTTTCAGTACACATTTTTAAATCAGGCAATAAATTAATAGAGGCTAAATATTCATCATTTTTTGTTTGCATTTTTTTTAACCTCCTCTAATTTATATCTTGCTTCATCCCATTTGTTTTTAAAACAAATATCTTTATGATCACAAAAATCACAAGATTTTGGTGGGGCAGAATTAAAAGCAACTGGCTTAATTGGAAATTCAAAATTTCTTATTTTTTTATTAGCTTCAATTATCTTATTTTTAGCTATATCTTTATATTTTTCATTATATGGTTTTAATTTAGAATTTATTTCACCTTTATTATTAAAGCTTAAATTCTTTATATATTTAGATGCTTCTTTTTCTTTTATATCTTTCAATAATATTTTAATAAATTTAGGATCAATATTAGTAACACCATCTAATAAATATTTTTTATCTATTTCTTCTTCCTCTTTATCTATTATTTTTTGAATATAGATGCCTAAGACTACATAATTATATTTATCAGTTAATAAATAATCATAAATAGGCAATTGAAGTGAAAGTCCATATTTTAATAATCTTTCATCAAAATGGACTTCACCTGTTTTATAATCAACAATTATTACATGATTATTATCATCTATTAAATATCTATCAATTTTTCCTACTAATTTTGTTTTTTCATCAATATCAATTTTAAATTCTTCTTCAGCTTTAGGAATAAATTTATATTCAAGCTCAAATTCTTGATTTTTCTTAATCACATCATACATTTGATTAACTAATCTTTTGCCATAATATTTTTCCTTTGAAGTAATAAAATTTTTATCGAATAATTCATTAAAATCATCTAAATTAATTTTATCAAAAGGAATATTTTCTTTTACTGTATCTTCTAAAATTTTATGACAAACATTTCCTAATTTTGTTCTAAATTTGTTTTCAAATTCACCTATGTTTAATACTCGTTCAATAAAATATTTAAAAGGACATCCATAATAATCTGAAACAGATGTATATGATAATAATAAATCACCATTTATTTTTAAATTTGGTTGTTTGAATTTATTATCAAATAATTTATAACCTAATTCTTTATCAGATATAGCATCAACATATTCATTTTTAATATTATAATTACTTAAAATATCTTTATATTTAACTATTTCTATTTCTAAAGCTTTTTTAGAATATCTTTTATTCCCTAATTCACCACTTTTTATTTCTAAATTCAATTCATTAATTAAATTTGATTTAAAACATTCTTTTGAATTATGTTTTTCTTTAAAGCTAATAATTAAATTTTTAGATGCTGAAATAAAATTAATTAAATTTTCTTTATTAATCTTATTTTTTATTATTGATGTATTTTGTCCTAATTTTTCTTTTATTTCATCACTTATTATAGAATTATCTTTATTAACAGTAGGATAATTATTAGAATTAAATCCAATCATAAAAACATAATCATCATCTGATATTATGTATGAAGAATCTATTATATTAATACCGTTTTTATATGTTTTATATTTGATTGTTGTATTTTTTGCAAAATAATTTAATAAATCAATTATTTCTTCTTTTTTAGGATTAATATCATTAATTTTTACAATAATATTACTTATTTTTTCTACATCTTTTGAATTAATATTTTCTATTTTTTCAAAAGATGCCTTTAAATCTTTTGTTTTTAAATAATAATTTATAAAGCGATTATAGATTTCGCTTGTTGATAATTTATATGAATAATCTAAATTGATTGGTAAATTATATAATTCTTTATATTTTAAAACACTACTTTCATATTCAGAAGGTATTTCATATATAAAAATATGTGATAAATCTATATTTTCAGATATTAATTTACCAATTGAAATAAATAAATAATCTATTTCTTCATCCATTGATAAAAAAGAATAAACTTGAGGTTTATAATTATTTTTTTCTATATTTATAAATTCATATTTAATATTTAATTTATTTAATATTTTAAGATCTAAATCATCTTTGTGGTAACCAAAAACATACACATTTTTATCTTTAAATAAATTAAAAAATAAATTATCAAATTCTAATAATTTATTATTTTTTAAATCATTATAATAAACAATAAAATCTTTTAATTTTATTTCATTTTTGGCAATTTCGATATCTAAACATTTAAGATTATCTAATATTTCTTTAGCATTTGCATAAGATAAATTATATTTTTCATGAAGAAAATAAATGGCTTTTTCATCATAATTAAAAAAATAAGCATTTAATAATTCTTGCTTTGAAATGAATTTTACATTACAAAAAGGATTATTTTTTCTTATTTCTTTAATTAAATATGGTTTTATATTGTTAGGTGTAATGATTATTGAATCAGTTTTTATTTCATTTATTTTCATTTTTCTTTTTCTCGTATTTTATGATCATCTTTTTAGCAGTTTTACCACTATATAATCTAGTAGTGAAAAAATCTGTTAATTTAGTAGGTAGTAAATATTTCATTAATAATCTACTGGTTGAAAATCTACCAAATTTATAACGAGTCTTTGGATGTTTTTTAATGCTAGCTTTAACTATCTTTTTAGATGCGATAATTGGGTCTTTAGCAATAAAACCTTTTTTAGTAAATGTTGCCTCATATAATTTTGCAACAACCGAAATATCTTCATATGGAGATTCATCTGCATATTGTTCTAAGCTTTTTTTAGCAATAATTCCCCAATTTGATGCAAAAGCTGCTGGTTCTATTTTAATAACCCTAATACCAAATTTTTTAAGTTCAAGCCTCATTGCATCACTTAAGCCTTCAAGAGCATATTTAGATGCAGAATACCATCCGCCATAATATAATGCAAATAGACCTGCAACACTTGTAACATTAATAATACGACCACTATGTTGATTGCGCATTTGAGGGATTACTTCTTTTGATAATCTTGCAACAGCATAAACATTAACATCCATCTGGCGTTTTGCATCATCAATTGATACATTTTCAACTGGGCCTAATGCTCCATATCCTGCATTATTGATTAAAATATCTATTCTTCCTTCTTTAGCAATGATATCATTTACTACTTTTTTACAATTTTCATCATTAGTAACATCTAAGCAGATTGGAGTTATATCATATTTTTTCAATTCTTCCATCAATTCTAATCTTCTTGCAAGAGCATATACTTTATATTCTTTTTGAGCAAGCATAATAGCTGCATTATAACCAAAGCCTGATGAAGCTCCAGTTATTATTACTACTTTTCTTTCTTTTTTCATTTTTCTTTTATAAAGCTTTTTTTAATGTATTTAAACAATGCTTTTTCTCCATTTTTAACATAATAATTTAATAACATAATCATTTTATTTTTTGTGTTTTCAGTCATAGGAAGTGATACACTTTCATGATTAAAATAATCTAGAACACTTTGAGGTGTAAAATCCTTTTTTTTATAAACTTTTGATGCAGCAATTCTATCACACATTGATTCTGCAATATATTTATTTGGTACATCTACTGCAACATACATATTTTTTTCAATATCAACATCCTGCCAATATTCTAAATGATGTTTATTTCTACCTTTGTGATGTAGCCATGATGTACTATATCCTTTAGCTTTTCTTTCATTAACTTGAGGTGAATGAATTCCTGCATAATATTTCGCACCACGCCAAAATTCAGTAAATCCATATTTAGATAAGTCATGAAGTAATCCTTGGCGATATAAACCGCATTTAAAACAATAATGCATTACTTTATGACGATGTTTAGTTATAGTTAAAAAATGCTTAATTGGATGAAGCAAAATAATCATCTCCATTTATTTGTTTGATTACATTTAATATTCTATATTAAAAATGAATAAAATCAATAAAGATTTTGAAAAAATAAATTAAAATATTAACCATTCCTTATTATCTATTTTAATGAATGATTCTTAATATATTTTAATGCTAAAGAAAAGACTCATTCATATGAGAATGAGTCAATTTTCTTATTTTTCATCATCATTTTTAAGCCACTTAGGTATATTATTTATGATATAAATACGATCTAGCATTTGTGCTCTAGTCAATGAATAATCAGCTTCAATTCCGCCATCAATATTAACTACTTTATTGTTTTCTATCTTAGCTAAAGAATTAACACTAGACATAGAATATCTACTACCATATGGAGTTGTAGTCATTCTAACTGCACATGGTCCACCACCTGTTTTTTCACCTAGCATAACAACTTTTGGCTTATTGTCTTTAGCAAATACAGCCATCGCATTAGCTGAAGAGAATGTATAATTAGAATTTATAAAGAAAATATTAAAACCTTTATCATATAAAGATATATCATTTTCATCCACTATTCCATCAGTATTCATATCAGCTTTATATGTGCCACTTCCAGTTGCACCTGATAATGCATTAAGCATATTAACTTTTACTTCACCAATTAAAATTGATAAAGCATACATTAATGTAGTAGAATTTCCACCACTATTCGCACTTAAATCAATAACTATATTTTTTATTTTATTTTTATAATCATCTGATGTTAAATCTCTATATAAATCTTTAAATAAATATGCTGTATTTGATAACATATTATTTTTTTCTTCCTCAGTTAATGAAGAATCATTTTTATATAAAATATCTTCATTAATTTCTGAAAATGAATCAAATGTTACAAAAACTGTATCTTCCCCATATCTTATGCCTTGATTTATAGATGCTAGATTTCTTTGTTTTATGATATTTGTATCCCCATCTTGCCATTCTAAAAATTCTTTATTTGCTTTAGATTTATCAAGTTCTGATGCTCCAAAATCATATAAAGGAGAAAAATTTATAAATGTAGTATGTCCATCCTTTAAATGTGTTAATAAGTTAACTAATCCTGAATCTGCTTTTTTTATGTCCTTATTTGATATATCTTCTTTAAAATTCTTACTAGTAATAAATGAATCAAAATTACTAAATTTATCTTTCAATCCATAATTTACATCAAAATCAAGACATAATGATTGATAATAATAATCATAATAATCTTCACTTAATTCAACATTTTTACAGCCCTCATAAAATTTTTCACCAAGAGAAGTTAAAACTGTTTTACCTAATACATTCGTTGTAAGACCTGTTGTAGGCATTAAATATAAATCTTTAAAATTATATGCTAAAGAATAATTTTCAGTTACATTATAAAATAAAGAATTAAAAGCATTTAAAGGTAAATAATATTCATTATTATTTTCATAAATATCTATTTTAGAATATTTATTTAAATCAATTGTAACTGCATTACCTTTAACATAATTAGAATTTAATAATTTCAAATATTTTTGTTCATCTTTTACATTTACAATTTCTAAAGGATTATGATTTTTAGCAATCATATTAGTAAACAAATCAAAATCATCATATGTTAATGTTTGTTTCTCTTTATTAATATCACATTTAGCATTTCTTTCATTAGATACTGTATAACCAGTATTTGTTTTTTCTATTTTGTAAAAATATTCTTTATTTTCATTTAAAATTTCATATCTAAAATCAGATAATAATTTAATCCCATCAGTAAGTGAAATATATGGTATTTTACTATTGGCTTTAAATAATAATCTTGCATTACCATATTGAAAAACATTCATATAACTATTTTGAGCATAAACTGTTTTATTTAATACTCTTTCAACAGTAAGATCTTCTATATTATTGCAGCCTAAAAGTATAAAACTAGTCAAAGAAAATAAACCTAAAAATAAAAATTTTTTCATTTTATACACTAACCTCTTTTAAAAACACAATAACATTATAAAGAAAAAATAATTAAAAATCTATATTTTATGTGAATAAAGAAACAATTTGAAAATAAAGAAAAAAATTGGAAAGATTTAACATCATTCCAACTTTTTTCTTTATTTATTTTTTTATCTTCTGTCTACTAATGAAGCAATTAAAACAAGTATTCTTAATAATTCAACATAAATATATACTAAACTTATTTCCATGCCTAATGCAACAGTCCATTCAGCATCTTTTGAAGCACCTGATGTTACAACTGCTTGTGCTTCACAGAAATTAAATGTTAATGTTATTACGCCATATAATAAGAAGAATACTTCAACTCCTATACATAAACCTAAATAAGCTGAAATACTCCAACCATTTATGCTACCAGTAATATTTCTAACATTAAGCACTATACCAAAGATTAAAGTAGCAATAGTTAATAATAAACCAGCAATTAAAATACCTAATACAATGGCTTTAAGTTTTGCTGAAGGTTTAACAACTCCAGTAGCGAATAATAATAACATTACACCAAATATAATTAATGTACCTGTTATACAAATAAGTCCAGCAAATCTAATTAAATAATGATCAACAATTGTTGTAAGTGTACCTATTACAAGGCCTATGCAAAATGAATAAATAGAGCCAAATACTTTAGCAAGTCTTGGTATAAATCTACCTAACAATCCAAATATAACTGCCAAAATAGATGCAATACTAACTGCAACAAGAGCGCCTACTAACCATCTGCTTGATGCAGAATCACCTGAACCAATTAGTTGTGGTAATACAAAATACATACCTAATGCTCCAACTAAATTGAATGCCAAAAAGATTAATGTTTTAATAGCTATTCCTTTATAAGTTGCAGCCTCTGTTGAATCTAAAACTATTCCAGTTTCAATATTTTTATATAATGGACTTGGTTTCAAATAATCATCTCCTATCGTTATCTGTAGTAATTATACCACAATAGATTTTTTTTTGAAGAATAAAAACAAAATACCATAAATTCACACAAAAAGATGAATTTTAAATTTCAAAAATAGATCTTTGTTTTGGTAATTTTAATTCTTTTTTATGTCTTAATTCATATTTAAAATTTAAATTATCTAATAATGATCAATAACATTAGAAATATCATTAATGTTTTTACTTGTAGTAAATTTACGTTGGACTTTATTTTCAAAAGCCTCACGGTCTTTAGTATAGTTTAAAGGATTTAATACACCTTGA
>CAJOOI010000115.1 GCA_905236105.1 uncultured Acholeplasmatales bacterium
ACAGCGATATTATACCATAAAGACGGCTCCGGGTTCGATTCCCCGAGCGTTTTTTTGTTTTTAGGCATGAAAAAAGGGGATGTAACCCTAAAATCTAAGTTTTTTCAAAACCTAGTTTTTTTTACAGCCCCTTTAATATTACTAAATCTATGCAAATATACCAATACCAGAACATATTAATATAATTACAAAAAGTGATATTGCTGAAAGTGCACTTGTCCAAACAACAATCTGACCCGCAAGTCTTTCATCTTGCCCCATTTGGGCAGCCATTGGTGCACTAGATACAGCAATAGGTGTTGCAAATAATGCAATCAATATCGCAAAAGATTGTGCATCTTTATATCCTATAAAATAAAATACAGTTAAAAATATAACTGGAGATATAATTAATCTAAAGCTTACTGATACAAGTAATTGCTTCCATAATTCTTTTACAGCACTGAATTCAAATTTGCCACCTAATACTATTAAAGCAATAGGAGTTGCGCATCTTGAAATATAATTAATTGTAGTACCAATAAAAGACAAATCAGCAAGGCCATATTTTTGATTATCTGTTATAACTTGGCCTGCCTCAGTTATATTATAATTAGTTAAAATTGATTTTAAAGTACCATTAATACCGGTCAAATTATCAATTCCCATGCCGATTAAACAAAAAATAACACCACAAAATACACCAATAATTAATGGATTAGTAACTATTTTTTTTAAAATACTTAATATAGATATTTTATTGCCATTTTCTTTATCAAAAATAGATAAAGCAATTACAGCTAAAACATTAAATAGTGGTACAGATATTGCAGCTATAATGCTTGCTTGAGCACCAGCTTTTTCTCCTGCAAGCAAAGTTGCAAGAGGGATACCAATTATTGCATAATTGGATCTAAATGCCGCTTGAAGCATTACACCTTTTTGCTTTGGATCTTTGATAAATAATGTAATTATTAATCCTGCACCAAATAAAATTATTATTGCAAGTGCACAAAATCCACAAAATGCCCAATTTATATCGCTTAGATTCGCTAAATATAAATTAGAAAATAATAAAAATGGCAATAACACTTTAAATACTAATTTATTAGCATTATCTAAAAATCCTTCTTTAAAAAAGCCAATTCTTTTTAGAAAATATCCTAAAAATGCAGGTAATAAAATAGGTAGGACTGCATTTAAGGTAAACAACAAACTATCCATATGATTCCTCTACTTAATCAATCCGTTATATAATGTCTTTATAGCATTTAGATAATTATCTTTATTAACACCAACAATAAGTGATAATTCAAGTGGCCCTAAAGCAATCAATTTCACATTTATCTTTTCATTACCTAAAGATTTAAATATTTCACCACTATAACCTAATTTACCTTTTATATTACGACCTACAATAGAAATTAGTGCTAAATCATCATCTACTACTACTTCAGCTCCTAATTCATTTTTAATTTCACTTATAATTTCATATTGAAATTTAAATGCATTATCTTTTAAAACAACAACAGAAAATGAATCAATACCTGAAGGAATATGTTCAACTGAAACATTATATTTTTCAAAAATAGATAATGTTTTTCTTAAAAAGCCTATCTCATTTGACATATGGCTTTTAAAAATATTAAAGGTCATAAAATTATTTTTACCAGCTAAACCTAAAATAAAATCCTTAGGATTATCAATATTATTTTTAATAATAGTACCAGAATCTTCAGGCTTATTAGTATTTTTTAAATTAATAGGTATATTCATTTGCATTACTGGAAATATTGTTTCTTCATGTAAAACATTAGCTCCCATATATGACAATTCTCGTAATTCTTGATATGTAATTTCTTGAATTATTTTAGGATTTGAAACAATTTTAGGATCAGCAGCAAGAATTCCTGAAACATCAGTCCAGTTTTCATATACGCTAGCATTTAAATATCTTGCAAGATATGCACCACTTATATCTGATCCACCTCTTGAGAATAATCTAATATCATCATTAACATAAGCTCCATAAAAGCCTGGAACTACTATATTTTTATAATTATTTAAAGCATTTTTTATATTTTCTTCAGTTTTCTTTTCTGCTAAAGCACCATCAAAAGAAAAAATAAATAATTTTGTTGCATCAACAAATTCAAAGCCAATATATTTAGCAAATAACATTGATGTTAAATATTCACCTCTACTAATTAAATATTCTTCTTTCATGTTTTTATTTAATTTAGAATGAATTAAATCTAATTCTTTTTCAATTTCTAAATCAATATTTAAATCATTTCTTATTTCAATGAATCTATTTTTAATATTGTTCCAAATATCTTCATAAGGCACATTATATTTTAAATGAGCATGTAAAATATATAATAAATCTGTTATTTTACTATCATTATTATCTCTTTTTCCTGCGGCACTACAAACTACTACTTTTCTTAAATCATCACTTAAAACAATATCTTTTACTTTCATAAACATCTTGCTTGATGCCATGCTTGTACCACCAAATTTACATACCTTAAGCATAATAATCCACCTTTAAATTTTAAAATATTTTATAGCAATATCAATTGCGTTAGTTGCTGCACCTTTTCTTATTTGATCCCCTGAAACAAATAATGAAATACCATTTTTATTTATTAAACTTTTTCTTATTCTACCAACATAAACAAAATCTTGATCTGAAGTTAAAATAGGCATTGGGTATTCTAATTCTTCTGGATCATCACATAAAATTACACCATCAGTTACAAGTAATTTATCCTTAATATCTTCAATATCTAATTCATCTTCAGTAATCAAATCAACTGAAATTGAATGACTTCTAATCACAGGTACTCTTACACATGTACAATCAACTAATAATTCATCATTATGTAATATTTTTCTACCTTCATTTTGCATCTTCATTTCTTCTTTTGTATAACCATTATCTAAAAATGAAGAGATTTGAGGGATAACATTTGATGCAATCTGATGTGCAAATACATCATATTTCTTATCAATTTTAGGATTAGTATTACCTGTAGTTTTAGTAATATGAGTTATTCTTTCATTTTCATCAACTAATTCCATAATGCCATATTGTCCAGCACCACTTACTGCTTGAAATGTTGTAACTACCATTGATTTAATTTTTGATAATTTATTAATAGCATTAATGCCTGTTAATGTAATAATTGTAGAACAATTTGGATTAGCAATAATACCTGACGTTTTAAATGCATCTTTCATATTAATTTCAGGTACTACTAGTGGTACATCATCATTCATTCTAAATGCACTAGAATTATCAATAAAAATAGCTCCAGCATTTACAATTGCTTTAGCATATTTTAATGCTAGTTCATTAGAAACTGCACCAAATACTAAATCAAGGCCACTAAAAGAAGCTTCATTTAAATTTTCAACATAATAAGCTTTATTTTTAAATATGATTTTTTTACCTTTTGATTTAGGACTTGCATAAAGTCTTAATTCATTAACAGGAAAATTCTTTTCTTCCATTACTTTTAACATCATACGCCCAACTTCACCAGTTGCGCCAATAATTCCTACATTAAGTTTCATAATATTCATCCTATCATATTAATTTCTTTATATTTATTACCATTTCTAAAAAAAGAAATTATATTGTCATCTATAATTGCATATTCACCATAATTATAAGCACCTGGATTTATAAAAATAATTCCATTTTTTTCTTCATAATATGCCTGATGAGTATGCCCATAAATAACAATATTAGCATTTATTTCTTTTGCCTTAAGATATAAAGATAATAAATCATATTTAACTCTATATTGATGGCCATGTACAACATAATATTTTTTTTCATTAATTAAAAATTCAAGATAATCAAGTCCTGAAAAATCACAATTACCAGCTACATATTTTATTCCATTATCTTCTAAATAATGTCTTGATATGCCATAATCACCAGCATGAATGATTAAATCAAATTCTTCTAAATTAATATTTATTCTTCTTTCATGAGAATCAGATATCAAGAGAATCTTCATATATTTGCCATAATTTTTTAAAAGCTTTAGCTCGGTGGCTAATCTCATTTTTTAATTCTTTTGAAATTTGCCCCATTGTCATATTATATTCTTCTAAATAAAATATTGGATCATAACCAAAGCCTTTATCACCCTTCATTTCATCTATTATCTTGCCCTTAATTTCACCATCTGATGATATGTATTTATCATTTTTAAAATACATCACAACTGATGCATAAAATCTAGCATTACGATTATCTATATTTTTTAATTCTTTTAGCAATAATTTGATATTTCCTAAATTTCCTTTTCCGCTATATCTTTGACTATATAAACCAGGTCTACCACCTAGTGCTTCTACTTCTAAACCAGAATCATCAGCGATGGTAATATATCCGGTATTAATAGATATTTCTTTAGCTTTTTTTAATGCATTTTCAAAATAAGTTTTGCCATCTTCTATAACTTCATTTTTATAACCTATATCATCTAGTGTCAAAAATGTAATATCTTTATTTTTTAAAATATCTTTAATCTCTTCAACTTTATTAATATTATGTGTTGCTATAAGTATTTTTTCCATATTTATACCTTCAAATTATTTTATCATAAATTTAGTGACATTCAAGTTATTTTATAATATAATTTAATAAATTAAATTAAATTTGAGGTGTTTATGAAAGCAATTTATGCTGGATCATTTGATCCGATATCAAATGGACATTTAGATATAATAAAAAGAGCTGCCAAATTATATGATGAGCTTCATATAGTAGTTTCTAATAATATTTTAAAAAAATACACTTTTACTGTTGAAGAAAGAATAGATATGTTACGTCTTGCAACAGTAGGAATTAAAAATGTTATCATTACTGCATATGATGGACTTGTTGTAAATTATGCAAAAGAAAATAAAATTAGAATTCTTATCAGAGGTATGAGAAATTATAGTGATTATGAAAATGAATTTAATTTATATCAATATAATAAAGATTTAGCGCCTGAAATAGAAACATTAATTATGATGCCTTCTACAAAGAATTTATTTATTTCTTCTTCTGCTATAAAAGAACTTGTAACATTCAATTGTGATATTTCTAAATATATACCTAAAATTGTAAATGATATTGTTGTAAATAAAATAAAAAAAGGACATTAATAAATTTGATGAAATTTAAAATTTTTACTCATATATTGATATTAATATTAATTGCTTCACTATTTGAAATATTTATTTTCAATTATAAGACCTTATATATGTCTTTACCTGAAAAAAAAGAATATGCTGTAGAAGAATATATTAATTCAGGTTTTCAAAAAGAAAATGATTATTATGTTTTAACAAAAGATAATCCATTAATTGAATTAAAAAACATAAATATTAAAACTAAAACAATTCATTTAGATTTTGAAATATTAGATAAAAATATAATGAAATATAATGTTATTGTTTATTATCAACCAAACGATAAGACATCATTTAATTATGCATCTAATATTGAAATTATAAATGGATATAAAAATTCTACATATGATGTATTAGATTTTTCAAATGAAACATCTGTTATACATCTATATTTAAATTTAGCAAAAGATACAAAAATAAAACTAAATTCGATTACATTAAATGAAAGAATCCCATTTCATACATCAATTGCAAGATTATTTATGTTATCTTTTTTCTTAATATTTACATATACATTTATAATGCTATTTAAATATAGGGAAGAATTAAAATTAAAAAAGAGATTAAATCAATATATAATTTATTCTTTGATTGGTTTATCAATTGGTGTAATTATATTTGTTTTTGGCTTTGTTTATAATCAATTTTTAAATAACATATTACAAGATTCTGGTACTCAATTATCTAAAGAACTTGTAGATATGTTTAAAGCAGGCAAAGTTAGCTTACTTGAAGAGCCAACACAGGAATTAAAAAATCTTTCCAATCCATATGATCCATCTTCTAGAAATGGTATTTATTATTTATGGGATCATTTATATTTTGAAGGTAAATATTATTCTTATTATGGGGTTACTCCTGTATTTATTTTATTTTTACCAATTAATTTAATTACAGGTAAATATTTATATGATGGTTATGCAGTTTTATTATTTTCTATAATAGCTACTATATTTATGGGACTATCATATTATAGATTAGCAAAAAAATATTTTCCTAAATTACCTTTATATTTATTAATTACAGGCTACATTTTATTATTTGTAACTAGTGGTATTTTTTATAATTTAACTACTCCTTATTTTTATCAAGTATCTACTTCTTGTGGGCATATGGCGATGATGGTAGCATTATATTTTATGATAAAATCAAATATAATGTTTAAAGATGAAAAAAATAGACCACTAATGCTTGTTTTTGCATCACTTTTTGCAGGTATGTCTGTTTTAGCAAGAGCAACATTTGTGTTATACGCAATTGTATTTGTAATTTGGGGCTTAATAAGTGTAATTATAAAATGGAAAAATGCTAAAAAAATAAATTCTATATTTAGTTTAATTACATTATTATTACCAATTGGAATTTGTGGGATATTCCAAATGGTATATAATTATTTGAGATTTAAAAATGTTTTAGATTTTGGTATAAAATATTCATTAACAATTAATGATTTTACAAATACTTCTATGTCTTTTGAATTGATATTAAATAGTATTTATTCATTCTTAATTGCGCCAGCAAAAATAGATAATAATTTATATTTTATCCATGGAAATCAACAAAATTTTGCGTCTGGCTACTACTTTTTCGAAACAAATTATGTAATTGGTTTATTCTATATTGCACCAATTACATTACTAGTTTTCTTATCACCCTTTACTACAAAAGAAATTAAATTTAAAAATAAATTAATTTGGACAATAAAATATTTTATTCCATTATTCATCATTCCTTTAATTATTGTTGCCTTAACTTGGGAATCAGGATTTGCGATGAGATATTTTACTGATTTTTCATGGGCAATGGTGCTTTTAGGCATCTTTGTCTTCTTCTATTATGCAGATAAATATAAAGAAGAGAAATTTGCAACTAAATTTATTTCAGTTGCAGCATTTTTATTAATTTTTCATACAACATCAACAACTGTAGGTCATATGTTATTAAATGTTCCAGGTACCGGAAGAAATGTTGGTGTTATAAGTTATGAATCTACAATTAGATATTATAAGATAGCGAGGGAGCTAGCATTTTGGCTATAAATAATATGAATGATATTTTGTATATAGTTGTACCTTGTTTCAACGAAGAAGAATGTATTTTAGATAGTAGTAAAGTTTTAAAAGATATAATAAATGAATTAATAAATGAAAATAAAATAAATAAAGAAAGTAAAATCTTATTTGTTGATGATGGATCAAAAGATAAAACATGGGATATAATTTCTAATTTACATAAAGAAAATAAGATATTTTCTGGTTTAAAATTAGCTAAAAATAGAGGTCATCAAAATGCTTGTGTTGCTGGATTAGAATACGCAAATGATTTTGCAGATATGACAATTACAATTGATGCTGATTTACAAGATGATCCTAAAACAATCAAAGATTTTGTTAATAAATATTATGAAGGATATCAAATTGTTTATGGAGTTAGAAAATCAAGGAAAACTGATACTTTCTTTAAGCGTAAAACTGCTCAAAGCTATTATAAATTATTAAGAAAAATGGGAATAGAAATAATTTATAATCATGCAGATTATAGGCTAATGAGTAAAAAAGCAGTCCAAGAATTATTAAAATGTGAAGAAAAAAATTTATTTTTAAGAGGTTTAGTTCCGTCACTAGGTTATAAATCTACTACTGTTACATATGATAGATTACCTAGATTAAAAGGTGAATCAAAATATACCCTTAAAAAA
This sequence comes from uncultured Acholeplasmatales bacterium, assembly GCA_905236105.1. Classification (GTDB taxonomy): domain Bacteria; phylum Bacillota_I; class Bacilli_A; order Acholeplasmatales; family Anaeroplasmataceae; genus Anaeroplasma. The sequence goes on from CAJOOI010000115.1 coordinate 7,880, forward strand.
ATGTTACATCTTGCTTGGGATGGTATTACTTCTTTTTCTTTAATACCATTAAAAATAATTTTAAATTTAGGCATATTCTTACTTATTTCATCCATAATATCTTTAATTACATTCTCAATTTTATTTGCAACTAATATATTAAACCTTAATATTGGTGCATACATCATAATGTCTATGGGTTTTTTTAGTGGAATAATTCTAATATCTTTAGGTATAGTTGCCCAATATATTGGAAAAATTTATCAAGAAGTCAAAAAGCGTCCAAGATATCATATTGAAGAATTTTTAAATGATAAATAAATTAAGATTTATCTACAATTTAAAAATTGATTGTGGTATAATTTATATATAAATTAGTGAGGAGAAAAAATATGGAAAAACAATTTATTATTGAAACAAGTGCAAGACATGTTCATGTTACACAAGAAACTTTAGAAAAATTATTTGGTGCTGGATTTCAGTTATCTGTTAGAAAAGCATTGAGTCAACCTGGACAATTCGCATCAAACGAAAAAGTTGATGTTGTAGGACCTAAAGGAACATTAAAATGCTCAATTTTAGGACCAGTTAGAAAAGAAAATCAAGTTGAATTATCTTTTACTGATGCAAGAACACTTGGTGTTTCTGCTCCAGTTAGAGAATCAGGCGATGTAAAAGGCAGTGCTCCTGTTAAATTAGTTGGTCCAGCTGGTGAAGTTGAACTTTCTGAAGGTGCAATCGTTGCAAAACGTCACGTACATATGACTCCACAAGATGCAAAAGATTTTGGAGTTGAAAATGGCGAAATCGTAAAAGTTGAAGTTTTAAATGAAACTGGTAGAAAACTTGTTTTTGATGATACTGTTATAAGAGTATCTTCTAATTACGCCCTAGCTATGCACATTGATACTGATGAAGCTAATGCTGGTGCTTTAGGTGGCTGTCCACAAGTATTAGGAAGAATCTTAAAATAATTTTTTCATAATGTCTAAAAACTGTGTATTTAATACGCAGTTTTTTTAAAAATAAATTTAATTAAAGTAGTAAATATAGGAGAATTATATGGCAGATATTTTAAAAGAAGCTCAAAGATGCTTAAAATGTAAAAAACCATTATGTAAAGAAGGTTGTCCTGTTAAAACTGATGTGCCTATTATAATGCAACTATTCTTGGATGGTAAAATGGATGAGGCTGGTACTAAATTATTTGATAATAACCCACTTACTGCCTTTTGTTCATTAATATGTCCACATGAAAAAAATTGTATGGGGCATTGTGTTTTAGGTAGAAAAGGCGAACCTATTAAATTCTATGAGGTTGAAAAATATATTTCTTCATTTTATCTAGAAAAAGCAAATTTGCAAGCTGCAGAATCTAATGGATTTAGAGTAGCAATAATTGGGGCTGGTCCTGCTGGCTTAACTTTGGCTATAATTTTAGCAAGACGTGGTTATAAAGTATCAATAATCGATAGTAAAGATAAAATTGGTGGAGTCTTAAGATATGGAATTCCTGAATTTAGATTACCAAAAGCTTTATTAGATAAATTATTATTACGTATGGAAGATTTAGGTATCTTATTTAGACCAAATACATTAATTGGTCCTTCTATCACTATTGATGATATGTTTGCTGACGGATATCAAGCAATATTTATTGGTACTGGTGTATGGAATCCAAATAGATTACGTATTCCTGGTGAAACTTTAGGCAATGTACATTTCGCAATTGATTATCTTAAAAACCCTGATTCATATACTCAATTAGGTGATAAAGTTGTCATTATTGGTGCGGGAAATGTTGCGATGGATGCAGCAAGAACAATTTTAAGAAAAACTAGAGCAACTGTTGATGCAATATTCTTTAGAGGAAAAGAAGATGTTACTGCTTTAAAAGAAGAATTAGAATTTGCTGAAATCGATGGTTTAAAAATGAATTATTATCTTAATACTATAAAAATTGAAGAAGATGGTATCATTGTTGAACCAGTATTAAAGAAAGAAAATGAAGATGGAACTATAGAATATTATAACGATTCAGAACATCCATATAAAATTCCTGCAACATCTGTTATTATAGCAATTGGTCAAGGTGCTTTAAGTAATATAGTTAAAAACACTAAAAATATTGACACAAATAAAAAAGGTTTAATTGAGGCTTCTTCTCATGGTGCAACTACTCGTGAAGGCGTATATGCAGCAGGAGACGTAGTAAGTGGAGCTAAAACTGTTGTACAAGCTGTAGCTGCTACTAAAGAAGTAGCTGATGAAATTGATAATTATATTAGAAAGAAAAATAATTTACCTTTATTAAATGAAGACTAAATAAATTAGCAAAAAAAAATGGAGCTTTTCTACAAGCTCCAATTTTTTTATTTTTTCGCTTTCATTTTTCCATCAAGACCATGAACGATGTAACTACTTCCATCATTTCTTTTCTTGACTAATTCTTTTGCATAAGCTTCTGCTTCTTTTTGAGTTGGAAATAATTTTATTACCTTACTTGATCCAGCAATAAACACTTTCCATTCTCTGCCATCATTTTCTCTTTTAGAAACATGATATACTACTTTTCCTTCTGCCATTTTTTATTCCTCCGGATATATTATATAACATTTTTATTTATTTTTAAATTGTGAATCATACATATCTTTATAGATTAAAGAATTTTTATATAATTCTTCATGTTTTCCACGCCCTTTTATAACACCATGATCTAATAAAATTATTTCATCAGCATCCTTAATTGTTGAAAGCCTATGAGCTATGATAAAACAAGTTCTATCTTTTGAAATATAATCTATCGCATGTTTTATTTTAAGTTCAGTTTCAGTATCAATATTCGCAGTTGCTTCATCTAATACTAATATTTTAGGATTTCTAAGAAGAATTCTTGCAAAACAAATTAATTGTTTTTCACCTAATGATAAATTCTCTCCTCTAAATGAAATTTTAGTATGAATACCTTCTGAATATTTTTTTATAATATCATCTAAACCTACAAGCTTTAATACTTCTATTACTTCTTCATCACTATATTCTCTTGACATCGTAACATTAGATTTAATGCTACCTGCAAATATAGCAGGAGTTTGAAGAATAATACCAACATTTTGACGATATGAAGCTTTATTATATTCTTTTAAATCTACTCCATCAATCAAAAGTCTACCCGAATCATAATCATTAAATCCTAAAAGAAGATTCATTAATGTAGATTTACCACTACCAGTATGGCCAATTATACCTATTTTACTTCCAGCTTTAACTTTTAATGATACATCTTTTAAAACATCAAATCCTTTATTATATGCAAAAGATATATGATCAAATTCAACATCACCTACTAATTCAGTATTAAATTCTTTTCCATCAAATATTCTTGTATCATTTTCTTCACCAATAAATGCATAAACTCTATAACAGCCAACAAGTGAGTCTTCAAGCTCATTTAAGTTATTAAATATTTCATTAATTGGGCTTATCATTTTTTCAATATTTTCAATTAATGCAGATATTAAACCTAAAGAAACTACATATCCAAATGAATATAATTTATTAGCACCTAAAAACATTAATAAACCAATTTCAGCAAATCTTCTAATTAATACAAGTAAATCCCAACCAAATATAGCATTAACTGTATTAGCTTTTATATCTGCTTTAACATATTTTTTACATAAAGTATAATAATCATTTAGCATTAAATCTTCAATATTATAATCTTGTATTAATAATGTACCAGTAATTAATTCATTTAATTTACCAGTTATTCTTGATGAAGTTTCTCTTAAATCAAGATAATATGAATGAACTTTTTTACGGTATAATGTAATCCAAATACCAATAATTGGAACAATTGCTAAAATTATTATACCAAGATGATAATCCATAATTATTAAGCCAATATATACAACTAAAATATTAGTAAAAGCACTAGCAATTTGGAATATTGTTGTATAAAGTGTTCTTACACCAGCTGAATCACTAGTTATTTTGGCAACTATTTTACCATCTGGTTCAAGTGAAAAATAATCTACAGGTAAATAATTTATTTTTTGCATTGCTTCTTCTCTTATTTTTCTTTCAATACGCATACCACATAATGTATTAAAATAAGAAAATAAATATTTAAATACAGCTAGTAATAATATTAATATTGAATATAAAATTAAGGCATAAACAATCATTTTAACATTATGATCAGGTAAATAATTATCTAATATTTCTTTAGTTACAAATGGTGTAAAAGCATTTATACCTGCACTTATTAATATTAATAATATTGATATAAAGAATAAGCCTTTTTCTTGTTTTATATAAGGTATTGTTTTCTTTACATAATATGATTTTTTAAGGTTTACATCTTTTTTATTCATGATGTTCACCTTCTTCCATTTGTTGTGCTATAAATTGTGTTTTATACCAACCATTTTTCGCCATTAATTCTTCATGATTACCTTTTTCGATAATCTTTCCATCATCAAATATATAAATAATATCCGAATGCATTATTGCAGAAAGACGGTGTGCAATAATAATATTAGTTTTATTTTTTCTAAATTCTTTTAAAGATGATATAATATTAGCTTCTGTTTTTCCGTCTACTGCTGATAAAGAATCATCAAGAATTAAGATATCTGAATTTTTTAAAAACGCTCTAGCAATTGATATTCTTTGTTTCTGACCACCTGATAATGTAACACCATATTCACCAACTACTGTATTTATTCCATCAGGTAGGTTTTCAATATCTTTTTCTAAATCTGCAAGCTTAATTGCTCTTAATACTTCTTCTTCAGTAGCACTCTCATCACCAATTAAGATATTTTCATATACTGTAGATGAAAACAAAATATGCTCCTGAGGTACATAACTAATTTTATGTCTTATTTCTTTTTTATCATATTCAGTAATTAATTTCCCATTAACATAAATATCATCATTTTTATTATATAATTGTCTTAATAACATTCTTATGGCTGTAGATTTCCCTGATGCGGTCCTACCTGCTATACCAATAGTTTTACCATATTCAATTGTTAAATTAATATCATTTAATACTTCAAATTCTTCATCAGGATAAGTAAAATGATAATTTTTATATTCTATTCTTTCTATTCTATTTAAAGACTCTACACCATCAACAACTAAAGAATTTGAATCATATACTTCATTTAATCTTTCTGCTGACACTAATGATTGATAAAAATTATTAATCATATTACCTATAGCTGTAAGAGGATTTTTAAACATATTTAAATACATAATAAATTGCAATAATAATGCAATTTCTGCAATACGACCTATATAATAAAAATATGAACCTAGTGAATAAGTAATAATGGTTGATATAGCAACAAATATCATAAATAGAGGTTGAAAAATTATATTAATTTTCAAATTTTTTACTTCTATTTTATAAGCATCTTCCGAATATTTTAAATTTTCTATATAATCTTCTTCCTCTTTTGAAAAAGCTCTAACTGTTCTAACATTAGTTATAGATTCTAAGACTTTGCTACTCATCTTAGATTGTTTTTTCCTAACTAAAGACCAGTTTTCTTTTACTTTTGGTCTTAATAATACATTTGAAATAAAAATACCTAAAAGTGGTATAAAGGCAAATATTGCTAAAATTGGATCAATTAATATCATCGCAACAAAAGTTACAACAACACTCATAGATTCAATAAATATATTAAGTAATCTATTTCCACCACTAAATTTAACTGTTCTTATATCACTTAAAGCTCTAGAAAGAAGATCACCAGCTTGGAATTTTTCAAAAAAAGTTGCATCCTGAATTAAAATTGCATCTATATATTTTTTTTGAAGTGCATAATAAACTGCATTAGTTAATCTATTTTGGCATATTCTTTTAGTAATTGATACAGTATATATAGCTAAAACAGATCCCAAAAAGAAAAATAGGACCTTAAATAAGATTTCTTCTGTTAAATTGTCATGTTCAAGCGCTCTTGTTAGCATAGCTGTTACATATGCAGGTAATAAATTTAAAACATCTAATATTAAACCTAACACTAACACTAACACATAGCGATACCAATTTGGTTTTACAAACCACATCATTGATTTTATAAATTTAAACATCTTTTGCCTCTTTTCTAATATCTTAAACTAAAAACGTTTTTTTTCAAGGAAAAAATAACTAAAAATTTTATTTTTTTAATTAATAACTTGAAAAACTAAAATATATCAAATTTATATAGAATAAAAATTAAAAGCGTGATATAATTTTTTTAGTTTTAGATTAAGAAAGGGGAAATATTATGTATAGTAAAAATGCATGGAATAAATATTCTGGCAAAAAGTTAGAAAACTTATTTGGATTCAATGAGGATTATAAAAATTTTATTTCAAAATGTAAGACAGAAAGAGAATGTGTAGCATATTCTGTTGAATTAGCTAAAAAGCTTGGTTATCAAGATTTAAAAGAAGTTACTTCTGTTAAAGCTGGAGATAAATTATATGTTACAAATAGAGGAAAAAATATTTGTATTTTCCAAATTGGTGAAGATGATTTAGAAAATGGTATTAATATTTTAGGTGCTCATATTGATTCACCAAGACTTGATATTAAACAAAATCCAGTTTATGAAAAAAATGATTTTGTCCTACTAGATACACATTATTATGGTGGTATTGTTAAATATCAATGGGTTGCACTACCACTTGCAATACATGGTGTGGTTGTAAAAAAAGATGGTGAAGTAATCAATGTTGTTATTGGTGAAGATGACAAAGATCCAGTTTTAGTTATTACAGATTTGCTTCCACATTTAGCACAAGAAAAGATGCAAAAATCTGGTGCTAAAGTAATTGAAGGTGAAGATTTAGATCTAACAGTATCTTCAATTCCATTAAGTGATGAAGAAAAAGATGCTTGCAAGAAAAACTTACTTAAATTATTAAATGAAAAATATAATATTGAAGAAGAAGATTTCTTATCAAGTGAACTTGAAATAGTTCCTGCTGGAAAAGCAAGAGATTTAGGATTTGATGCATCAATGGTATTAGGTTATGGCCATGATGATAGAGTATGTGCTTATACTTCTATGCGTGCTGTATTAGATGCTAAAATGTTAAAGAAAACTGCTTGTGCTTTCTTAGTTGATAAAGAAGAAGTTGGTTCTATTGGCGCAACAGGTGCTCAATCTAAATGGTTTGAAAATGTTTTAGCTGAATTACTTGCTAAATCAGGAAATTTCTCTGATTTAAGATTAAGAAAAATGATAGAAAATTCAAAAATGTTATCAAGTGATGTATCAGCAGGATATGATCCATTATATGCATCAGCATTTGAAGCTAAAAATGCTGCATACCTTGGAAAAGGTTTAACATTTAATAAATATACTGGTTCTCGTGGAAAATCAGGATGTAACGATGCTTCTGCTGAATTCATGGCAGAAATTAGAAAAGTAATGGATGAAAATGACGTTAATTTCCAAACTGCCGAGCTTGGTAGAATCGACCTTGGTGGCGGTGGTACTATTGCCTACATTATGGGTAATATGGGTCTTACAGTAATAGATGCTGGTGTACCAGTTTTATCTATGCATGCTCCAAATGAAGTTGTAAGTAAAGTTGATGTTTTTGAAGCATATAAAGGTTATATAGCTTTTATTAAAAATATTTAAAATATAAAAAACATTTGCCAATTAAACGGCAAATGTTTTTTTTAACCTAAATTAACAATTTTTATATTTTTAAGTGAATTAATATAATCAAGTCCAGTAGATATATTAGATAAATATAAATCTATTTCTTCTAAAGATGGCATATCAGCAAAAGCATCTATACTTATATTTTTCAAAGTATTAGGTAATATTATTTTCTTAATTTTAGTTTTAGCAAAAGCATAACTACCTATATCAATTAAATTTGATCCAAAGCCGATATCTTCAAGATTTTCACATCCATAAAATGAAGATGCACCAATATATTTTCCATTAAAATTAATATTTGTTAATGAGCCACAATAACTAAATGAATTTCTTTCAAGCATATTCACATTTAATAAATTTATTTCTTTTAAATTCTTACATTCAGAAAATGCAAGCCTTTCTATCTTAGTTATTGTTTTTGGTAATATTATTTTTTGTATTCGTTCATTTTTATAAAATGCTCTTATACCTACTATAGTTACATCTTTATCATTGTATTTTTCATTAACTTCTACTGTTTTTGCCATACCTCTTACATCAGTAAGTGTATATGTACCACTATTATTTAATTCATATATTTGTCTAGGTAAAATCGTAAAAAAGGCAACTAAAAAAATACTTATAATAAATAATGATGTTATTATAATTATTCCTAATTTCTTTTTCACGATTTTTTCACCTACTTTTCCATATGTTTATATTGTAATTCATATAAATTGTAATAATGTCCATGTTTTTTTAATAATTCTTGGTGAGTTCCAGATTCTATTATTTCACCCTTATTTAAAACAATTATTTTATCAGCATGTTGAACTGTTGAAAGTCTATGAGCAACAATCAGCATTGTACCTACATTCATCATCTTTTCTAATGAATTTTGAATCAAAACTTCAGTTTCAGTATCAATATTTGCTGTTGCCTCATCTAATATCATAATGTTAGGCTTATGAACTATAGTTCTTGCAAAAGATATTAATTGTCTTTCACCTGCTGAGAAATTAGCTCCACGTTCATAAACTTGATATTCAAGGCCATCATGAAGCTTATTTATAAATCTATCAGCATTTACATATTTAATAGCTTCATCGATTTCTTCATTAGTAAATCTATCATCTCTTAGGGTAATATTATTTTTTATTGAACCAGAAAATAAGAATACATCTTGAAGCATTTGGCCAATATGTTTTCTTAAAGATTCTATTTTAATTTTTTTAATAGGAATATCATCAATCCTTATTTCACCTTTTTGAATATCATAATTTCTTACAATTAAAGCTAAGATTGTTGTTTTTCCAGCCCCTGTTGCCCCAACAAAAGCAACTGTATCTTTTGGATTTATGGTAAATGATACATCTTTTAAAATCCAATTATTCTCATTGTAATAAAACCAAACATGATCAAATTCAATTTTACCTTTAAATTCTTCTATTTCAATTGCATCTTCGCTATCTAATATTTCAATTGGTGTATCTAAAACACTAAATACTTTTTCAGCTGAAGCAAGAGCTGACTGCATTGCTTCAAACTGATCAGCAAGTTGTTGAATTGGGTCAAAGAATTCTCTTATGTATTCATAGAATGAAACATAATTTGCTACAGATAAATAACCGTTTTTAATTTCAATAAAGCCTAGGCCTAAAACTATAATTTGACATACTACATAAAGAACATAAATAAATGGTCTAAAAACACCAAATATTAATATTTCTTTTAATGAATTTTTCTTTAATGAAGTGTTTCTATCATTAAATTCATTATATTTTTTATTTTCTTGGTTGAAAATTTGAGTAATTTTCATACCACTTAAATTTTCAGATAAATAAGCATTAATTGAAGAAATAGAATCTCTTACTTTACTATGTTGACGTCTTGATACTTTATTGAAAACAATTGAAACTAATATTAATACTGGAATAACAATTGATAAATATAATGTTAATTTTGGTGAAATAACTAACATCATTACATATACAAAAATTATTTTTAATACATGACTAAATAAATTAACTAAAACATTAGTAAATAAATCATAAATAGCTGCAACATCAGATGTTACTCTTGTTACAAGCTTACCAATAGGTGTTTTATTTATTTGTGCTATTGATAAATTTTCAATATGGGTGAATGCATCCATTCTAATATTTACAATAATTTTTTGGCTTGCCTTATTTAACATCATCCTTGTTACATACATTATAACTGATGATATAACTAATATTATTACAAATGCGATAACTATAATTATACTTGCAAATAATTTTGCATCAGGTGCTGTATAATTGTATTTTTCCATCAAATTTTGAGCAAGTCTTACTGCAGGCTCATTTGCCTTAGACGCTAAATCAGCATCTAATAAACCAATTATTTGACCTTGCAATAAAGCTGGAATTAATTGGATTAAAACTGTAAGTATTGTAAGGAATATAGCAAAAATAAATTTAAATTTATAAGGAGCTAGATAATGCCATAATCTTTTAAATAAAGCTCTATCTGACATTTGTCTCTTATATTTTTTCATTAATCTTCACCTCCAATTTCTTTTTCAAGCTCTTGAAGGTGAACCATTTCTTTATATAAATTAGATCTAGAAAGTAATTCATTATGTGTACCAAAATCAACTACTTTTCCATTATCCATTAAAATAATTTTATCTAATGTTTCAACTGTTGAGATTCGGTGAGCTATCATAATTGTAGTTTTCCCACGTCTTATTTCTCTTAAATTACTTAAAATCTTAGATTCTGTATCAGTATCAACTGCTGAAACTGAATCATCAAAAATAAGAATTGCAGGATCTTTAATTAAAGCTCTTGCGATAGATACTCTTTGTTTTTGACCACCTGATAATGTAACTCCTCTTTCACCTAATACAGTTGTATATTTATTTTCAAATTCAACTATATTATCATGAACTGAAGCTAATTTTGCAGCTTTTTCTATTTCTTCTTCTGAAATATCATCTTCTGAAAAGAATCCAATATTATTAGCAATTGTATCGCTAAATAAGAAATTATCTTGTGGAACATAACCAATTGAATCTCTAATCTTTTTGAAAGGCAAATGCATAATATCTATATCATCAATAAATAACATATTTTCATCGATATTATAGATTCTTAATAACAAATCAACTATAGTAGTCTTACCACAACCAGTTTTACCAATAATACCAACCATTTGACCTTCGTCTATTGTAAATGAAATATCAGATAAAATGTTTTCATCAGCATCAGGATATTTGAAATTCAAATGATTGAATTCAATTTTACCTTTAATGCTTGAAATATCTTTTACATCAACATCAACAATATCAATATTTGTATCTAAAAATTCTTCTACTCTCTTATATGAAGCCATACCTTGAGCATGAAGCTGAATTAACATTGATACAGCCATAAAAGGCCATATTAATGACATAAAATAACCTACAAATTCAAAAAGTCGACCTGAAGTAAACACTTCATCAAAGAAAGTTGTTTGTTTGATAACAAAATATGCTCCACCACCAAATAGTAATGCAACTATAAATGATAAAAAAAATGAAAGTAGGATATCAAGAATTAAACTAAATCTTATAAAATCGACATTCGCATTATAATTATTTTGATTTAATTTTTTAAATTGTCTAATTTCAAATACTTCTTTTACAAATGCTTTAATTACAGAAATACCAGAAAAATTTTCTTGAGCAAAATCACTTAAATCATCATATGCTTCTTGTCTTCTTAAATGCTTTCTTTCCATCACTTTACCAATTAGAAGGGAAGCAACCATAATAACAGTAAGTGGTATTAAAGATATAAGTGCTAAAATATAATTTAATTTAACCATCTTATAAAAAGCAATACCACCTAAGAATAATGCATCAACTGCATAAATTGTTCCACCACCAAATGACTGTCTAATAGTTTGAAGGTCATTTGTGTATAAAGCCATTAATTGACCAACTTTATGTTGTTTATAATATTGGTTTGATAGGCCTAATGAATGCTTAAACATATCTTCTCTTATGTCGCTTTCAATTCTAACTGCTACTCCAAATACAGCCCAGCGCCATGCAAAACGTCCAGCAAACATAATAAATGCTATTAAGCCTAAATATAGCATATATCTTACCATTTTATTAATGTTTTCATCAGTAAATAGGCTTCCGTCTTTAACTCCATCAATTATTAATCCACAAATTCTAGGGATCTCAAGCTGAAAATAATCGACTAAAACTAAAGCTAGTAAGCCAATAAGAAAGAAAATAAAATATTTTTTATAATATTTATTAATATATTTTCCAAATAGCATTTAATTCACTTCGCTTTCAAATACATTATCTGGATCTATAGTAAGAATAATTTCTCTATTTTTAAATGGATGAAAAAAAGAAATATAATAACTATGAAGTAAAAATCTATTCATCTTTATCTTTGAACCATATAGGAAATCACCAACAATAGGATGCCCTATTTTGGCAGTATGAACTCTAATTTGATGCGTTCTTCCAGTTTCTAATATAAATTCTACTAATGAATTATTTCCTATTTCTTTTATAACTTTATAATTTGTTATAGCAGTACTTCCGCCTTTATAACAAATCATTTTTCCATTAATATGTCTATCTTTTCCAATCGAATAACTTATTTTTCCTTTTTTATTTATAAAATGACCTTCGCATAAAGCTAAATATTTTCTTTTTATTTCATGTACATCAAATAAATAAGAAAAATAACTTAATGATAATAAATCTTTACAAAAAACTATAATTCCTGAAGTATCTTTATCAATACGATGAGGATATTTTACACTCAAATTGATATTATTTTCTTTATAATAATTACTAACAATATTAGCTAAAGAATTAATATCATCATGAATGATAATACCACTTTGTTTATTAATTATTAATAAATATTCATCTTCATATATAATATCTAGAATACCTTTTTCAGGTTTATAATTCTCTAATTCATCATATTCTATACTTAAAATATCATTTTCATTTAATATATAATTATCTTTTACATTAATACCATTTACATAAATCTTTTTTTCAAAAAATAATTTATAAATATTCGATTTAGATAAATGACATCTTAATAAATAATCTTTAATATTTATTTTTTCATAAATTGGATAATCTATTTTCATATTTTATTTTATATATTTAGTTTCAATCATACCTACATATCCATCTTTATTTATAATAGAATATGGATGTGCTTTAATAACAATTGAAATTACATCACCTTTTTTTAAAGACATAAATGAATTTGTAGAATCATATGCATAATATTTATAATTATCATCCATATAAACAAGTGACTTGTGAACCCAAAATTCAATTGTTGATTTTTTATGTCTTACTAAATAAAAATCTAAATCTTCACTTAAAATATCAATTTCATTATCAATAAAATTTAATGATAATTTTTTTGATGAAGAATTGTAATATATATCTTCTTTTATTACATATTTTGGATAATGATCAAATCTTTCATATGAAAAATGAAAATCATTAATATTATCTAAGATAACAAAATTAATTTGACCGCCTTTACAGACATGATTTCCACCATCAATTGAAAAAATTTTTTTATCATAATCAAAAATAGGATTACAACAAAATACATCATTCCTATAATTTCTTGTAGGATAATGACCTACAATCATTATTTTTTCTTGTTTATTTCCTAATTCATAAAATCTATCATATTTTAAAACATCAATTGCGTTTTTTGGGATGTTATTAATATCATTAATACCTGCATGAACTAATACTAATTTATCGTTTATGAAAATAACATCATCCATATTATCCATAAATTCAACTAGATATGAATATTTAGTAAATACTATTTTTTTAAATTTATCTAAATCCATTTCAGTGTTAATTTCTAATTGTTCTTTGGTGGCAATATCATTTAATATAGAATGCTTTTTTATATTTAAATAATATGATAATCTATCTTCGGCTTCTTTAGGTATTATAAATCTAAATACTTCATCACAATTACCAGCCATTGGATAAAATTTAGGAAATTCTTTTTTCATGGATATTATTTTTTCAAAAGTTTCTAAATTTTTCCCATCATTGCCTTTTTCATATATATCACCAATCAAAAATAAATAATCATCTTTATTAAAATTTATTTTTTTAAGTCCATATAAAAAAGTATCTATATCACCATGAATATCACTTACAAAAATCATACGATTATTATCAGTTATATTTAATTTTCTAATTTTAGTTTCTTTAATAAGTGGAATCATTTTTTTAAAGCAACCTCTTTTGAATATTTACAACCACAATAATCTTGTCGATATAAATTATATTTTTTAGAAAGCTCACAAGATTTTTTATAACCTTCTTCTTTTTTAAAATTAGAATATAAATATTTAACACCATATTCTTCTTCTAATCTATATCCAATTTCATTAATCCATTTATCTATTTTATGGGGTGAAATAGATAAGGTAGTAGTGAAATAATCATAATTTAATTCTTTAGCTTTTATTGCACATCTAGTTAAACGCATTTCATAACATTTATAACATCTAGCTGATTTTTCACCTAAATCTTCTAAGCCTTTAACTGCCTTATCATAGTTATTATTATCATATTCATCATATATTAAATCAATTCCATCAAAATTTTTAATAAAATTTGTTATTTCATCTAATCTTCTATCAAATTCTTCTTTAGGATAAATATTATCATTTGAATAAAAAATAGTAACATCAAAATATTTCATTAAAAACAATAAAGTATATGATGAACAAGGTGCACAACATGCATGAAGAAGTATTCTTGGTCTATTATTAAGTTTTTCTAAAAATAATTTAAAATCCTTGTAATTTTCAATCATATTATTTTAACCCATAATCTATAAAAATATACCATAATTGAATATTTTTGTATAGAAAAAAAATTAATTTTTGAAAAATTTTATTTATTATGTTATAATAAATAATAAGAAAAGGGGGTTAAATCATGTATAAACAGGGTGATGTTTTACTTTATACTGTTTATGGAATTTGTAGAGTTCGTGAAATAATCAATATGAATTTTAATGGTTCAAACAATGATTTTTATGTACTTGTTCCAATAAACGAATCAAAAACTGAATTAACTGTTCCAGTAAATAACCCACTTACTTCTTCTCGTCTTCATCCTATTTTGAATGCTGAAGAAATCAAAAAAATTATCTCAGAAATTCCTAATATTGATACTTTTTGGATTGATAATGACAATGAAAGAAAAAAAGAATTTTCAGATATTATCAAATTAGGAGATAGATCAAAAACTATCTCATTAATTAAATCAATAAAAAAACATCAATATTCATTAAAAGATAAAAATAGAAAATTACATTCATCTGATGAACAATCTATGAGAGATGCTGAAAAACTAATATTCGATGAATTTAGTTATGTATTAAATAAAAATCGTTTTGATTTAGCTTTAGAATTAGATGATATGATGTCTGTAAAAGAATAATAAAAGACTTACTTAATTTATTTGGTCATTTATTAAGTAAGTCTTTTATTTTACCTATTTAAAATAAATTTATAATCTTCATAATCTTCATTTACTAATATATCTACTATCTTACAGAAATATGCTGTATGATAATCATCATTAGGATAATGATTTTTAACTTCTTCTGGAATAAAATCAGAATCAAAATCAAATTTAGCAATTTTCTTCATTCTTATTACATAATTAGCTTCAGCTACAAAATAGCCATTAAAATCTGGTTCATATGAAGCATGAAGTCCTGTTTCTTTAAATTTGTCATAATCTCTTCCAGATTTTGAGCCAAAAAAGGCTACTTCTTTTGCATATTTTTCTGGCAAAAATGACAAAGTAAAGCTATCATATTTTTCACTGAATTTATATGTGTTTCTTGATTTTCTAACATATACTATTGCCACATTAAGATTCCATAAAACACCAATTCCACCCCAAGATACTGTCATAGCATTAAAATCATTATATGAACCAACAGTTAGAATTGGATTTATTTTTTTTAAATCCTCAAAGATATTATTTTTATATTCTTCTATATTTAATTTAAGCATTTTTTCTCCTTTTAAACAAATAAAACTAAAACAATTGCTAAAGCATTGTTAAACATATGAGCTAATATTGATGCATAAATATTACCTTTAAATAAATCATAAATAAGACACAAAAGTAATGCACTAGCAATATATGGTACTGATTGAAATAACCAAATAAAAGGATTATCAAAAGGTGTTGAAAGCATATGTGGAAAGGTAAATAAAATAATAGAGATAATATATCCTGCTACTTTATGATTTTTTGTTAATTTAAAAATAGCTCCACGATATATAAGTTCTTCTAATATTGGCGCAAAAATAACTGTTGCAATAATCATCGGTATTCGATAATCACCTTTAATCAATGTTTCAATTGTTGATTGGTTTACACTATTTTGAACATGTGATGAAATAAATAAATCAATCAGATAAGTTACGCCTACAAATGCAATAGCACTTACAAACATCAATAAATATTGTATTTTATATTTATTTAATGTAATTAATGAAGATTTTAATATATCTCTTAAATAAATAACAGCAAAAACAATTCCTAAAAAATATGATAAGAAATTTGCATAAGATTGAATCTTTAAAGATGCATTTACATATAAGTCTTTATATATTTCAGGAATTCCAGAAATTTTACCATCAGCTATAAATCGAATTAAATCATTAAATACTATTTTACCATCGTATTCTATTGAATAGACATAAGCAAACAAATAAATGAATACTGTACCTAATATAAACATAGATATAATATATGCAACTATCGCCACGATCGAATTAGGTCCAAATATGCCTTTTCTCTTTATATCACTTTGCATAATAACTCCTTTTTAAAAAGATGAATGAAGATAACTCCATTCATCTTTTTATTTTTAATTTTTACTAAAAGAATACACCACGTGCTTTTTCTTTTGTTTCTTGAGATGCTATAAATGGGATTCTAGTAGTATAGCCTTGTTTTGCAGCAACGATTTTCTTTGCTGGCCAAGTCATTACAGCTTGATTCCATCTTGCAACTGAATCATTATAAACTTCTCTTGCAGCAGTAATTTCTTTTTGTAAATAAGAATTTTGTTGAATTGCATCTGCAATTTCACCATGGCTTCTTAAATCAGGATATGCTTCAAGTGTAACATTGATACGATTGCTGATGTTATCAGCTCTACTACCTAAATTATTTCTTTCTTCATCAGAAAGATTTGCAGTAGGAGTCTTACCACTTCTTGCTTCACTAATTGCAACAAATGTAGTTTTATCTAATTCTACTGCTTTATTAACTAATTGAGCTAAGTTAGATAAAATAACAACTCTTTGTTCTAGATAGTTATCAATTTGAGACGCATCATGTTGAATTTTTTGTTCAAGTTGATTTAAGTAATTTCTTGCTTTAATTTTCACTGCTAAGAAAATTAAACCAGGAATAATTCCAAGAACCCATAGAATAACTTGGAATACAGTTGAACCAGGACCTACAGTAATAGGAATTTGCTTTGCAATTACATTAACATCTTTGCCTTCTTCTCTGATAGGACCAGTTTCTTCATCAAGTAAGTTTGCCATATTTTATTTTCCTTTCTTTTTTTTATTTATTCTTATTGACCTTAGTCATTAGAACCTTTTTTATTTTCTTTTTGATCAACCGCTTCTATTTTTTCTTCTGTTTGATTATTAGAAGCTTCATTTAATTTATTTTCTTGTTTAACTCCTTCGTTAACTGCACGTTCAACTTTTAATATTTGTTCTAATCTAGCATCAGTTGCTACATTACCAAATAAATTATTTAAATTATTTGCTTGAGATGTAGCTAAAGTTGCACCAATATATGTAAATAATCCTCTTTCAAAATGGCATGGACCATTTTTAGATATAGTAGACATTATTTTTTGGAATTGTGGTGAATTTACTAAATTTGCAAAGCCACTTCTTGTTGAATTCTTTTCAGTAACACTAATTGGTGTATCTTTATATACAGGAAGATATTCATACCACTCAACTGGGACTGAATGCATTCTACCATCTCCACCTAATTTTGGTACCATATCAAGATGTTTTACTTTCTTAAAGCCATGTGATCTAATTGTAATATTATCAACATCACCAGCTTTAGAATTGAAATGTGCTTTTAAGATTGTATCAGTTGCACATTCTTGATGTTTAAATATTGATTTATCATATTGATTTGCAAGTACTTCTTGTTCATATGAAGTTGTATTTGCAAAATAATCATTTTTATAAATATAATCTCTACTCTTATTTTGTTGATAAAGTGGAATTGATAATAAAGGAGCTAAATCAAAGAAAAATGATTTGAAGAAATTATCATTATAAGCAATAAAATTCTTTTTTGCTCTTTCATAATCATAATCGATAAACACTTCAGGGTCTGCACGATAATTAAAGCTTTGTGAATGAAGTGATTGAATATAATTAATTTTTTTATCTTTTGTGAAATAGAAATCATCACCATATGGCTCTTTACTTCTAATTAATTTAATCATATTTCTTTGAGCAAGTGGAGTAAATAATAATCTAAATTCAACTTCATTATCTCTATTAGTTGCTCCAAATAATGCTTCAAATTCATCGTTACCCATTTTTTGGAAATTAGTTTTATCATCATTATCCATTAAATCATGTTTTTCTTTCTTATCAAGTTGTTTAGATTTTTTAGAAACATATTTTTCTAATTTTTTATCATCTAAATCAGCGCCACTTGATGGTTGTCTTCTGAAAGATAAATTAGGACATGCATCATTTCCATATACTACATAAGTGTCATAATTATAATATGGTGCAGGTTTTGTAATAGTCGCAATTAATGTTTGGCTTCTATGTTCAATTCTTGTACCATCTTTTGTATGAACTGTCTCAGTCCAATGAATTATAATTGATCCTTGATAAGTTACATCGTGCCAATCTTGACTAAAATCTTTACAAATAACAAATGGATTTCCAAGAATTTCTCCTGATTGAACCATTACAGTTGAAGATGTCTCATCATCAATTGAATCAAATCCATATAAATCATGTAAATATTTAAATCTTTTCGCATTAAAATTCTTATCTAAAACTATTAAATCAGTATCTTTATTAGTAATATATGCTGGAATATTCCAATCATATAAATTATTTAAAGATTCCATTGATTTCCAAGCTTCTTTAAGTAATTTATCAGCTTTTGCTTGCAATTTATCAATTATATCTTTTAATTCTTTTAATTTTTTTCTAATAATTGTAGCTAATAAAACAATGATTATAATTGGTAAAATAATTAAAGCAATACCAACACCTATACCAAGACCTTTACTTAATTTATCTGATGCACCACAATAAATCATAATAATGCCACCAACAAACATGGCTATTATCAAAATAATTAATAAAATCTTTAAGGCTTTATATTTTCTACTACTTTTATTATTTTGTTCCAATAATTTTACTGTTTCATTATATTCTTTAACTATTTTTTGATTTGAAGCTATATCTATTTTAGATTCTCTAGTTAATTCTTCAAAATATTTAACAGTATTATCATGATGTTTATCTTTTAAATATATTTTATATGCGTCTAAAGGTTGCTCTAAATCTACAGCCATAACATCACATCCAATCATAATAAATTATATAATAATTTAAAATCATAGTAAAGTTAAAATGTCAATTCTATAAATGTAAAACGATTGAAAATTAAAAATGATTTGAGAAATCTCAAATCATTTTTAACATTTATCTTGTAAATCTTGCAATCAAAAAATAAGAAAGAAGCAACAAAACTCCTCCACCAATTGCTATAGGTAAAGCAAAAGGTGTAAAATTCCAATTATTAAAATTACCTTTTAATATAAGTGCAACTCCAATCCATACAGCTGCAAATCCAATTGCCCCTAAAAAGGCAATCATAGTTAACTTAAAATTTGATGCCTTAGAATGTGACTTTTCTAAATCTGTTTTTGGTGCCATAATATCCTCCCTATTTTACTGCGAAAACTAGTAATACTACAAATGCAGCAATTTCTAGTAATAAGCTTAAATAAATTGTGAATGAAAAATAAATTTTATTTGTTTTATGATGAGCAACAAGTCTACCTATAAATCCACCAATTGCACCACCAAACACACAAGCTCCAAGAAGGGTCTTTTCTTTAATTCTAACAGGGCCTCCTCCACCTTGAGCCATTTTTTTATCCTTCAAAAATAATACGAATGTTACACATGAAGCGATAAATAAATATGCAACATATGCGATAAATAATATTAAATTACCTGACATAATTTTTCCTCCAAATTACTTGTAATTATATAATAATAAAACAAAAATATCAATTAAAAATCCCCAAAAATTTGGGGATTAATTAATGAAATAAATTGATATTTGATTATTCTGTAATTATTACGGCATATTTGCCATCTTCTCTTAGATATAATACAGTTGTTTTTCTTGTGTCCTTATCTAGATAAACAAAGAAATTATGTCCTAATAATTCCATTTGAGTTATAGCTTCTTCTCTTGATAATGGTTCTAGTTTCAAATGTTTATCTCTTACTACTTCGCTTGCTGAATCTTCAACATCTTGATATTTTAAACTTGTTTTTCCTAATTTGTCTTTAATCTTAGAATTATATTTCTTAATTTGTGTAACAAGTTTATCAACAACTAAATCAATACCAGAATTGATTTCATTAGATGATACTTCAGCTCTTAAAATAATATTTTTAGAAGGAATTGTTACTTCAACCTTTTTAAAAGATTTATATTCTTTAAATACTACTCTAGCTGAAGCATTTTCATAATCAGGAAGTAAATCTTTTAGCTTTGTTAATTTCTTTTCAATATACTCCTTCATATCTTTTGTTGGATTAAATCCGTTTTTTCCAGTTACTTCTACTCTCATATTATTCACTACCTTTCTTTGGTAATATTATAGCATAGTAATGTAAGCGATTTCAATATTTTCAATTCACAAAAAAGAAAAAACTGATACCTTCAACTTTTCATGAAGGTACCAGCAACCATATTAACAATTGTGGGAAAAGAGTAAAATAATAATGTAATATTTAAATAGTCTTACTTTTTAAATAAAGCATATTAAATTTTTACGTTAATATGATTTTTTAGTAAAAGAAAGAATTATAATATCAGAAGAAAATAATTTTGTTATTTCATCTATTTCTTCTATCACATCATCATTTAAATTTATATGTTCAATAAATATAATTGGCTTATCTGTTTTTAAATAAATAGCTTTATAAATTTTCCCATATTCATTAAAAAAACATGAAAAATCTTTTATATAAACATTATTAAACATAGTAATAATTGTAACAGTATATTTATCTAAAATTATTTCTTCAAATTTTAAATTGATTGGGTTTTGCCTAATACATAAATTACATAAATACATTTTTTTATTTGAAAACAAACTTAGAAGATTTCTTTTAGTATAAAAACTATTACCACAATTAAGACAGCGATTATGCATACTATACCCTTTCTTTAGATATAGTTTAACAAATAATTTTTCTTTGTCAAATTTATGCATTTTCTCATTTTATTCAATTTGAACAATAATATAAAAAGACTTATTTTGTTTTTAAAAATACAATGAATTAATATCCATTATTTCACAAAATAAGTCTTTTTTTTTACGAAAACGTTTTATAAATTATTTTATTAAAAGTGTTTCAGGATGACTGAATTTAAAATTAATTTTTTATTAAATGGTGCTCACTATAGGAGTCGAACCTATCTTTCAGCCTTACCATGGCCGCGTACTACCGATGTACTAAGCGAGCATAATAGTCACAAAGGTGACTAATTTTTTAATTTATTACGTTTGTTTGTTCATTTTTTAGTCTTGTTGCATAAACGATTGATATTATTCCTGCAGCAATTGAAAAAGGTGTGCCTAATACTCCACCAACAATTGCTAAAACATATAATATGATGCCTTTTTCATCTCTATTTAGAGCCTTTAAAGCTATAATTGAAAATATTAAGCTTATAATGTAACAAACTAAAAATGTAAAACCAATTGCCATTAAAACAACACCATAGGCAGTCGCTTCATTATCATTTTCACTAACACCAACACCAAAAACAATTGGGCCAATTAATGATAATATAGCGCATACTCCAATAGATATTGAAGAATAAACAATACCTACTATGTAAAATATTCTCGCAATTTTTTTCATTATTACCTTTAATTATAAATATAGGTGAAGCCAAATGGGCAAACGGCTTCACCTAAAATTTATTTAATAATTATATAAAATTCTTAAAAGAACTATTTATTTGGGTACTCTTTGTGTAATAAGTCCATATAATGATTGAATCTTCTTTGAGCATCCTTTAAGTTCCATTCTAAGATTCTTTCTGCTTCATCAGGACGAATCTTAGTTAATTGACTATAACGGCCTTCATTCATTAGGAAGTCATGATATTTAGACCAGTTTGGTTCTTCTTTAGAGTCTAAGATAAATGGATTCTTGCCTTCTTTTTCTAAATCAGGATTGAATCTAAATGTTGGCCAATAACCACATTCAACTGCAGCTTTAGCTTCCATTTGTGACATAAATAGACCTTTTTTAATGTTATGAGCGATACAAGGAGCATAACAAATTACGATTGATGGGCCATCGTAAGCTTCTGCTTCTCTTAAAGCTTTAATAACTTGATTTTGATTATAACCATGAGATACTGTAGCAACATAAACATGGCCATATGACATAGCAATTGAAGCTAAGTCTTTCTTATTAGTTGGTTTACCAGCAGCTGCGAATTTAGCAATAGCACCATTTCTTGAAGATTTTGATGCTTGACCACCAGTATTTGAGTAAACTTCTGTATCTAGAACTAAGATATTAACATCTTGGTTATTAGCGATAACATGGTCAAGTCCACCGTAACCGATATCGTATGCCCAGCCATCACCACCGATAATCCATTGAGAAATCTTAACTAGATAATCTTTTAATGATAATATTTCTTTTGCAAATGGAGCATCTAATGCTTCCATTGCTGCAACAATCTTTGGTGCTAATTCTTTAGTCTTAGCGCCGCTCTTTCTATTTTCAATCCAAGATTGACATAATTCTTTTGCTTCAGCTGGCATGTTTTCAAGGTTAAGAGCCATAACAGTTTGAAGTCTATCTCTTAATGTTTCAACACCCATTCTCATACCGAAACCAAATTCAGCATTATCTTCAAATAGAGAGTTAGCCCAAG
>CAJOOI010000116.1 GCA_905236105.1 uncultured Acholeplasmatales bacterium
AATATTGATGTTGCATGTGGCGCTACATTTGGTGCTAAGCTAGTTAAAGAATTAGTGAATGCAGCTTTAAATGATGCAAAAGGAGGTAAGTAAGATGGCAAAAGAAAAATTCAAAGAAAATGTAAAATCTAAAGCCGCCTTCTTAAATGGTATCATTAAAGAAAATCCGGTATTTGTATCTTTACTTGGTATGTGTCCTACTCTTGCAGTTACTAAGAGCTTAGAATCTGCAATTGGTATGGGTATATTAGTTATATTAGTATTAATTGGTTCAAATGTATTGATTTCTTTACTTCGTAATATTATTCCTTCAGAAGTAAAGATACCTTGTTATATTGTTATTATCGCAACATTTGTAACAATAGTTAAGATGCTTACAGAAGCATTTGTACCAGCATTGTATTCAAGCTTAGGTGTATTTATTTCACTTATAGTTGTTAACTGTATAATTTTAGGTAGAGCAGAATCATTTGCTTCAAAGCATGGACCTAAAGCTTCATTCTTTGATGGCTTAGGTTGTGGTATTGGTTATACAATGGCATTATGTATTATAGCTATTATAAGAGAAATATTAGGTACAGGTGCTATATCATTTGGCGTTTATTTCCCAATTGGAACTGAATTCCATTTACATCTATTCCCTGAACAATATGCTTTAAGCTTATTTGTTCAATCTGCTGGTGGTTTCTTAACGTTAGGCATAGTTTTAGCAGTTATGGCTTTCTATAAGAATCGTAAAGAAGAAAAATTAAAAGAGGCAGAAAAGAAACGTATTGAAGAATTAAAGCTTAAAAAACAACAAGAACTTGCAGCTGCTAATACAGCAGAGAAAGGAGCTAACTAATGAATTACATTATCGCTTTCTTATTAGGTATAGTAAACGCAATGTTAATTAATAACGTTACTCTAGCAAGATTTTATGGCATTTGTCCATTCTTAGGAGTTTCTAAAAAATCTTCTAGTGCTTTAGGAATGGGTGTTGCCGTAGTATTTGTTATTATTTTAGCATCTTTGATATGTTGGCCAATTTATCAATTATTATCATTAGCTGGTATCGCATTTATGGATACAATAACTTATATTTTAGTTATTGCATCTATCGTTCAATTAATTGAAATGTTTATTAAAAAATATTCACCATCATTATATAAATCACTTGGTGTATATTTACCACTTATCACAACAAACTGTGCTGTTTTGGGTGTTGCTCAAGGAAATACAGATCAAGCACTTAATTTTGCTGATTCAATGGCAAATGCGATTGGTACAGGTGTTGGTTTTGCTTTAGTTATATTTATTTTCTCAACAATAAGATATCGTCTTGATGCATCAGATGCACCAAAAGCTTTCAAAGGAATTCCTATTGCCCTTGTAACTGCAGCTTTAATGGCAATGGCATTCTTAGGCTTTAGCGGATTAATTAAATAATATGAATTGGTATTTAGTTATTGCTATAGCTTTAATAGTGTTTATTGGTGCAGTATTCTTTATTTCATTTGTTCACAATAGAAGAACACCAGTTCCAGAAGGTTGTGAACAAATAAAGATAGAAGAGATGACTTGTCTATCTTGCAGCAATGAAGGATGCTCAATAAAAGAAAAATTCGAGATTGAAAAAATCAAAAAAGAATTAGATGAAGATAAAGGAGAGAATACGAAATGACGTTATTATGGGCTGCATTAATCCTTACTGGTCTAGGGTTGATATTTGGTTTAGGATTAGCTATTGCTTCTAAAGTATTACATGTTGATATTGATACAAGAATAGAAGACATCACGAAGATATTGCCGAATGCAAATTGTGGTGCCTGTGGATTTCCTGGCTGTAGCGGTTATGCTACTGCGATAGTTGAAGGTGGGGCTGACAATTTAAGTCAATGTAAGCCAGGCTTAAAATCTGGTAAACCAGAAGAAATAAGAAAATATTTAGATGAACATCCAAATCCAGATGGATCAATTAATCCAATTAAATTGAAATAATAAGATTATCCCAAGATGAAAAATTCTTGGGATTTTTGTTATGTTACTCTATGAGCAACATAATAAATAGCCACCTTCCTATGATAGAAGGGGTTCTTAGCACAACAACTGCAAAACTCGGGCAAAAATAATGAAATAATTATCACTGTCAAGAAAAAAGACTTGACAGTATATATTTTTATGATATAATTTTGTTAGTTTTGAAAAGGAGATTGATATTATGGTAAAAATTAGATTACAAAGATTTGGCGCACATAAGGCTCCAAAATATCGTATAGTTGCTGCTGATTCAAGAAGCCCACGTGATGGTAAATTCTTAGAAATATTAGGTTCATATATCCCAACAACTGAACCTGCAACATTAGTTGTAGATAGAGAAAAAGTTGATGCTTGGTTAGCCAAAGGCGCAAAACCAACTGATACAATCAAGAGATTACTTAAACTTAACGCTCAAACAAAGTAGGAGGATAATATGATTAATTACGAAGAATTAATTAAAAGTTTAGTTCTTCCCTTAGTTGCATATCCTCAAGATGTTAAAATCGAAAGATTAAATGATGATGAAGACAATTTAGAATTTAAACTTATTGTCAAATCACAAGACTTTGGTAGAGTAGTAGGCAAAGGTGGTACTATAGCTAAGGCAATTAGAACAGTATTATATGCTGGAGCTTCTAAGGAAGGAAAGAGAATTCACTTAGATATCGAAAGCGATATAAACGAAGAATCTTAATTCTATTTAATAAAAGGATTATAGTAATTTTTACTATAATCTTTTTTTTTCTTATGATATAA
>CAJOOI010000117.1 GCA_905236105.1 uncultured Acholeplasmatales bacterium
AAAATAGTTTCAAAAGCTTATTCAAATAAAACAGAAGCTAAGTTTAAGTTATATATTGCTTAAATACTTAGCTTTTTTTATTTGAAAATGACAAAAAATATCTAAAATGACATACAATGACAAAAATATATCCGCAAAGACAAAAAAATGTTCTGAAATAAAAATGGAGGTGTTTTAAATGAACAATAGTCCATTCAATATTAGTTTTGGTGAAGAACCAAATAATGTAATATCAGAAAAAAGAATATGAAGAAATAAATAATATTTTTTCACCTGATTCACCAGAATCAAAAGTTCTAACAATCACTTGGCCTAGAGGAGTCGGTAAAAATGTATTATTAGCTCAACTTAAAAAAAATTTATGAAGAATAATGTACATAATAAAAGCGATAGTTTGAACTATCACTTTTATGCATTAAATCTTTTTAACATCTAGAGAATTCAACATTAGGATAATAAAATATTAATGCGTTATGTAAATAAGAATCTATATCAGTATCTACTAATACAACAACACCATTTGGAAGAATGAAACTTCCATTAATTGTAGTTGGTAAAGTGCCCTTAGCCATTGGTCCAATAAATCCAATACTTGCTAAACCACCACATAATAGGCATGTAGCATATTGTTGACCACCAAAGCTAGTTGACGAAACGGCATGTGGTTCTTGATGCGTTTCTCCACATAAACATGTTGATTTATGTTGATTATAATTTTTCCATACATATGGCGCACCATAATTATGTGAATGATAACTAATATGTGTACTAATTGTTCCTGATTGAGATGTATTTTGATAAGAAACACGTAAATAATACCTTCCATTTAATAACTGATTAATAAAACTATTTGTATAATTTCCTGTTATTGTTTGTGCTATATTAACTAATTGCATATGCTCATCATATAATCTAACATCTAATTGTTTGTCAGATGATATATTAAATGAATAATACCAATTATTTGCATTCAATTCATACATTGCATATTTGTCTGTTATTGTTCCATTACCATTTAAATATGCTGTTACTGTATTATTAAAAGAACTTGTTAATGTATAAGCATTATTAGTTCTAGGGCGATAGTACTTAACATAGTCAGCATTACCATTATGACTAGAAACATATGGACAATTATCTCCCATATGCTGATATAACCCTGCTGGCCCCCACTTAGATAATACAGTCACTTGATTAGAATTTCCACATACATTATTTATCGTTATTGACGAATCATAATCTACAATTATTCCCGAATGCAAATTATTATCGTCAGTTAAATTATATGGAGTTCCATTATCATCAAAATAGCAAATAATATCACCAATTCTAGGAGTATTTACCATTTCGTAAGTCATATCTTCAATGTCATAATATTCACTAGGATCATTCATCCAGTAATGATTACTATTTATATCTTGGCTATACCATGCATAAGAATGACAATTATATCGAGCTGTCGCAGAAGATAACCTTATAGCGTCCGGGTATAATGAATCATAATAATTATTGTAAGCAAAAATATATGTATCAGAAAAATCATTAAATGTTTCATATACTTCGACTTCATTACCATTTGGTGTTAGCGTATTTTCAACATTGACATAAATATGTTCGTCAAAATCTAAATAACCATCATATGAATTTCCGCTATCACGTAAATAATGTATTTCCATATAATTTGAAATATCTTCATTAAATTCTAAGTTGTCTTCAGCCGCACTAACTGTAAAAACTAGTGCCTTAAAGATAAAAACCATAAAACCAACTTCTACAAATAACCAAAACACTTTTTTCATAATCAATATCCTTTACTTATATAATATATTTCTAATACATGCCAATAATGCATTATAATCTATAACATTCTTATCTGTATAATAAATATATGGATCATTACTTGCTCTTACTTTCAAGACACCTTCATTTGATATTTTACAAGAAATATTATTTGTTGAACCATCACTTAATTTTAAAGATATTCCAATTGTTATACAAGAAAAATCATACGGCTTTACATAATATATTTCTTTATCAAATAACATATTATCATTATTGATAAAAGATAAGATTAATTCTATATCATCTTTATCATTTATAATTTTAGCGATACTAGATGAAGCATTTTCAATAATTGATAAAAAATCAATCGAACTAATATCCGTTTTCCCTATATTCATCTCATTCTTTACAATGTTATAGTTTTTATACATGTTATATTTTTTCAAATTTTCTTTGTCTAATAGTAACTCAAAATCTTCATAATTCACTCTAACAATTGAAACATATTTTTTATACAAAGTTATTTTATCTTCTAGTAACTTTTGAATTGTAATAACAATATATCCACTTGGATGTATCATAAATTGAAAAAAACTATCTTCATTTATATCATACATAACATAAAATGGAGAACGATAATCATAAGATTTCATTTCTTTTCTAAACATATTTATTAATACATTGTCATTTTCTAAACTAATCTCAGAATAAGGAACATTAATAAGACTTAAAAAACTCTTATTAAAGTCTAAATCGTTAATTCTTTCTTCATATGCTTCATTCGGATTTAGACTGTTTTCATTAATTTTTGCCACTGATACATTACTCAAATCAACAATTGATTCGACGATGAAATATTGCTCATCAATTACAAATAATTCACTCCATTCAACTGAATTTTTCAAATTATTAACAGTCAAATTTTTTTCATATAATAATTTAGTATTATTTATGTTTTGAAGTTTATCATTATCAATCGTTTGAATTTCTTTATCAATCTTCATTATTTCAAGCATTTTTTCTTCATCATTTTCAATATTATCCAAACTTAGAATAGCATCATTTATCTTTTCAACATCGCTAGGTATTCTATTATTTATGAGCAAAATGCTCATAATAATTATACTAGCTATCACTACAAAACTAGATAATACATAAATCGAGCTTTTTAATATTTTGTTATATTTATTTTTTCTTTTCTTACATGCCAGAAGAACTTTTTCTTCATCTCCTCGTATTTCTGGAAAATTCATTTTCAAAAGTTCTTCTAATTCTTTATCTTCCATTTTTGAATCCTTTCAGTAATAATATCTTTCAATTTCTTTTTAGCTCTATTAAGTCTTGTAGTAACGTTACTTTCACTTATTTTTAAAATGTTTGAAATTTCTTTAATATTATAATTATTATAATAAAATAAAATAATAATTGTCTTATAATTATCTTTTAAAGAACAAACACAATCATATATTTCTTCATTCTTTTTATTTTCTTCTGAATTTTGTAATATATTAATAGATTCATTATTAATTAATACTTCTTTTTTATTTTGTTTTATAAAATCCAAGCTTTTATTTATTGTGACTCTTATTAGCCAATATTTCTCTTCTAATTTATTATTAAATTTCTTATTAATTCTATAATATTTAATAAAAACTTCTTGGACTACATCTTCTGCATCAAATTTATTTAAAGTATAACTATAAGCAATATTAGATAGTAAATTAAAATATTCATTAAAAGCTCTTGAAAATTCTGCATCAGTCATTCTTCCCATAATAGCTCCTTTCTGAATATAGTATTTAACTATCTTCAATAATAAAACGATTTAAAACATCAAAATGTCACACTTTTAATGAAACTTTTTAAAAAGTTATAATTATTTCTTTATTTATTTTATTATACCACATGTAAACATCATTATATTAATTTCTATTAATATTATTTAAAGTTGATTTAATTAAATAGCTGCAAAATGTTTTTTTTTACATAATAAAAGCGATAGCCTTCATCAAAATGATCTATCGCTTTTATTATGCATTATTTATTTTTAAACATTAAATGCCCATGTACCATTTTTAAATATTTCAACAGTTTTACCATCATATGTATCTGCTACTATAGATAAATCATTTGTACCTATCATAAAATCAACATGAATCATTGATTTATTTAAATCGACTTTTTCTATTTCTTCATCAGTCATATTTTGATAATTTCTAATACATTCATTAAATGCTCTACCTATAGCTAAGTGGCAACAAGCATTCTCATCATATAAAGTATTAAAGAACAATAAGCCTGTTTGATTAACTGGTGAATCAAATGGGACAAGTGCAACCTCACCTAGCATACTTGCACCATTATCTAAAGAAATTAATTTTTCTAATACATCTTTATGCTCTTTTTCTTTAGCTAACACTTCAACTATCTTACCATTTTCAAATCTAAAACCAAAATTATTTACTACTTTACCCATAACAGAAAGAGGCTTAGATGAATAAACAACACCATTTGCTGTATATTTGTTTGGAGATGTAAAACATTCTTCAGTAGGCATATTAGGATTATATTCTACTCCACCTAATGTAAATTCAGATCCTCCAGCAAATAAAGCTGTTTTATCTAATCCAACACTAAATTTAGTGCCATTAGATGAATTATAATGTAATTCTTTAATTCCTAAATTATTTAAATATTGGCATCTTTGTCTAATATCTTTATTATGTAAATCCCAATTTGCTACAGGATCGCCATAAACTCTAGTTGTTTTTAGGATTGCATCCCATAATAATTTTACTGCATTATTTTTAGTTTCATTGGGAAAAATCTTTTGAGCCCATTTTACTCCAGGAATGCCAACTATAGTCCATTGATATTTGTTATCCATTCTTTCACGATATTTCATCATAATTGGACCTGTTTTCATTCTAACTTTAGTCATCTTATCTTGATCAATATCATTAAGTGCGTCAGGATCAGAATCTTCAAGATAAATCATAGCTGGAAGAGTATTTACACGATGTTCCATCTTTTCTAAACGCCAATTTGGAATTTCAGCTAATACATCTAATTTTTCATTTTTCCATTGTAATTTATCTATATTATCATCTTGCCATTCAACTGTAACACTTCTAGCTTTTGCTTTATAACATTCAGCTACAACTAATTCTGCAAAAAAGGCATTTTCAACACCAACACGAATGATAACATCTTGATTTTTTTGGACATTTGCGCCCATTTTAACAATCAATTTAGCATAATTTTTTAATACTGTCTTGTTCATTATTTTCTATTCTTCCTTATAAATTCTTCAATATCATCAACTTCTTTTATAATTTGTGGGCTCAACCATTCTGCCCCATTTTCAGTAATTAAAACATCATCTTCAATTCTAATACCAATTCCTTCTTCTTTTATATAAAGTCCTGGTTCGTTAGAAATAATAGATCCAGCTTTAAGTGGAGTATATTCACATAAATCATGACAATCAAGTCCCATATGATGGCTTACGCCATGATAATAATATTTAGAAACTTCACTATCTTCTTTTATTAAGCCAATAGCTTTTAATTCTTTAGCAAAATAGCCAATTAATAATTGATTTAATTCTTTTGTTGTAATTCCAGGCTTAGCATTCTCAAATACATATTTTTGTCCATTAAGTACAATATTATATAATTGTTTTTGACGTGGTGAGAATTTACCATTTATTGGGTAAGTTCTTGAAATATCTGCACAATACATATTATATGATGCACCTAAATCAAATAATATTAAATCTCCATCTTTAGCAAATGAATTATTTTCTTGATAATGTAAGCATGTGGCATTTACGCCTGATGCGGCAATAGTTGGAAATGAATAGCCTGTTGCTCCATTAAATTTTATTGCTTGATCAAAATAAGATTCTAATTGATATTCATACATAGGGCCTATATGTGATAAAATATTTTCTAGTCCTATTTTAGTTATTTCAATTGCTTTTCTCATTTCATCAATTTCTTCTTTTTGCTTTACAGTTCTTGCTTTAGTAAATAAAGGTCTTGCATTATAAACTAAAACCCAAGGATTTCTTTCTTTCATCCTTTTAGCAAATAACTGCATATAATTTAATTCTTCTGTTGCTCCAGTTGGTTCAATATCTAAATATAAAATATTATATGTGTCAATTAATGTTTCTAAATCTCTAAAATATGAAGGGATATATCTAACATCTTCAATTCCACTTATCTTAGTTATTTCTTCTTTTGATAGTGGGGCACCAGTCCATTTAGCCTTAAGCTCATTATATGGATTAATATACATTCTAGCTATTCTTTTATCCCCATCTTTAATCAAAATTATTTTATTTTCAAATTCAAAAACTCCACATAAAAAATAATAATTTCTATTAACATTATAAGATTGTTTAAAAATATCATCATTTCCTAATTTATTTGATTCAACAAATAAAATAGATTTATCTTCCATTAAATCAAAAATTTTTTCTCTATTATTTTTAAATACATATGATTCCATAATATGTCACTCCTTTACAAATTTTCTTAAAAATTATATCACAAAAAGAAGTTATTATCACTACTTTTATTTGTTTAAATAATTTACCAATTATGATAAAATAATACTGCTTAAAAAAAGGAGTTTTTTAAATATGAGTGAAAAGAAAGCTTTAATTGAGACTAATGTCTATATTACAAAAGAAGAATACCAAAAAGTAGTAAAAAAAATGCTTAAAAAAATGTATGTTAAACCACTAATTTATGCCCTAATATTATTTTTAAGTGGTTTAACATTACTTATTATAAGTCTAATTGGAAGTAATGGATTTATTTATGTAATGGCTGTAGGAATTCCTTTTATGGCTATAAGTGTTATAGCATGTGGATTTATACTTTATTCATTTATTATGGCTAAAAAGAGAAACAATTTAGAATTTGTTGATACTGAATATAAATTATATCCTGATACATTTAACATTAACCAAAAAACTAATGTAAATGAAAAAGAATTAACTGTTGCCTACAAAAATTTATTAGATGTAAGAAAAGATGATGAATTCATATATCTATATCTTGCTAAAAATAGATTCGTCTTCTTAAAAAATAATGAAGATGGACAAAAAATATATGAATTTATAACTAAAAAATTAACTAATACAAAATAGAGGTTTATAAGATGTTAAAAAGAATATATTTGAATAATGATTGGGATTTTTTTGATGGTACTACTTCTTTAAAAGTAAGTCTACCTCATACTATTAAAGAAATACCATTTAATTATTTTGATGAAGAAATGTTTCAAATAAAAGCTACATATTCAAAAACAATTAATTTAGATGATGATTTTAATAAAAATCTATTTTTAACATTTGAAGGTGTAGGTCAATCATGCGAAATTTATTTAAATGATAAATTAATAACTAAACATTATGGTGGTTATGATAAATTTTATGTTAATTTAAAAGACTTTATTCAAAAAGGAGAAAACAAATTAAAAGTAATAGTTGACGCTAAGGAAGACCCTAATATTCCACCATTTGGCAAAGTAGTTGATTATTTATGTTATGGTGGAATTTATAGAGATGTTTATATCGATGTTTTAAATGATAATTATATTGAAAATGTATTTATAAAACCAGTTTATGATAATTCATGGGAAGCATTAATTAATGTTAGTATTAAGTCTTTAGCAAAATATGAAATTAATATTTTTTATAAAAATGAATTAATTGAAAAAAAATTAATTAATCCTAAAGAATTATCACAAGATAATTTATTTGAATTTAAAAATCCAAAGCTATGGGATTTAGATAATCCAAATTTATATGATGTTAAAATAAATTTATTGAATGACAATAATGAAATTATTGATGAATATCAAGATAAATTTGGATTAAGAACTGCCATATTTAAAAAAGACGGCTTTTATTTAAATGGTAAAAAAATAAGAATTATTGGTTTAAATAGGCATCAATCATATCCATATGTAGGATACGCAATGCCTAAATCTATTCAAGAAGAGGATGCTTTAATTTTAAAATATGAATTAGGTGTTAATGCTGTTAGAACTTCACATTATATGCAATCTAAATATTTTATTGATGAATGTGATAGAATTGGTCTTCTTGTTTTCACTGAATCTCCAGGTTGGCAGCATATTGGTGATGATAATTGGAAAAATCTTGCATTAGAATTTATGAAAAAGATGGTAATTGATTATAGAAATCATCCATCAATCATTTTGTGGGGTGCAAGAATTAATGAATCACATGATGATCATGATTTTTATACTAAATCTAATAATCTAATTCATAGTCTTGATCCAACAAGACAAACTGGTGGTGTTAGATGCTATCAAAAAGGTGAAGAATTAGAAGATGTTTATACATATAATGATTTTGTCCCTGAATATGAAAATTATAGATTAACACCTAAAAAGAATGTCACTATAAGTGAAGATATACCATATTTAGTATCTGAATATAATGGACATATGTATCCTACTAAATCATTTGATGATGAATTACATCTTGAACATCAAGCCTTAAATATTGCAGGAGGGCTTAATGATCTATTTAGTGATGATACAAGAGCAGGAATGTTTGCTTGGTGCATGTTTGATTACAACACCCACAAAGATTTTGGTTCTGGTGATAAAATTTGTTATCATGGCATACTTGATATGTATAGAAACAAAAAGCCTGCAGCATATTTATATTCATCAATAAATAATATTGATACATTATATTCTACTTCTCTTATGAACCATGGAGATTATCCTGCAAGTAACATTTATGAAGTAAATGTATTTACAAATGCAGATTCAATTAAATTATATAAAAATGATGAATTTATAAGAGAATTTAATCATAAAGATACAAAATATAAAAATTTACCTAACGCTCCAATAACAATTGATGATTTTGTTGGTGAATTATTAATTACTAAAGAAGGTTATACTAAAAAAGTTAGTGATAAGATGAAAGCAGTCTTAAAAGCTTTCTTATTATATGGTAATAATATGCCATTTAATATAAAACTAAAATATCTAAATTTAGTATTATTCCACCATGTAACATTTGAAAAAGGTTATGAATTATATGGTAAATATATAGGTGGTTGGGGCGATAAAGAAACTATTTATAAAATTGAAGCAATAAAAAATAATAAAGTTATTAAAACTTTATGCTTAGGAGATTCTAAATCTATTCATCTTGATGTAAAAATATTTAATCATATATTACATGAAGAAAATACATATGATGCAAGATCAATAAGATTAAAAGTATTAGACCAAAATGATAATTTAGCACAATATTATCAAGAAGCTTTTGAATTATCTTCTACTGGCCCAATTGAAATAATTGGACCAAAATTATTATCATTTAAGGGTGGTATGTGTGGAACATACATCAAAACAAAGCATGAAAAAGGTACGGCTAAATTAATTATTAAAACTCAATTTGAAACTAAAGAAATAGAATTTGAAATAAAATGACATCATTAAAAATAGATAAAAATATTAAATTTCAATATAAATTTTATGGCCATGAATATGCAAATATTAAACCAATAAATAAAAAATATGATAAAATCAAAGATTTATATGATCTATATGATGTATTAAACAATATTTGGTCAAAAGAAACATGTGCACCAAGAATGAGAAAAGACTGGAATATTAATAATAAAACATTAGGACAATGTTCTATTACTTCATTTTTAGTCCAAGACATCTTTGGTGGAAATGTATATGGAATTAAATTAGATGATGGTAATTTTCATTGTTATAATGTTATTAATAATTTAATATTTGATTTAACTAAAGAACAATTTAATAAACCTTTGAATTATGATTTAAAAAATCAACAATTTAAAGAAATACATTTTAAAAACGAAGAAAAATATCAAAGATATTTATTATTAAAAAACAAATTAGAAAATTATCTATAAATAAAGCAGCAATAAGAATTTTAGTCTTATTGCTGTTTTATTTAATGATTGCTATTGGTGGTTGCTACAAAAACATATGATGCAACTTAAAATTTCTTGTAATAATATTACTTTATATATATAATAATCACAAAATATATAAACTTAGGTGATGATAAAATGAAATATTCTACAAAATATTATATTTATAAAGGAAATATTTTTAATTTTTTTATTTTAGTTTTAACTTCTCTTGCTCAAACAGCGGGAATGATTTTAATATCAATAATGTTAGAAAAAATCATAGCAATTGCTACAGCAAAAGATATGGATGCTTTATATAAACAAGGAATATGGTTTTTAATATTGTTTTTTTCAACAATCATTACATTCTTGCTTGTAATATTATTAAAGCCTAAATACCAAAAAAAGGCTATAACTCAATATAAAAATAATATTTATAGCCATATTTTAGATAAGAATATAGCAAATTTTAATAAGCAAAATACATCAACTTATATTTCTTCTTTAACTAATGATGTAAATAGAATAGAAACAGATTATATATTCTCAGCTTTTGATTTAATCACCAATACAACATTATTTATTACTACAATAGTTATAATGCTTATTTATAGCCCATTATTAACTATAGCAGGAATTGGTTTATCTTTATTACCATTTATTGGTGCCATAGTTGTTGGTGGTAAATTAGCATTTCACGAAAAAGAAATTAGTAATCAAAATGCAAGCTTCATGCATTTTATTAAGGATAATTTAATAGGCTTTTCAACTATTAAAGTTTTTAAATCTGAAAATAAAATTAAAGAATTATTTGTAAAAAACAATAATACGTTAGAAACTAAAAAAGCTAACAAAATTAGAACACTTGCAATCATGGAAATGGTACAAACTGTATTAAGCTTATTATCTCAATTTGGTGTTTTTTTCATAGGTGCTTATATTTCAATAAAAACAGGAGATATTGCACCATCTGTTATTATCTTATTTGTTCAATTAATGAATTATATTATTAATCCACTTATGAGTATTCCATCTTCTTTTTCGAAAAGAAGAGCTTGTAATCCTATTTTTAAAAAGATAGATGAAATCATCAAACCAGAAAATGATAATAAAGAAGGAAAAATTATCGAAAATTTTGATAAAATTATCGTATCAGATCTTAAATTTATGTATGATGATAAAATAATTTTAAATGGTATTAATTATAAATTTGAAAAAAATAAATCATATGCAATAGTTGGTACTAGTGGTGCAGGAAAAACTACATTAATTAATTTATTATTAGGAAAATATAATAATTATTCTGGCAATATTATTTATAATGATAATGAATTAAAAGAAATATCAATTGATTCATTATTTGAAATATCATCATTTGTTGAACAAAATGTTTTTGTTTTCGATGATTCTATTATCAATAATATAACTATGTATTCTCATGTAGATGAGGATTTATTAAATGAAGCAATTAATAAATCTGGATTAGTAAAATTAATTGAAGAAAAAGGTAGAGATTATCGTTGTGGAGAAAATGGATGCAATTTAAGTGGTGGTGAAAAACAAAGAATTTCTATCGCAAGAGCCTTAGTTAAAAAATCTCAATTATTATTGTTAGATGAGGCAACAAGCGCACTTGATAATGAAACTTTTGCATCTATCACTAATAATTTGCTTGCAATAAATAATACAACAAAAATAATGATTACTCACAGACTTGACAAAGAAATATTAACTAAATTCGATGAAATAATTGTTTTAAGAAATGGAACAATTGTTGAAAATGGCAATTATGAAAAATTAATATCTAATAATGCAACATTCAAATCATTAGTTGAATTAAATTAATATATTTAGATATTTTTATCTTCTTTTATATTACACAAATAATCCTCAATATTTCGATATATAATACCATCTACTGTTTTATTATCTCCAACGATATAATGAGCACACAACATATGAACGATAACTGTCTGGAGTAAAATCTAGTCAGTTTTTTAAATTAAAATAAATGCGCCTTTGATTTATTCGCTGGCGCATGAATTTTTATACAATATTATAACTATTAATTTCAAAATAAATTACTCCATCATAAACAAAATGTCATATAAGCAGGAATACAAATAATTCCATCTTCTCTAATAGATAGATTCTTTGGATGAATAATATAAGCTTTATCAATTCTATTGCTGAATTTCTC
>CAJOOI010000118.1 GCA_905236105.1 uncultured Acholeplasmatales bacterium
AGTATATGTAGTTCCACTTGGGTGTTTAAGAAACTAGCAAGAAGAGACTTTTATGGATAAAAATAAACTAACATAAAAGTTACAAAAATGTAATTTTTATGTAATAATTTAACATCCTAATCGAGTGAGGGATAGAAGCGAGCACTTTAGTTTATCTGAAGCTGAAAGCCCGTTAGCCAATAACTACACTCTATAAATTATCAAAATAGATATAAATATCTATCCTATAGAATTTCCAGTTGTATGAACTTGTAAAAAGTGATAAAATAATCGAGATAAAAACGCTAAAATTGTAATATAAATTACATTATAAGTTTTATATGGATATAAACATATAAGTTTATTATTTATTTTTATCAAAATTATATAAAAAAAGGATGTTTTGATATATTATGAAATATTTTGGAACAGATGGAATCCGTGGAATTCCTAATGAAAAATTAACAATAGATTTAGTAACTAAATTAAGCAGTGCTTTAAAAGTATTAGGCAATAAAGATATAGTTTTAGCAACCGATACCAGATTATCAAAAGATATGTTATCAAGTGCTATAACTGCAGGCTCTTTAGCATCTGGATTAAATGTTCATTTCGTTGGAGTAATCCCAACACCCGCTTTAATATATTATTCATATATTCATAAGTTTACAGGCGTTATGATTACTGCAAGTCATAATCCATATACAGATAATGGAATCAAAGTTTTAAAAAATGGTTTTAAATTATCAGAAGAAGATGAGCTTGCTGTTGAGAATCTAATAGATAATCCAGAAGAAAAAGATAATCAAATCGGTAAATATTTAATTGAAGAAAATGCTAAAGAGGAATATTTATCATTTATAAAAAAACATATTATTAAATCAAATAAAAAAATTGTAATAGATTGTGCTAATGGAGCTACATTTGAAACAGCACCAGAAATATTTAAAAATATTACAAATGATTTAATTGTTTTAGCAAATACTCCTGATGGCTATAACATTAATAATAAATGTGGATCAACACATTTAGAAATGCTAAAAGAAACTGTTGTAAATGAAAAAGCAGATTTAGGATTCGCATTTGATGGTGATGGTGATAGAGTACTTGCAGTTGATTCAAATGGTAATACAGTTGATGGCGATATGCTAATTTATATTCTAGCTAGATACCTAAATAAAAATAATAAGCTAAATGATAATAAAGTTGTTTTATCAATGATGTCTAATTTAGGATTAATTAAATCACTAAATGATTATGGCATTAATGTAATAGAAACTCCAGTTGGGGATAAATACATAGTTAGAGCATTATTTGATAACCATTTATCAGTAGGTGGAGAAAATTCAGGTCATATCATTGTACCTGATGTACTTCACACAGGTGATGGTGTATTAAATGCTGTATTAATTATGAAAGTATTAGCTGAAACAAATACAAATTTAAGTGATTACCTAAATGAAGTAAAAATGTATGCTGATAAAATGGTAAACATAAAAGTTAAAGATAAATCTAAAGTTCTAAATAATAAATCATTATTTAATAGAATAGAAGAAATTAAAAAAGAATTAAATAATGATTGTAAGATAATTGTTAGAGCTTCCGGCACTGAAGATTTAATAAGAGTATCAGTTATGGCTAAAGATAATGATTTAGTAAATAAATATTCTAATGAATTAGTTAATATTGTTAATAATATTTAATTGCAGGATAGAAGGTGTAATATGAATATCAAAATAGTTGATTTATATGATTTAGGTCATACACTTGCAAAAGATTATTTAAATAAATTTGAATATCCATGGCAAGCTCTATCTGGAATTAAAGAGTTTATTATTAATTTAGGTAAAACATTAAATAAAGAAGAATATAAGGAAATAAGCGAAAACGTATGGATTCATAATACCGCTAAAATATACCCTTCAGCCTATATTGGTTCACCATGTATAATTGGTGCAAATTCTGAAATAAGACATGGTGCCTTTATTAGAAGTAGTGCTTTAGTAGGGAATGGTGTTGTAATAGGCAATTCAGTTGAACTTAAAAATGTTATTATATTTGATAATGCAGAAGTACCACATTTTAATTATGTTGGAGATGCAATTTTAGGATTCCACGCTCATATGGGTGCTGGTGCTATAACTTCAAATATAAAATCAGATAAGAAAAATATCATTATTCATAATGAGAATCAAAAAATAGAAACAGGGTTAAGAAAAATTGGCGCATTCCTTGGCGATTATGTAGAAGTTGGATGTAATAGTGTCTTAAATCCGGGAACTATTGTAGGAAGATTTACTAACATCTACCCATTATCATCAGTAAGAGGATGTATTAAAGAGAATTCAATATATAAAAATGGTAAGCTTGTGAAAAAGGAGAATAGATAATATGAGCAAATACACCAAAGAAGACATCAAAAGAATTTGTAAGGAAGAAAATATTAAATATATAAGACTCCAATTTACTGATATGTTAGGTCTACTTAAAAATGTCGAAATACCTATTACAGGTTTAGATGATGCACTTAACGATGATGTAATGTTTGATGGCTCATCAATTGAAGGCTTTGTAAGAACAATGGAGGCTGATATGTTTTTAGCTCCAGACTTAGATACATTTATCATATCAAGCTGGGAAGATACTACATATGGTAAAGTTGCTCAATTCATTTGTGATGTTTTAAAACCAAATGAAAAAGGTGAAAAAGTTCCATTTGAAGGAGATCCAAGAAGTATTCTAAAAAGAAATCTAGAAGAAATGAGAAAACTTGGATATGAGAACTTCAATTTAGGCGTTGAACCAGAATTCTTCTTATTCAAAATGGATAAAACAACTGGTGAACCAACATTAGATTATAATGATAATGGTGGCTATTTTGATGTTGCTCCAATTGATGCTGCTGAAGATTGTAGACGTGATATTGTTCTCGAACTTCAAAAAATAGGATTTGTAGTTGAAGCAGCACACCATGAAGTTTCACCTGGCCAACATGAAATAGATTTTAAATTTGATAGTGCACTTGAAGCTTGTGATAGAGTTCAAACTTTTAAGCTTGTTGTTAAAAATATTGCAAGACGTCATGGTCTACATGCGACATTTATGCCTAAACCAGTAAAAGGAATTAATGGTTCAGGTATGCATTGTAATTGCTCATTAACAGATAAATCAGGTAAAAATATTTTCTTTGATCCTTCAACACCTAACCAATTATCAGAAACATGCTTAAAATGGATGTATGGTATCTTAGCTCATGCCAAAGGATTTTGCTTAATAACAAATCCTTTAGTTAATTCATATAAGAGAATTGTTCCAGGATATGAAGCTCCATGTTATATTTCTTGGAGTGCATCAAATAGATCAACAATGATTCGTATTCCTGCATCTCGTGGAGTAGCAACTCGTACAGAAGTTAGAAGTGTTGATGCTGCATGTAATCCATATCTTGCTGCTTCAGTATTACTTGCTGCAGGCTTAGATGGTATTAAGGGGAACTGTAAAGAAGTTAAAGAAATGCATGTTAATCTTTTCGCTATGAACAATGCTGAAAGAGAATTGAAAGGTGTAACATCGTTACCTGAAAATTTAAAAGAAGCAATTGATTGCTTTGAAAAAGATAAATTAATGAAAGAAGCTATAGGACCTCATGTAACAGAAAAATTAGTCCAAGCTAAAAAACTTGAATGGGATGAATTTAGAACAACTGTTACTAGATGGGAAATTAGCAAATACATTAATAGATATTAAAAATATATTTTTATAATAAAAAAATTGCTAGTCATTTTATTTAATTTGTAAGACTGGCAATTTTTTTTGGAATAATTTGTCACTTTTTTATACGATGCTTGCTTGGTCTGAAAAATTAAGTTTTTTAGGCCATTTTTTATTTTTTCATCTAAAAATTGTTAATATTGCAAATAATATGGGTTCTTTGTTGCAAATATAAGTTTGAGGGACCAATTATTATTAAAGCTTTAAATAAATGGGCTATAGATAAAATGAATGATGAATATTTTAGATTTAATAATATTAATGATGAAGATTTATCAATAATTCTTAAAGCTTTTAATATTA
>CAJOOI010000119.1 GCA_905236105.1 uncultured Acholeplasmatales bacterium
AATCATAAAAACGATTAATTAGGTTTGTAATAGTTGTCTTACCAGCACCTGTTGCACCAACTAATGCAATTTTTTGACCAGGTTTTGCATATAAAGATACATCATTTAAAACAATTTTATCTGGATAATATGCAAAATCTACATCATAAAATCTTATATCGCCTTTTAATTCAGTATATGTAATTGTACCATCATGATGTGGATGTTTCCAAGCCCAACGATGTGTTACTTCATTTGTTTCAGTGATTGTACCATCTTCCTTAATATTTGCATTAACTAATGTAACATATCCATCATCAATTTCTACTTCTTGATCCATTAATTGGAAAATTCTATCAGCACCTGCCATACCCATTACAACTGAATTAATTTGTTGAGAAACTTGGTTAAATGAATTTGCAAATTGTCTTGACATACCTAAGAATGCAACAGCAATACCTACAGATAAACTAACACCAACTTCAGATGAAGCTAAGAATGAAGAAAATACTACATTAGTTGATGTACCAAAGCCTCTTAAGCTGAAATTTGGAACATCATTAGTAAAGAATAATACACCAACTATCGCAACTAAAACATATAAAATATTACCTATATTATGGATAATTGGAGCTAATACATTCGCATAAGCATTAGCTTTATAATTGTTATCTTCTAATTCATCATTTAATTTAGCAAAATCTTCAATTGCTTTTTCTTCATGTGAAAATACTTTAACAACTTTTTGTCCATTCATCATTTCTTCGATAAATGCTTCACAAACAGCCATAGATTTTTGTTGTTTGATAAAATATGTTGCACTTCCACCACCAATTTTCTTAGTTACAAGGAAAATGAATATTAAAGAAATAACAACTACAAGTGAAAGCCAAATACTATAATATAACATCATTACAAATAAGAATGCTACAGTAAGTAAAGTTTGTAAAAATTGAGGAATTGATTGAGATATCAATTGTCTTATTGCATCAACATCATTTGTATATGTTGACATAATATCACCATGAGCATTTCTATCGAAATAAGAAATAGGAAGCTTTTCCATCTTAGAGAACATATCCATTCTTATTCTATATAAAAGCTTATGAGTTGTTATAGAAAGTAATTGATTCATAATTGCAGAAGCAATAAATGAAATTAAATATATAGAACCTAATATAATACTTAAAGTAATTAAAGTATTTTTAACTGAATCAAAACCGTTTTTTATACCTGAATTCATTACTGAATCAATAAATTGAGGGATAAAAATTGAGGCACCAATTGAACCAATTGCACAAATTACAATACAAATTAATATTGTTATTACAGCTTTAGGACTCGTGTGGAATAAATAGCTCATTAATCTTTTAAATGTTTGTTTTCTATCTAGATCTGCTCTTGCTTGTCTAATATTAATTCTGGGCATTTTTTCCACCTCCTATTTTATTTTGTGAATAATATACTTCTTTATATATTTCATTTTCTTCAAGTAGTTTTTCATGAGTACCTACTTGATTAATCT
The DNA here is from genome assembly GCA_905236105.1 of uncultured Acholeplasmatales bacterium. Lineage (GTDB taxonomy): Bacteria > Bacillota_I > Bacilli_A > Acholeplasmatales > Anaeroplasmataceae > Anaeroplasma. Next base: position 1,505 of record CAJOOI010000119.1, read on the forward strand.
TACCATCATCCATTACTACTATTAAATCAGCATCTTGAATTGATGAAATTCTTTGGGCAATAATTATTTTAGTAGTTGAAGGAATAAATTCCTTTAATCCTTTTCTAATTAAAGCATCTGTTTTAGTATCTACTGCAGATGTTGAATCATCAAAAATGATTATTTTTGGATTTTTAAGTAACGCTCTTGCAATACATAGACGTTGTTTTTGGCCACCTGAAACATTAGCTCCACCTTGATCAATATGAGTATTATATTTATCTGGGAATGATTCAACAAATTCAGATGCACATGCTAAATCGCAAGCATGTTTAATTTCTTCATCAGTAGCATTTTCATTACCCCATCTTAAATTTTCTGCAATTGTACCGCTAAATAATAAATTCTTTTGTAAAACTACAGACACATTATCTCTTAAAGTTTTTAAATCATATTCTTTTACATTTTTACCGCCAACTAATACTTCGCCTTCACTAACATCATAAAGCCTAGATATTAAGTTAACTAAAGTAGTCTTAGATGAACCAGTTGAACCTATGATTCCAACTGTTTGACCACTTTTGATATGTAAATTAACACCCTCAAGAGCGAATTTTAAAGCATTTTGACTATATTTGAATGATACATCATTAAAATCGATACTACCATCTTCTACTTCATAAAGAGGATCTTCTGGATTAACTAAAGTTGATTCTTCTAATAATACTTCGCTAATTCTTTTTACTGCTTCAATTGATATTACAATCATAACAAGTATCATTGATAACATCATTACGGCCATAAGAGATTGGAAACCATATGTTAATAATGATTGAAATTCACCAATTGTAACATCACCAAAAGTTATAATTTTAGTATCTGCATCATAAGATGCACCTTTAATAATTGTGATTGAACCAATAACTAATAACATAATCATTAATGCATTTACAAAAAATTGCATTACAGGTCCATTCCATGAAACTATTCTTTCAGCTCTTGTAAAATCTTTTCTAAGTTGATAAGCATTCTTTTCAAATTTTGCAATTTCATAATCTTCTCTTACAAAAGATTTAACTACCCTAATACCATCAATATTTTCTTTAATTGAATCATTAACTGCATCATATTTTTTAAATATTCTTCTAAATATCTTTAATGCTAAATACATTATTAATAATAAGAATGCAGCTAAAATTGGAATTACTACAACGAAAACCCAAGCAAGTGATGGTGCTAATATAAAGGCCATAATTGTTGAAAATATCAACATCATAGGTGAACGTATAGCTGTACGAATAACCATCATATAAGCCATTTGAACATTTGTAACATCAGTAGTCATTCTTGTAACCAAAGATGAAGCTTGGAATTTGTCAATATTTGCAAAAGAATATGATGTGATTTTATTATACATATCCTTTCTTAAATTCTTAGCAAATCCAGCTGAAGCTTTAGCACAATATTTTCCAGCTAAAGCACCAAAAAGTAAAGAGAGCATAGCCATAGCAACTAAAATAATGCTATAAATTATTAATTTTTCAAAGTCGTTATTTTGCATTTGATCCACTAATTTAGCTGTTATAAATGGTAAAGCACATTCCATAGCAACTTCAAGCATTATAAATATTACTGAAAAAATGCTTGGCTTTTTATATTCTCTAACACTTCTTAATATTATTTTAAGCATATAATCATTTCCTTTCTAATACACTATTTATTCTTGATAAAAATTCATTTAACAATTTAGCTTCTTGTTCATTAAATAAAGAATTAATTTTTTCATCGAATTCTTTTAAATCTTGTCTTAATTCAACTGCACAATCATATCCAAGTTCAGTTAAACTTAATTTTTTTAAGCGATGATCATTTTCTACTTCTTCTCGTTTAATAAGCTTTTTAGTTTCCATCAACTTTAAAACATTAGAAGCTGTAGATCTAGTCATTCCAAATTCTTTTTCTAAATCTTTTTGAAAAATAACTTTATCTTCATTTTTTAATAAAAACAGAATAATAAAAGAATTTGTACCAGATAATTTATCTAATTTATTTGAACTTTCGAAGTTTGATATTGTTCTTTTTATAATATAACTTGTTTTTGTTATACTTTTGGCAATAGGTTGTCTCATAATACCTCCGATTGTTTAATATCAAACAAATTTATTATAATTATTTTTACCAAAATGTCAATAAAAATTTGATAATAAATACGCTTTATATTGAATATTTAAATGTTTTATTTTAAAATATTCCTACTTGAGGTAAATATATGTATTTTGAATTAGTTGATACTGATATTGAAATATCTAATATTTCTACTATTGCCCAAATAATATGGCCAATAGCTTATAAAGATATATTAGAATCAAACCAAATCAAATATATGCTTGATAAATTTTTATCTATTAACGCTATACATGAAAATATTAAAGATGGCTATACATATGTCTTAATAAAAGAAAATGACATAAGAATGGGTTTTTTTGCTTATAAATTTATTAATGATCATATATTTTTATCAAAATTATATATTTTACCAAAATTTCAAAAACTTGGTATCGCAAAAAGTGTAATAAGTCATTTAAAAAATTTTAATCAACCTATTAGACTTACAGTAAACAAATATAATAAAATTGCGATTATGGTTTATGAGAAACTTGGTTTTAAAAGAATCGATTCTGTCGTTACAGATATCGGGAGTGGTTTTGTAATGGACGATTACATTTACGAAAAGGGGGATTAGTTTGAATTTTTTTAAAAATTTTATAAATGAATCAGCTTATAGTGCAAAAACTATGTTTTCTGGAAGAAGTTCTATGAATTTATATAGGCTAGATGGTAGAGTACCGATTAAAAAAGCTTTACCATATATTATTCAACATATTATTCCAGTATTAATATTTAATATTGCACCGATTTTACTAGTTTTTGGCGCTATAGGTTTAAATGGCACACCATATATGACTCAAGGTCTTTTGGCATCATTTTTTATTTCTGGTGTTGCAACTATCATTCAGTTAATTTTTGGTGTTAAATTACCAATAATATTTGGTTCATCTTTTACTTATGCTGCTATATTAATCTCAATTGGGCAGTCACATGGTATTTATAATACCGATTTAATTAATTTAGGACTTACTTATGAACAAAGAGCAATCGAAGGATATAAAGTAGTAATGGGAGCTTTATTAGTAGGCGGTGGTATAGCTTTTGTTTTATCTTTTTTTGCCAAATGGATTACTAAAATTATTAAACCAATTGTAGCACCACTTGTATTAATTGGTGTTGGTCTAACATTAATTCAAAGTGCTATGACACAATTTTTAGGTCTTGAATATTATACAAATGGTGAAACTGAATGGTTAAATTTATATATAATTGTTGGATTTACTTCTTTAATTGTAGCTTTATTATGGCAGATTTTTATTAAAGGTCCACTTAAAAATTTATTTGCAATTGCAGGTATTGTAGTAGGATATTTAGTAAGTATTTTACTTCCAGGTATTGTAAAATTTGATTCAATGGCAATTAATTCTATTAGTGATGTTATTTCATATCCAAAATTTATTAATTTTTCTGATTTAAAAATAGAAATTGCACCAGTAATCATGGTTGTATTATTTTATTTAGTATCATTTGTAGAAATTGTTGGTAATACTTCTGCAATGACTAGTGGAGCATTCAATAGAGAAGCAACAAAAAAAGAAATAGCATCATGTTATGTTGCAAATTGCTTTAATGGAGCATTAGGTGCACTATTTGGTACTGTACCACTTGTTACATTTACAGCAAATATTAGTATGGTTAGTCAATCTAAGGTTGTAAATAGATTTCATATATTTTTAGTTGCAATTGTGCTTATTATATTTTCTTTTTTTCCACCTATAGCTAATTTATTTTCTACTATACCTGATCCAGTAATGGGTGGTGTATTAGTAATTTTATTTGGTTCTATTTTTATTGTAGGAGTTCAGATGCTTGCAGGTGTTGGATTTACACCTAAAAACATTTTGATTGCTACTATTTCTATTGCTGTAGGTTTTGGAATTACTTTATGTGATCCATTATTTGATCATTTAGAAAAAGTTGGATTAAATATTTTATCTCAATTATTAAGTAGTGCTATTTTAAATATGTTTATTTTAACAATCATATTATCATTTATAATACCTGAAAGTTATAATAATCAAACAGGTGTTAAAATAGAAAATGAAGAAAATAAAAATGAGGATAATAAAAAATCGCTTGATTAAGCGATTTTTTTATTTTTCTTGTCGATTATCTTATGTTTTTTCTTTTTACCGTTATTTATAATATTTTTTCTGAATAATTCTTCATGTTTTTTAGTTAAAAAGCCTTTTTTATCAACATATATAACAAATTCATCTGAAAATTTTATTTGATAATTAGAATCAAATTCAATTATTTTTCTAATATCAGTATAATCAAGTTTTAATTTGTTAGTTCTATTTCCTGATTTAATAATTATTTCAGCAATATTTTCTCTAAATTTATATTCATATACTGCACCAAATTCACATATTTCTTTATTTCTTGCATAAATTTGTTTAGGAGATCTTTTTATATTTACAAAAGTCATAATCAAATATCCTAAAGAAAGAGCTATAAATAAAGAACCCATTATTATATACATTGTTTCTTTATTTACTAAGCCAACAACTAACACTGGGATACCAATTAAAAATATAATAATCATAACCCATATTTTCTTTAAATATTCATTTTTAGCATTTTTATTAAGAATTTGAAAACATTCATCTTTACTTAGTTCTGTTTTATTTTCTACTACCATATTTTAATCCTCTATTATTAAATGGTTTAACCATGTTTTTTTATTTGGCAGCAGCTACAGGGTTCGAACCTGTGAATGCCGGGGTCAGAGTCCGGAGCCTTACCGCTTGGCTAAGCTGCTATTTTAGGCTTTTTTACAAAGCCTATTTATTTTATCATATGATTAAATTAATTAAAAGATTTATTTCCATTCATCAGGTATCGATCTACATGGTACCTGTTTAGTCACTTTACTACTATCAGTAGGTATTTTATCACTATCATCTACTCCAATTAAGTGAGTAATCCAGGCAGTATCTTTTAATTTTGTTAAATTATTAGATGCCCAAATGCCTATTTTATTTCCATTTGAACTTATACAAATATTTCCATTCATTGATTCAAATGAATTTGTATTTTCATTCCACATACTAGTTATATAAACTCTTGATGTATGTTTTGCGATACGATCAATAAAATCTTGAGTAGGGAATGTATTTACTCTATTTTGAGTATATTCTGTTGTACCTGCACAACAACAAACACAACAAATATCTGGTGTTATTTTATTTAATAAACAATCATTTGAAGATGTTTTAGAGCCATGATGACCACCTTTATATAATTCACAATGAGGAAGAGTTTTTTGACTTGTTGAGCCATCATAATAATTTGCAAGTCTTTCTTCTCCTTCTTTTTCTAAGTCACCTGTTAAAATATAATGATGATTCATATAATTAAACATTGTGCAAACTGAATAATTATTTACATCACTTGATTCATTAAAATAATAATAATTATATAAAATATCCATACTTATATCATCAGTAAGATTATAAGATGTAAGATTATTATCCCATAAATCTTTTGCCGTATAATATTTAGTTCCATTATCAATTAGATATTCACGTGCTGCCAAATATTTACCATATTCAGTTGAAGCACCATAATCACTAGATTTTTGATTCTTATTTACAACATTAACAGATTTTTTATCAATAGTTACAGTTGCGTATGTAAAATCAATTAATGTACCTACTTCATAATAATAAAATATACCAGTTTTTCCTACTTTTTCACCTTTAAAATTAGTTGCGTTTTTATTACTTGTACCAGCAAATGCTGCAATATGGTCTTGATGATTATGAGTAGATATTACATATTCTAATTTACCATCTGTACAATATTGATTAATATAATTAATTAATGTAGGTGCACTAGCTCCTCTACTTCCTGCATCAATTAAAATATCAACATCCCCTGCTTTAATATATGTAGAATCGCCTGCATATTCATTTCCAAGTTCCATAAAATGAATTTGAAAATCATCATATTTAATATTTTCTACAATTAATTCTTTATCATCAACTGATGTTGTAATATTATTTGATGATTGAACTAGATTATTGCTAGTGTTGGATGGAGATACAGGATTTACATTTGATGTTGGAGTAGTTTTTTCTTCTTCATAAACAGTATTACTAGTAAAATTTGAAGCAAAATGAGAAAAATTCCAATCATGAAAGCCATTTGTACCTCTATATAATACAAATACAATACCACCAAGAATTAATAAAATAAAAACAAAAATTATAAAGTTTTTGGTTACATTTACTTTTACTTTTTTATTTCCTTTTTTTACAGTTACTTTTACACCTTTTTTCTTTGCCATTGTTTTACCTTCTAATTATTCATCTTTATCATAAACATTTGCTTCATTTACTAATTTTTCTTTTTTATTGCTGATATATGCTAAGCCAAATGAAGCACAAGCACCTACTAATATAGCTAAAATACCTAAAATAATATTTAATGCATCTAAATTTGCTTCTGTAATTTTAAATTCTTCATTATAAAACAAGCAAAATACAGAACCAAAAATGAAACCTAATATAGCAAATATCATACCTGTAGGATATTTTTTTAATAATATAGAAATTATTTTAGCAGCCGTAAATATACCAATTATAACTCCTAAAGCAACAGGAAGCATAATAAGAATAGATCCACCGAAATTATTTTTTAAATTTTCAAATAAAAATGCACTTCTTAATGTATCATAATATCCAAATATTTGAAACATCATCATTCCACTAATACCAGGAGTTACCATCGCTACACTAGCTAAAAATCCACATACAAACAATAATAAATAATCAACAAAAGTTAGTGATGTTTTTGCTTCAGGTCTTAATAAATTACCCAAAATTAACATACCAATTACTAAACAAAAGCCTAAAACAAATACAATTACATATTTATAATTTATCTTTTTATATACTGGTTTTGCCAAAAATGGAATACTACCAATAATTAATCCTGCAAATAACATTTCAGTTACAAATGGAATCTTTTCCATTGTAACATCAATTACTTTAAATCCTAAAAATACAGCAACAACTGCACCTATTGCATATACTAATAAGAATAAAATTGATTCTTTAAATTTTTTAAATAAATTATTTATTGAATCTAATAATTTATTATATACACCAGTAATTACTGCCATTGTACCACCAGAAACTCCTGGTATGACATTAGCAATACCAAATAACATACCTTTTAAGAAAATAAAAAGTTGTTTTAACATATAAATCCCACCTTTAATTGGAATATTAATTATTTTATTTCATTTATATCATATTCTTTTTCTTCACGAATTGAATAAAAATTATTTTTACCAATAATTATATGATCTAAAAGTAAGACTTCAACATAATATAAAATATTAAATAATTCTTCTGTAGCTTCTAAATCATCATCAGATGGCATTACATTACCAGATGGGTGATTGTGAATTAGATAAATAGCTTTAGAATTATAATTTATAGCATCATTAACTATCTTTCTTTTAGGAATTTTTACACTTGTTGATTCATTATCTGTATATATTTTTTTAGAAATTACTTTTTTAGATTTATCTAAATAAATTACAGCAATTTGTTCTTCTTCTTTAAATATATATTCATTAATAATATATTTATATACTATATAAGGATTATTTAATGAATCAGTTGTATCTTGTTTTGAAACACGTCTTATTATTTCAAAAATTGCCATAAGTTTTGTGGCTTTAGCTTCTTTTATACCTTTTATTTTTTTTAATTCCTGATAATTTAGATATAAAAGTCTTTTAAAGCCATATTCATCAATCATTCTTTTGGCTAAATCAATTGCTGATTCATTTTTATTTCCAGATGATAAAATAATAGCTAAAAGCTCACTATCAGTCAGATATGAAGCCCCATATTCAATCATTTTTTCCCTAGGTCTTATTGATTTTTCAATTTCTTTAATCTTCATTATTATCACCAAATAAATTTTTACATTTATTATTTGGTATATCAAGAAAATTAAGTGTTTCAAAAAATATGATTTTTTATATTAAAAATAATATGAAATAATAAAATATTTAGAAATATTAATTTAAATTATTAATAGAATTTAATATTTCTTCATATTGTTTTTTATATTTTTCATATTTTTCTTTTTCGATATCTACTTTTTCTTTTGGTGCTTTAGCAATAAAAGATTGATTATTTAAAATTCCTTCACTACGTTTTAATTCACCTTCAAGACGTTTTTTATCTTCAAGTAATTTTTTCATTACTTCTTCTTTATCTACAAGTTCATTAATTGGAATGTAAATTTTTGATTTAGGTAAGACAGTAATATGAAATTCTTTTTGCTTTAGATTATCTTTTATTAAGAAAAATAAATTTTCAGGATTTACGAATTTTTCAATATATTCTTCTGTTCCTTTTAAATATGTTTCATCAGAAGAATATATATAAATATCTATAGGTTG
>CAJOOI010000120.1 GCA_905236105.1 uncultured Acholeplasmatales bacterium
ATAAAGATGATGCATCAAAAGATATACCATTTTCAATTAATGATAAAGATTTTATTAATAAGCCTATATATGAATTTATATTTGATATATCTATTGTTGAATATTTTGTTTTAATGATATTTATTAATTCTTTTATTTCATTTATTGATAATTCAACAACATTATCTAAAGCATTAATTTTTAATATATTGTCTACAAATGAAGCTTTAATGTTTATTTCAAATTCAGATATTTTGATAGCTAAATCTGCATAAATCTCATATTTGTTATTTTGTTTAACTAAATTAATAAATCCAGTTAATTCTATATTTAAATCAATTCCTAATATTTCTTTTAAATTAATGTGAGCATTAATGTCAAATCTAGTGCTATCTTTAGAACCTATTATAATATCAATTATTTCATCTACTAAATTATCAATTGATTTATATGAATTTGTATCAACATCAATTTCTTCGTTTGATTTTGAAACTAATAAATTGATATCAAACATATTAACTTTTAAAGATACATTATCTTCAATTGGTTTAATATCAATTAAAATATTTTCATCTAATAATTCTTTATTTAATAATTTATTAATTGATTCATTACTAATTAATATTTGAATAACTTCATCTAATTTTTCAAAATTAATTAATTGTTTTAATTCGTCTGATTTTATAATTCCTATAACATCTATACCTTTAAACATCAAACTAATTGATGTTATTATATCTTTTGGCTCAGGATTATCTAGATTTAATAATTTTATTATTTTATCAATAGAGAATGTTAAATGAATATTCTCAAAATCAAGATAAATTAACTTTGAATTTTGAGATGGTAAATAATAAACATCAATAACATAATCATTATCTAAATAATTGATATTTATTTTACCATGTGTTTTAATACCATCTTTAAAATCAATTATAAAAGATGAATTAATTAAAACATCATTAATATTCATAGATAAATCTAATGATAATTCTTTACTTGCGATTATGTTTATTAAGTTAGAAATGATTATTTTAGAATTAATTATATTTAAATAATCAGATGTATCTTGTTTTTCTATTGTTTCATTAGTTTGTTCAAGAGTGATGAAAATATCAAATGTGCCTAATGATAATGCACCTTCTATTTTCTTCATTGTTGAGCTATCTTCATCTTCTTCAATAACAAATGCTAATTTAATATCAATTCCAAATAGATTTATAGTAGTATCAATAGTTTTTATATTACCATTAACACTACTACGACCTGAATTAATGGCTTTTATTATTCCTTCAACATCTAAAGCGTTAGTTAAAGCATCTTCATTTTCTTCATTATTTGGAATTAAATTTTTAATATCATTGATATTTAATTTTAATTTGATATTTCCATATGCTAAATAAAGCATATCTGAATATTCAAAATATAGGTCATCATCTATTAAATATCCTGATATATCAATATCTGATAAGGTTTTAATATTTAGATTTAATTTACCATTGATTGTTATTTCTCTTAATTTCAAACTTAAATTATAATTAGTATTTTTACCAATTATTGATTCAGTTACAGAAGTTAAATTATCTTTTTTTATTTCAGTTGTTGCATCTCCATCACCCGCAACTAAATCTTTATATTGAGAATAATAATCTAAAATACCAGCTGGGAATTCAACATTCTCATAATAAAATGTTTCACGAACATTTGTTTTAGATGTTGCAGAAACACCCATAGATTTTACTAAATATTCTTCATTAATATCATTTGAAAGTATTCTATAATTTTCATCAATAGTTAATTCCATATGAATTTTAGAAAATTCTGGAATAATAGTTGAAGAAGAATTTGCTAAAACTTCTCTTCGATACCAGAATGGTGCATAATCTCCATCAGGATTTAAATCTATTGTTATTGTATATGTCCCATCAGAATTTTTGATCATTGTTGGTTCTTCTAAATAAGTATCTTTAGAAACTATATAACCTGTGGCATTAAATGGTAACCATCCATATCTTAGAATGTAGCCATCATAAGTTAAGCATTCTGGTTCAGTTGTTTTAAATGTGGCTTCTGTGCCATCTATCTTTTCTGGTTGTCTTAATAATACTTTATCAGGATAAAAAAATCTTTCAGAACCAACAGAAATAAATCCACTCGAGATGGATCTAACTAATGCTTGTTCGCCTTTAACAATTTTTAAACCAGCAATTTGTTGAGTTGCTATAGAAGCTTCTGCTTCTCCCTCAGTTACAGTCATGAATTCATTTGTCATTGTTATCTTCCATAATGCCATAGCAACAACATCTTTTACATCATGTTCTTCTGGTTTTGAATTATCTTTAATTTCTAACAAATCTGTAGAATATTTAGCTTCAGTATCTTCAATTGTCGCAGCCCCTTTGTTAGCTTCGACAACAAAATAGGCAGCAAATATGCCTATTGCAATAACAAGGAGGCCAATAATAGAAAATATAATTTTTTTCTTCATTTCTAACCCTCAGTACGCTTATTCTATTATTATAGAATAAAAATGTCAAGTTTATTTTACATTTTGAAGCACACTGAAAACATTTTTTTGTTGTTTTTTCCAAAAAATATATTTTTAAGTAGTAATTGCATTAATAGAACACATCTAGGTTCAATTTTTAAAAATTTGTTTTTACCGTTGCAGTTCTGCAAAAGGCAAAAGAAAAACCACCATATCGGTGGCCTTCATAGAATATATCATAAAAATGCTTTAAGCATTGAATTAGCATTAAGTGTGTCCCTAGTTTTCCAATTATTCGTTAATTGTAGTGAAAACTAGGAATCTAACTAATGTATCTAAAGCTCTATTAAATAAGTTCTTTTTTCCATTATTTTTAGTATTCATAGTCATCCTCCTCTCATCGACCGGATGATATGATACTACTTTTTTTCATAAATTTAAAGCATTATTTTTGTGAAAACGTATTCCAATTTTCACTAATTAAATCATGCCATATTCTTTTCTTAATTGATGCATTTTTATGAAAGATAAAATAATCATTAATATACTAATAAACAATATAATACCAGCAATAGACATAGAAAATATTAATTTAAAATCGCTAAATATTTCTACTCCAAATAATTTATTAAGTTGTGCTTCAAATAAATGTTCAATAACTACTAAATTTGTTAAGCCTACAACAAAAGATATTAATTTACCAGCCCTTGGCAAAGTTTCTTTATCTTTTATTTTTATTATTCCTCTAATAGATAAAATAAATAAGAAAGTTAATCCGACAGTAATACCTATATCAAGGCCTAAACCATAATCAGAAATTGGATCATTTCTTGAAATTAAATTAGACACAAAGAAAAAGATTGCAAAAGGCATAAAAAGCCAAGCAATAAGCCTATATGTACGTATTTGGTCCTTATTATGAGTGTCATATTTTTTAGCGATCAAAAATTTGCAGAATGCGATAACTAAAGATGATGCGCCAGCACTTATTACTACAATACCGTTTTTAAATGTTGCTTGAGAATAAATACCTAAAACCATCTTCCCTATTGCCATTAAGAAAGTAGCGAATGCAGCAACAAAAGCCAAAAACCTTCCAGTTTTAGCACCAAATTCCTTTTTCATTATTTTTTACTGTTTTGGTTCCTGAAATTTTCATAAAATTCAAGAGTTTCTCTTGAAATTGATGGAGGTGTTTTAGCAAATGCTTGTTCAAACATATCTTTTGTTAGAGGTATAGCTGTATTCATTTTCTTTTCTTGAATTGTTTCAAGAGCAATACGACATGCTTCCTCTACTATACCAGAAATATCAGCACCAGAATAATAACCTATTTTTCTTTGAACTGGTCCCATATCAGTTTGTATTGTTTCAACTTTATTAGTCATCGCAACTATATCTTGAATAGTAAAGCCTTCTTCAAGATGGGCAACTTCTTTACCACCAACTTTAATTTTTGGAAGCTTTGCAGTAATTATTGCTTCAATTGCTTCTTCATCTGGTGGTGTTACATGCACAAGATGTGAAAATCTTTTATATCTTAAATAAGCAGGGTCAATTACATCAGGACGGTTAGTTGCTGCAACCATAATTCTTTTTGAACCATTTACACCAAAGCCATTAATTCTTTGTAATAATTCTGTTGTAACTGCTGCTTTATAATCTTTAGTATCTTGACCTCTTTTACTGAATATTGATTCACATTCATCAACAAATAGAATTGCACCTTCAGGTGATGCATCTATTTCTTGAAATAATTGTTTAACTGCTTGTTCAGATTCACCAACATATGATTTAAAAATATCTGCTGGTGTAACAATAAATAAAGGAAGCTGCATCTTATTTGCTAAAGCTTCAGCAAACATTGTTTTACCAGTACCAGGAGCTCCATACATTAAAATACCTAATCCACCTTGCATCTTATAATGCTTAACTAAATCCGGATTTGAAGCCATAAAAGCAAAAGATTCAACAACTTTTTTTACTTCCTTAAGGCCTTTTACATCATTAAAAGTAGTTTTAGGAATTGCTGATGTCATAACTGAACCATATTCAGCAGCTTTTGCTAAAGCTTTTTTATATTCTTCAGCAAATTTTTCTTTTTCTTCATCGCTCATGCATCTTGTTGATAAGCTTTTACAACAATTTGCAAATTTTGAATATTCTTGTCTTAAAATATGTTTATCATCAATTGAAATATCTCTTTTATCTTTATATTTAGCCAAAACTTTACTGATAGTATTACCTGCTTCAGTTCTTTTCTTTTTTAATTCTTCTAAAGTTAAGGCATCATTTTCTTGTGGTTTATCGTTATTTGTTCCAATAGCCATAATAATATATTCCTTTTTTATTAATCTAAAATATTACCAAAACTATCATCTGATGATGCTCCACCTTGTGGTGCTGTTCCTCCTTGAGGTGCACTTGGGCCAGTAGCACCATCATTTGAGCCATCTTGACTATATTTTGCTTGATATCTTTTAAATACATCAGCACTAGAACCAGATGAAACTCCACCATTTTTCTTATTAGCTCTATCTTCATTAAGTGATTTTGATGTTTTTTCAACACTCCTTCTTACACTTAGCATCATATCTTTCATACTTTGAGACATTTGAGTTGTAGATTTAATAGTAGATTCAATTCGATACATCATCATTTCAACACGATATTTATTATTCTTTTGTGCTTTCTTTTGTTCACGTTTCATCTTCCATCTAGCAAAGAAACCATAATTAACCTGTAATTGTTCCTTTACAAGAGATTGACTTAATTGTGCTGAAGCATCAAATAATTGCATAACATCATTAAAGAATAATTCAATTTCTTGAATTGAATCCATAATTTCGATTGTGTCTTGAATTTGATCTGCAATGTACAAGAAGTCCATCATCATTTGAGTTCTATAATCATCTTCACCATATTTGTTCAAAAACTTATTTGCAATATTAAATATGTTTTTAGTACGATCATCAATTTGTTGTTTGATTTTCTCTCTTTTTCTTTGCATTAATAAATTTTGGCCACCCTCTAATTCTGGTTCGCTTTCAATAATATCATTTTTTACTTCATCAGCTAATTTTAATTTTTCTTCGGACATATTCTTTTCCTTACCCTTTCTTTTTTTAATCTAAGATTTTGTTTTTTCTATAAATTAGAATTTTTTCCTTATATTATTATAATAATTTTCAAGTTTTTCTTTTTCACCATTATTATTATAATACCAATCATGAGCTAAAATATTATATAAATTCCAGCCATTACCTAATAATATTTGATAATATCTTGAATTTATATCGATATAGCTTGATACTTTAATATCTTTTTCAGCCCAAATACCAAACATTGCGCGTTTTAAATCATCTGATAAAATTACAATTGGAATTCTAACTGAACCTTTTGTTACACCATAACCATATACTATTCTATCTTTAGAAATACCTAAAGTTTCAAGATATTTACCGATGCTAAGCATAAATGGAGTTGGATTTTCAGATAAGAATTGGTTTTTACCATAATTTGATAATTCTCTTGTTATAAGTAAATATTGTCTAATAAATGCGATATTTGGATTAGTTAATTCTTCAGGTTTAACTGAATGAATAACAGTTATCATATTTTTAGCTCTTGTTACCGCAACATTAAAAATACATTCACCATAACTCTTATTCATTTCACCCATCATTTGAATAATTCTATCATTTCTATCTTTACCATAAGTTAATGATAAAATTAATTTATCAGCTTCTTGGCCTTGAACTTTTTCAATTGTTTTAAAGAAAATGGTTTTTTCTTTTACATTACCTAATTTTGCCTCAAGCTTAGCACACTTGTTGAATAAATCTGTATTTTTTCTAACATATGCTTCAATCAATTTAAGCTGTGCCTCACCAAATGCTACAACACCAACACTTGATGATAATTCAACCTTATCAGGATTATAATATTTGTTGAAATGCTCAACTAATTTTTCAACAACCAAAATAGCCTCTTTTTCATTTTGGCCACTGATACAATATCCATCAGGAACATAAATATCTTCAATTCCAAGCTCATCAGTTTTTGGCTGAATTGCAGGGAATGTTTGCATATATGGATAAAATCTTTCTTGAGAAAATTTAATTAAAGATTCAGTTTTACTTCTATAGTGACTCTTTAATTCTCTTGTATCAAATGATTTAGATTTTAAAGCTAAAGCAAGTGCTGAATCTTCTTTATTTAGTATGAAATCTTCATCTTCTGTTTTATAACCTTCAGGTCCTTTAATCTTAAAGTGAGAAATAGGTGGCATCTGCCATTCATCACCAACAATGATGGCTTGTTTTGCTCTAAAAAGAAGTGGAAGCATTTCAACTGGTAACATTTGAGATGCCTCATCAATAATAACAACATCAAAATGAGAAAATTCTTCAGCACGCATTAAAGCTGATGCAGTTGAAGGTGATAAGATAATACATCTTTTCATCTTCAAAATTAAATCTTTTTCTTCTTTAAATAATAATCTTAAATTCTTAGTTCCTCTTTCACTACTTAATCCTAAGAATGCTGGATCATTAGGATTGATAAATGACATTAATTTATCTTGTATACTTAAACAATATTGCCCCATTAATTCATTATTAATTTCATGTAATTTTTTAGCACTATTAACGATATCAAATGTAACTGCGCTTGGGTTTGATGCAGTTAAAATCTTACCTTTTAATAATTTATTATAAAATGAATGCTTAAATATATTTAATATTTCATTTTTCTTATTTACTACATAATCTAAATTATCAAGATATCTTTTTACAAATTTAGTATAATGAACTAATGTATTTAATTCTTTATTATTAGTTTTAGCTTTTAATTTATAAAAATCACCAATCGCATTTTTATTTGAAACTAAATCATTGAATATTTTTATTTCTTCAAATGATAATTCAAGATTTTTAAATACATAACAATTCATCTCGAAATAATCTTTAATATCATCAAACATATTTTTAACATTATTGATAATAGGTAATATCTTATTTCTATTTTCTCTAATATGTTTAATAGCTATTAGTGTATCATCTAAATTTGAATTTAGATATAAAATACCTAAACCATTTTTAGCTATTATTTCATTGTTAAATGAAGAAGAAAGTCCTACTTCATCTTTTATATCTAAAATTAATTCATCTAATTCTTTAATTATTACTAAATCATTTAATGTTTCTTTTAAATCTTTAAGCTTATATTCTTTTAATCCTAATTTTGATGCAGTTTCTGTAATGAATTTATAATTCTTCTTTATATCAGTTATAAATACCATAACATCACTTGATACATATTTAAATGTAGTATTTA
>CAJOOI010000121.1 GCA_905236105.1 uncultured Acholeplasmatales bacterium
ATATTAAAAAGAGGCATAATTTCATCAATATATTTAGATGCATATTTAATTAAAGTTTTATAATTTTTATAATTATTAAAGAAATATTGTTTATTTTCTAAAGCTAAAGGTTTGTTAGGTGCAGAATAAATAGCCTTAAAATCATTAATAACATCTTTCATAATAGATTTAGGAGTATATTTAGTTAAATTTCTAACAATATGAACAACGCATCTTTGATAAAAAGCAGAAGGGAATTCATCATTAATGGCATCTTTAATACCAGTAATACCATCACTACAAATATAAAGAATATGTTTAACGCCTCTATCTTTTAAATCGTTAAAAACGGTTAACCAAAACTTTTTAGCCTCGGAAATATCGGTATCATGAAGAGAGTCAATAATGTTTTTATTTTCATCTTCATTACCAAGATAAATACCTAAAATTTGTTTATGACCATTAAGTTTAGTACCAACAGCAACATAAACAGGAATATCATGAGAATTTAAGAATTTTTGATCTTTGATAGTAATATAAGTACAATCAATATTAACAGTAAAATAACAAGGATCTAATTGTTTATTTCTCCAAGCAAAAATATCAGAAGAAATTTCGTTAATAAGATTACTGATAAAAGCAGTACTTATATCAATATTAAACATATTTTTAATAATATCTTTAATATCATTTAAAGAATTATTTTTAGAATATAAAAGAAGGATATTATCTTTTAAATCTCTAATAATTCTAGTTCTTTTAGGAATTAAAGAAGAATCGAAATTAGATTCATCTCTAAGTCTAGGTCTATTAAATAAAATCTTATGATCACCAACAGTTAAATCAATATCTTTAGTATAACCGTTTCTTTTATTAGAAATGTTCTTTTTTAAAGAATCTTTTAGATATAAATCAATCTCAATATTTAAAATAGTTTCTATAAAATTCTTATCAAAATCATAAAGTAAATCATGTAAAGAATAATTTTCAAAATAAGAAACATCATTTTTAAAATTATCAAAAATATTTTTTTGATATTTACTCATATCATTATATAAATTGTTAATTAATGGATTATCTTCATTAATTAAAGAATGTAGTTGATTAATTAAATCATTGCCCATATATAACACCACCAAAATCAGTAATATAATAACTTATAAATAGCATTTAATCAAATCCTTTTTAGTAGGATAAATAAGATTGATGAGATTAATCCATTCATTTTTAGGACAATAAATTCTTTTTTCAACTAATTGAATAATATTAATACATTTGGAAGTAAAATGATCTACAGAAGAGAAGAAAGGTTCTGAATGAGAAATAACAATTAATTTTTTAGAAAGTTCACGAAAGAAATAAAAAGCAAATAAATGACGTCTAATTTCAAAATCGAGCTTATAGTTTTTTTTAGCATTAATAAACTCAGGTTCAAGTAGATCAATTAGGAACTGAGAATTAGAATAAATATTTCTAAAATCATCTAAAGCGATTTCATAATCAACTAATGTTTTAGAAACAAAAATTTTTTTAATAAATTCTAAAGTACCATCAGAATATTTCAAAGTGAAATATCTATTAATTATAGCAATAGAATCAGAGTAAGAATTAAATATTTCAATTTCAGGGAAAGCAAGAGAAAGAGCTTTTCTAAGAGAAGAAATATTAGGTAATAAACTATATAAGACAACATTAAGACCTCTGTTTTTAAAAGTTAAAAAGAAATCATACCAATCAGATACTTTAGAAAAATCTTCTAAAATAACAGAAGAAATAAATCTTCTTTTACCTTGAAGATTACATCCAAAAAACATAATTAAAGTTTTAGGATTAATAAAATTATCTCCATCATTAAAATAAATAGTAACAGGAACAGAATAAATACAGAAATAACATCCATCCAATTTTCTTTTATTCAATTCATTTATAGTTTGATTATTCATAAATAAAAACCTCCTTAACATCAAACTTGTGTCCTCATAGACACAGTTAAGTTAAAAAGGTCGTTTTACATATGCTCCTCATCACATTTTGCTTCACAAAATGTGGATTCAAGATTACTAGATGGCAGCGAGCCGACACCACTAACTAATGCAGTAAGAGTGACCATCAGCATAGATATAGCAGCCCCAGGCACCGACGCCAGCATCGACAGTGCCATACGTATTGGCACTGGCATTCAACTCATCAGCAACGCAGTAGAAATTGCGATAAGCAGCACCCACAG
This sequence comes from uncultured Acholeplasmatales bacterium, assembly GCA_905236105.1. Taxonomy (GTDB): domain Bacteria; phylum Bacillota_I; class Bacilli_A; order Acholeplasmatales; family Anaeroplasmataceae; genus Anaeroplasma. The sequence goes on from CAJOOI010000121.1 coordinate 2,207, forward strand.
CTTCAGAACAATAATCTGACCATGTTGGTCCAAATGCTTCCTTTAATACTGCTACATTTGCATCATATATTGGCATACTTGCTTGTCCAAATTCATCTCCTGCTCCACCTCTTAGATAATATACTTCTCCATTCCTTTCGAAAGCAACATATGATTCTTTTATTAATCCACCTTCTAGAATGTGAGCAAGACTTGCAGGATGTCCAAATGCTGTTCTATCAGGATTATTAAAACTATTATATTGATTTACTCCATTTGGGATTGCTTGATTTATAAATGTAAAATTATCACTATTATTTACAGTATAAACATATGGTTTTGGTACTACTACTGTTGTAGTGTCTGTTCCCGTTGCAGTCTCATTTTCAAGTGGACTTGCTGTTAGAGTTGTTGTGATTGATGTTGTTACTGCATTATTTACTGGTGTTTTTATCATC
>CAJOOI010000122.1 GCA_905236105.1 uncultured Acholeplasmatales bacterium
CCCATTGTCATAGCTTCAACTTGATCATGTGTTACATAAATAAAAGTTGCACCTAATCTTTTGTGTAATTTAGTTATTTGAGTACGCATTTCAGCACGAAGCTTTGCATCCAAGTTTGATAGAGGCTCATCAAGCAAGAATACTTTTGGATCACGAACAATTGCTCTACCTAAGGCAACCCTTTGTCTTTGTCCACCTGACATTGCTTTAGGCTTACGATCTAGATAATCAGTGATATCTAGAATTTTTGCAGCTTCTAAAACTTTCTCTTTAATTTCTTCTTCAGGCATATGTCTGTTTCTTAATCCGAAAGCCATATTTTCATAAACAGTCATATGTGGATATAATGCATAGTTTTGGAAAACCATTGCGATATCTCTATCTTTTGGTTCCATATCATTTACTAGGTTATCACCTATAAATAAATCACCTGTAGTTATTTGCTCAAGACCTGCTATCATTCTAAGAGTAGTTGATTTACCACAACCTGAAGGTCCAACGAAAACTATAAATTCTTTATCATCTATATCAATTGAAAAATCATTTACTGCTTTGTGACCATTTTCATAAACCTTGTAAATGTGACTTAATTTTAAACTAGCCATAAATTCACCCTCCTTACCATTTTATATTTACTTTTTGTGAATCTAAATATCTAATTATATTTTTTCCATCTTCTGTATCAGATAGAAAATAAGTTAGTTTTTTATTATTTACATATACTTCATAAAAGCCTTTTTTGTTATTTTCTATTTTTTCAATATCTTCTATCTTAACTTTTGTTTTTTTAAATAAAAGATGTTTTATAAAATATCCATCTTTTATTTCTACATAATGTGTTAATTGATCAATCAGTAAAATAGAGCTTCCTATAATGAATATTGTTGTAAAAACATATATAAATATTTTAAACCATAGCGCTTCATTAACAAATATAATGCCTATTGTTGCCCCAATTGAACCTAATAACACTACTGTTAATGCAATAACAAATCCTTTTGATGGATGTGTACGATAATTGTTTTCCATACTACTTCTTCTTTAATACTATTGATTGATTTTGACCTATATTAACATTACCAGTTAAAGTATCACTTACTTCAAAATTGGCAAGTATTACTTCATATTCACCAGTTAAATTAATAAATACTGAATTAGCAGAATGTATTACAATATATTCATCATTACCATCTTCAATTACCATCTTTAAGCCACCTTGTTCAAAATTAACACTCTTAACTTTAGAATCGATTTCTTCTCTAGTAGATAATGTGAATACATCCATTTCTTTTCTCATTGCGATAAGATCTTTAAAGAAATTGAACATCTTGATATTCTTAGCTTTTAATTCATAATCCATAGAATTAATGAAATCTCCTACATTGTATGAATTTCCTTCATATAATGTTTTGCCATCTTTTTGATATGCTTTAGTACGCATGAAGTCTTCACCTTCTTGCATAAATGCAACACCTTGAGATGTAAATACTATAAATTCAGCTTGAGAATACATTAAATCTAAGTTTCTATCACCTTTAGTTTGGACTAATTGATCATATAATGTGTAGTTATCATGACATGATACATAATTTAATACTTGACCTGGAGCTAATATTTCATTATTGTTAAATAATCCCTTCATGCCTGGGATTATATAAGTAGCTTGAACTACTTCTCCTTGAACAAATCCTTTTCCTGGATTATTATCTCCTCTTACAGCATTTCTTATAACATCATTGAATGCACCTACATATGCGCCATCTTTATAAAAATATTTTTGAGCTAATGATGATTGAACTGTTTTTTGATTTGATAAATTAGAAGCATCATTCCCACCTTCTAATTTAGTTGTACCACCAGTCCATGGTTCACCATATACTAAAGCTTTATCATAAATAGCTTTTGAATCATTATAGATATCAATCATAGTTTGATTATCCATAAGTCCCATTAAGTCGAATCTAAAGCCTGATATATGATATTCTTCCATCCAGAATTTGCAAGATTCTCTCATGAATTTTCTTACCATAGCTCTTTCACTTGCCATTTCATTGCCGCAACCTGAGCCATTATACGCTTGGCCATTTGCTTCAAATCTATGATAATAATATGGAACTAGCATTTCAAAATTAGATGTATCTAAGCTTGATGTATGGTTGTATACAACATCCATATTAACACCAATATTATAATCATGAAGTGCCATAATCATCTTTTTGAATTCAACAATTCTACTTAATCCATCACTTGGATTAGAAGAATATGAACCTTCAAGGCAATTATAATTTAGTGGATCATATCCCCAGTTATAATTATCTTCTGACATTTTAGTTGTATCAAGTGATTCATCAACACTAGAATAATCATATGAAGGTTGAATTTGAACATGTGTGATTCCTAATTCTTTTAAATGATCTAAACCAGTTGAAACAGTAACACCATCTTTAGTAAATGTTGTACCTTTTTCAGTTAAACCTAAGAATTTACCTCTATTTTCTTCACTGACATTACTATTTGGATTAATAGTCATATCCCTTACATGTATTTCATATATAATAGCATCAGATAAATCTCCATATGAAGGAACTACATCATCTGCCCAATTTTCAATTGTTTGATTTAATTTAGTAAAATTAACAACCATGCCTCTTCTACCATTTAATCCAGCAGATTTAGCATATGGATCTACAACTTCATTTGTTCCTCTAACATTTGTTACAGTATATGTATAATAATAATTATTTGATAAATCTTCATTTACTGTATATTGCCATACACCTTTTTCACCTTTTGTCATTTGATATGTGTGAAGTGGTGTTTTATCCGTTAAATAATTACCTGATTGATAAATATTTAATGTCATACTTTGGCTTGTTGGTGCCCATACTTTAAATGTTGTTTTAGTTGGAGCATTTTCATTATCAAATGAAACTCCTAAATCATTACCTGTATATGTATAATTATTAATAAATTCTTCTGAATCAAAATAATTTGTGATTAATAAATTTGCAGAATCTATTACATCTTCTGAGAATTTATATTCAACCTTAATAGCATTTGACAAATCAAGGTTATTTTTTAAATTAATAGAAATTAATTTTGAGCTTGCATCATATTCAGATAATGAATAATCATTTAAATCTTGATTATTAACATATATTTTTAGATTAGTAGGATTTGGAGTAAAATCCTTGTCAACAATATTAAATACTAATCTAATAGTTTTATTATTAATTAATCTTGCATATTTTATTGAATTTGTATTCGCAGATTTTAAACTATAGTACACTTTTTCAAGTCCTTGTCTTAAATAAATATGTTGGATTCCTCCGTTACTTTCAGCATCAATATCAGCATATCTATCATTTTCAATATCTTTTCTAACCCATTCACCTTTTACAACTAAAAAGCCTAATTGATTAGTTTCTTTATTTCCAGATACTTTATTGATTTCAACATCCATAAAGATACCAAAATCATCATATTTATCAAATTTATACCAAGCTCCACCTTGGCCATTAGCGCTATCCCAAATCCACATTTGCCAATTTTCATAATTAGAAAAATCAGGAAGTTCATCATTTCTTGCATAGTGAAATCTAATTTTTGTTGTTTTAGCTTTTGCTAAAGTTGAAGTATCTTCATTATCATAAGTGAAAGCTGTAATGTTTTTATTTTCATTACTACCTTCATTATTTCCACCACATGCAGAAATTGAAAATAGCATTACAAATAAAGCAATTATTATGAATATTTTTTTCTTCATATTTTTCCTCACTATAATCCTGATGCATCAAAAAATTGATCAGAAACATTGATATCTTTTGTTTGTTTAATAACTTTATCGTCCCACTTATTAGTTGCCGTAATTTCATACCCCTTAGGTAATAAAGCAATTAAGAATTGTGTTTTTTGTCCTTTAAAATCAATTAACATAACACCATTTTCGTATTTATAATCTTTCGACCAAGTTCCTGCTTGTCCGCTTGACCAACTCCAAATATATACTTCATATTTTTCGAATAGCTCTGGATTTAAATTTAATACATTAAAATAGCCATCTACTAATTTAACACTATTAAATTTATATTCTCTTTTGATTGTATATGAGTTATTTTTGATTTCAAATTTAATTGTAAAGTCTTGATTTTGATTATAATCAATTTTTTTGTTGCCATCAAATTTTATAATTTCGCCATCATTGATTTGATAAGTTGCTGAAGTTATATAAGATGCATTTACATTTATTGAAATACTTCCTAAGAAATTTCCACCTCTTTTATCTATCTCAAATCTTGGATGTGCTTCATTTTTAGTACGCGTAAGTACTGCAACACCTGATTCATCTAATTTTAGATGTGCTTTTTTGTTTTCTATTATATAAGCATTTCCTGTAAGCTGATCATAATAGATACCATCAGGTAATTTATCAAAAGTAACATCTACTTCTTCTTGATGATTTGTGTCACATATTAATGCGCCATTTAGTGAATCCGAATATCTTTCATTAATATATATTGATTCAATTCCAAATTGATTTTCACTACAATTTATAAATTTATTATGAAATCTATTTGATACAGCAATTAATTCACTTTCAAAATTGTAATTATTAACAATACCAACAGATTTTGCCTCATCTGGATGAGCTAAATACATTGGCCTTGATGATTGTCTTGATGCTAAAATACTATATACTCTTGCTTCATATGAAAGTGGATAACCATCTGTATAAGTATCATGTGAATCAATCCATGTAACAAGTTTTGATGCTGCTGCATTTTTTGTATATTTTGCTGCAGCAATATTTGATGCGTTTCTTGATGTAATATTTGATCTAACAGGCGCAATATAGCCATTATCAGTTACATCCATATATTCAGTATAATAAGAAATATCTCTATTTCCTTCAACATCATTTAAGATTTCACCATAGGCATATAAATCTTTACCTGTTTTTTCTTTATAATATTTTTTTGCTTCACCTAAAACACAAGGCCAAAAATCGCTTGAATATTCTGGATCATTTGGTGTTTCAATATGCTTTGCCGCATCAAATCTAAAACCATCTACACCAACATCTATACATTCTTTTAATAAATCTAAAGAACGTCTTTGAACAAGTTTATTTGAAGTATTTAAATCTGGTAAAGCCCCATATGAATAAACTTGTGTAATTGCGCCACTACCAGTTGCATTTGGATTATGATGGAATGTAGCATCAGAGCCATTAGCATTTCTTAATGCATATATTTCAGGTTCATATTTTTCAACATCAGGTGATACTTTCGGAGTACCATCAGCTTCTAATTCATCATCAGATATATTAGCTAAATGATTGAAAACTATATCAACTATGATAGAAATATTTTTCTTTTCAGCCTCATCACATAGTTTTTTCAAATCATTTTTTGTTCCCAACGGTGAATTATCAGCTATTGAAAAAGATAATGGTTGATAGAATGCCCACCAACTAGCACCACCACTTTTAGGTTGTTGAACAGGTGATGTTTGAATTGTTTTAAATCCAGCATTAGCAATTGCATCTAAATTATCTAATATTTGATTATATGTCCAATTAAATGCTTGAATAATTGTTCCATCTTTTGTGTCATCGGGAAGTTTATCAATATATTTGTCACCTTCATCTTTATCTACTAGTTCCTGATTTACTGTATATGTTGTTGGATTATTATTCCCACTACAACTTGCAATAAAAAGGCATAAAATAGGCAAAAATGTTAGACAACCCAATTTAAATTTCAATTTATTTTTCATATTATTCCCTATTTAATAGCATAAAAAGGAAATTATGCATTTCCTTTTTACACTATATTTTTGTGTGATATTAAATTAGCTTCTTACTTCTACTGTAAATACAGATGCAGCATTGTCTGCCATTGATAGTGGATCAGGCACTTTAATTGTAATTAAATAATTTCCAGCAGTTTTAATTTTAATATTTCCACCTTCATTATCAAAATTATCTTTACCAGCTGTTAATGCATCAAATCCCCATGAAAATGTCCAGTCAAGATTTGCTTTAACTTTGATTTGATCGTCAACTTCTAAATCTAATGAAACAGTATAATTACCGTTTGCATCTTTAGTCATTTCTAAGCCTTTATCAGCATCCCAGCTTGTTTTAGTACCCATAACAGCCATCTTAGTTACAGGGAATGGTTTTGCGATATCATAGCCTTCTAATTCTTTTTCTTGAATTAGACCTAATGCATAAGAACAACCATCTAATTTGTTATCTAATTTAGCAACAACAAATGTATATAAACCAGCATTGATTGCTGCTGGGTTACCATTGTGGTCATTACCAGCTACGTCTTTTGCTTCGTCTGCGTCAGTTGGAGTTTTAACTGGGCATGTATATAATGTAGATGGAGTTAAGTTATAACAATGATTTTCAGCACTTGAGAACCAGCCTTGAGTTACATATTTGTCTAAGTCTGCATCATGTTTGTATGATACTGCTTTTATACAATATCCACCATCACGTTCTACTTTTTCACCATCTTTAACGATGTTTGTTACCCATCCAGCTTTAACTTGTTCAGTACCAAGTTGTACATGTTCAAGAATGTATAAGCCACTTACTTTACCTTCTTGTGCTTTCTTTGCAGCAGTTTCATCTAATGTGCTTAATTTCTTTAGTGAAATAGCTGTCATTTTACCAGCATCAACTACTTGTACACCAGCCCAATCACCAATACGTTTGAAATTGTCGCCTTCACCAACGCCAATTGTTGCGCCTAAAGCAGCATAACCTGAGAAATCATCAGTTGCTTTTTGTTCTAAAACTTCATCAGAATAACCGCCACCACATGATGCTAATGCAGCAAGTGCTGATACAGCTACTAATGATGCTAATATTTTTCTAATTTTCATTTTTAAATCCCCTTCCATTATTTGAAAAATATTTTGATTGTGAAACATTTTTATGTAAAACGTTTTCATACTCATAAATATTATAGTTACTTTTGAAAATTTGTCAATTATTTTTTGAAATTTTTTTTGTTTTTCAAAGGCTTTAAGAGACTTTCAAAAAAAATGATATTTTTGATCATAATAAAAGGTGGACTTTTATATGCCCACCTAATTTATATTTTTTTAATTATTTTTAAATGATTGTTATCATTTATTCTTTCATATTTTATATCTGTAGATAATTTTTTTACTAATTGTAAACCTAATCCACCAATTTCTACATCAACTGAATCTACCACTTTATCTTTTTTAGTTAGCGGATTAAATTCATTTCCATTATTTTCTAAATCAATATAAAATACATTATCTTTTAATTCAACACAAATATTGATAATTAAATTATCTATTTTTTCGTAAGTAACATAATTATTTAACATTTCATCAAAGATTATATTTATTTCTGATAATATTTTTTTATCAATATATGAGAAAATATCATTTATTTTATTATTAACTTCATCAATAATTCCATATGATGGACTTTTAAATGTAAATTCTATCTTAGTCTTTTTTAATTCAAGAATAACCATAGTTACATCATCAAATGCTTCATTATTTCCTACAAATTTAGATAAATCTTTTGATATATTATCTAAAATTTGATCCAATCTAGAATCTTTATTTTCTTCTAATGCATTTTTTATTCTCTCATAACCAAATTCTTCATTGTTGCAATTTATACTTTCATTTAAACCATCAGTATGTAAGAATAATTTTTCACCATCTTTAAGCTTTATTACATCTGTTTTATATTTAAAATTTTCAATACCTCCTAAGATAAAGTTAGAATTAACATTTAGTTGTTCTATTTTATCATTTATTACAAATGGTCTTTCATGGCCAGCATTAATAAATGTTAATTCCTTATTTTCTAAATCTAAAACACCAATGAAAGAGGTTATAAATAATCCTTGTTTATTATTTTCTAAAAGCTCGTTATTTACTTCATAACAAACTTCAGTTAATCCTTCTCCTGACATTAATTTAGATTTAATTAATTCTTTAGCCTTCATCATGAATAATGCAGCAGGTACACCTTTACCTGAAACATCAGATATGCAAATAGCTAAATGAGCATCATCAATATAAAAATAGTCATAAAAGTCACCACCGACTTCCTTTGCAGATTTAATTAATGCGTTAATATGAACATTTTTATCATTTAAATTATTTTTAGGTAGTGAAGCCAATTGAATATCAGATGCAATTTTAAGTTCAGTGTTGATTTTTTCTTTTTCTTTCGCATCTTTTTCAACTTGATTAATATAATTTATCAATTCAGTTTCTAATTCAACAAAAGAACTTGATAATAAAGCTATTTCATCTTTTGTCTTAATTTCTGGATCAATTACCTTTAATTCTTTATTTTCTTTTAAAGAATTACTAAATTCCTTTGTATTATTTGTTAATTTAACAACATTCTTAACAAGTAAATAGTGAGCTAATATAGCAAATAATAATATCAATAATACTACAGCTATTAAAAAGAAAATTAATTCAGTTAAAAAGAATTCACCAATAGATTTATATAATGGTGCCTCATCATACTGAATAAATATATCACAAATATAATTCCCATCTGCATCATCTATAGTCGTTACCCTATGTTTTTTTCCATTTATTGAATAATTCCAATAATCTTCATTTGAATCTGAATTATTATCATCAACAACACGCTGATAATACGATCCTAAAAAATTATATTCTTCTAGTTTTTTCCCTGTTTCTTCTTTTTTGTTAATAGAAAAATTAGAATCAACTAAAAATATTATTCTTTTTCTTGATGAATCATAATATGAAATAAAAGCTTGATTACCTCCAGAAGAAATTACTGCTGAAGCGAGTGTTGAAGATATATCATAATAAGTATTTTGTAAACTAGCTTTATAAGAAGATAAACCAAACATTCCATCTATTGGATATATAAAAGAATATTTTTTAGCAAAATAATCATATTTTTCAGTATATGTTTCAAATTCCGGATCGTCTGGATTTTTTTCATATTCTTCATTAATTTTGGATTTTACATCAAAAAAGAAATTAATATATTCTTCTTGTTCAATATTATATTCAACTTCCTGAATTGATCTATCAACATTTTGGATTAATTCTTTATAGGCTCTATTTCTATAAACAAACATACTTATTAATAGTGATGCTGAAATAAGTAATAAGGATGTAAAAGCTCCAAGAATTATTATTTTTTTCTTTATAGAGTGTTTCATATCATCAACTCTTTTCTTAAAATATAATTTCAAATAATTTTCTTTCGAAGATAATTCAAATGATTAAATAGTCTTTTTTCGAAAATGTATCTTCATTTAATGATAATATCCCATTTTATATCTTCATTTGCCTCAAATAATGCTTTAAGTAGCTCTAATTCTTCTTTAGATAAATTTTCATTCATAACTGGACTACATCTTAATTATTTTTACAGTATTAATATCAGCTAAAACCTGATAAACTAATCTATGCTGAATATTTATCCTTCTTGAATATATATTTTCAATACCAACTAGTTTTTCATAAGAAGGTGGATTTGCAAGAGGATTAACATCAATTAATTCTAATAATGATCTAACTATTTTTAAAAGTACTGGGGTTGATTTTATTTTTTCAAAATCTTTTGCCGCTTGTTTAGTAAATATTATTTCCATTCTACCTTCACACACTCCTCAACAGGTGTATTTGCTCCTTCAACGATGCTTTCATACATACCTGGTATACCAGCCAAATATAATGATTCAATCAAAGAATTGTAATCTTCTTCACTTAACATAATAACATTTCCATCTTTAGTATTTATATTTATAACATTATTATATTTTATACAAGAAGATGCTAATTTAAATAATTCAGATCTTGCAGTTGTAATATTAGTATTTTGCATCATCTTCACCTCTATGTACATTATAACGTACATATAAAAGCTTGTCAATAAAAAGAAAAAGACCTCTTTCAAGGTCCAAATATTCAGCTACTTTTTTGTAACTTTATTGCTAATGCATTCTGTCTTTTGACAGTAACATTATTATCAAACTGGCAGGAATAGCTGGATTCGAACCAGCGCGTGAGGGAGTCAAAGTCCCTTGCCTTACCGCTTGGCTATATTCCTATTTTTATGTGAGTTACTTTTCGCACTCACATAATATACTACATTTCAATCTAATTTGCAAGACTTTTTTTATAATCTTTCACAAGATTATCAGCTTCTAGTAAAAACTTATCTAAATCATTCCATGTTTCAAGATGAGCTCCTGCTGCTTTAGGATGTCCTCCACCTTGATATTTTGAGGCTAGATCATTTATAACTGGTCCTCTGCTTCTTAATCTAATCCTAATTTCATTACCAGGATATTCTATAAAAATAGCCCAAACTGGTGCTTTATCAATTGTTGAAATAGTTGATACTTGTGCTGCAGCATCTTCATCAGAAACACCAAATTCTTCAATTGTTTCTCTTTTCATAATGATATAGGCAAATCCATTTTCTGTCATTTTAAAATTAGAAAGACACCAGCCTTTTAATTTTAAGCTTTCAAGTGTTTCAACTGATAAATGATTATCAACATATGATAAATTAACACCTTCATCTAATAATTTAGCAGCTGCAATAAATGTTTTAGATGTTACTGAATCAAATTTAAATCTTCCTGTATCTGTTGAAATACCTACATATAATGCTGTTGCAGCTTCTTGATTTATTTTTAATTCGTCTTTAAATTTTAGGTAAAACTCCATAATGATTTGTGCACATGCTGGGGCATTATCATCAACATAATTATAATCTCCATATTGATCTTCTGCTGGGTGATGATCTATTTTTATCACATAAGATGATTTATCAACTCTTCCATCACCTAATCTATCTTTTCTAGAACAATCAACACAAATAGATAATGCGCCATTAAACAATTCATCATCAATTAAAGTTGGCCTTCCAACAAAAGCTACATATTCACTTACTTCACCTGTAACATATATTTCTTTTTCAGGGAAAGATTCTTTTAAGATATTATATAAGCCATATTGTGAACCTATACAATCTCCATCAGGACGTTGATGCCCATGAATAATTATACGATTAAATTCTTTAATTTTATTTAAAATATATTCCATAAATAATCCTCACTTATTCTCTGAATATTTTGAAGCAATCACTTCAAAATTTACTTCATTTATAAAATCTTTGATTGCAGAATCAGTTTTATTAAACACCTTTTCTAATTCAGAAATCTCATCTGAGCTAAATTTTTTTAAAACCCAATCAATAGTATTAATATTTTCATCTCTTCCGATGCCTATTTTAATCCTTTTATATTCTTCAGTATGTAAATGTAAGGCTATATTCTTATGCCCATTATGACCGCCACTAGAGCCTTTGGCTCTTAATCTAATTCTTAAAAATGTTGAATCAATATCATCTGATATTACTAAAATATCATTTATGTCTATTTTATAATAATTGATTACTTTAATAATTGATTCACCACTTAAATTCATATAAGTAGTCGGTTTTAACAAAATGGCTTTTTTCCCAAGCATATTTATCATTCCAATTATACCTGAAAAAGAATTTTCAAGTCTCATCTTAACATCATATTCTTTGGCAAAATGATCAATTGCCATCCAGCCTATGTTATGCCTTGTGTTTTCATATTGAAGACCAGGATTACCTAATCCTACTATTAATTTCATTTGCCTTCTCTTTTACTATCACTATTGTATGAATAAGTAAATAAGCCAGAAATAGGTTCATCTGATAAGATTCTTAAAATACCATGGCCCAATAATGTACCAACGGATAATATAACTAATTTATCACATTTTCTGTCTTCTGGTTGGGCAATAGTATTAGTAATAATAACTTCTTTCAATGGAGAATTATTAATTCTTTCTATAGCAGGGCCTGATAAAACACCATGTGTTACTGCGGCATAAACAGCTTTTGCGCCATTATCAATTAAAGCTTGTGCACCAATTGTCATTGTACCAGCTGTATCAATCATATCATCAACCATAATACATGTTTTACCTTTAACATCACCAATGATATTCATAACTTCAGCTTTGTTAGGCTCAGGTCTTCTCTTATCGATAATTGCGATAGATGAATTTAGTATTTTAGCATATTCTCTTGCACGTGTTGCACCACCATGGTCTGGAGATACAACAACAACATCTTCAAGCTTTTTATCAAGTAGATAATTACATAAAATAGGTAAACCTTGGAAATTGTCAACAGGAATATTAAAGAAGCCTTGGATTTGGGCTGCATGAATATCCATAACAATTACCCTATCAGCACCAGCAACTGTAATTAAATCAGCTACTAATTTAGCACTAATTGGTTGCCTACTTTTAACTTTTCTATCTTGTCTACTATATCCATAATATGGAATAATTAAGTTAATTGTTTTAGCACTTGCTCTTTTAAGTGCATCACACATAATTAGTAATTCCATTAAATGGTCATTTACAGGATATGATGTTGGTTGAATAACAAAAACATGATGCCCTCTAACTGTTTCTGTTATTTGAATATTAATTTCACCATCTGCGAAATGTGCAACTTCACATTCTGATAGCGGAATACCAACTGAATCAGCAATTTCTTGCGCTAAACATTTGTTTGCTGATAAACTGAATAATTTAACTTTTTTACCTAAAAGAATCGCCATTTTTTACCTCCAAATTATGGTTTTTTTCTATCGATAAAATCTACTGAATCATCTGTTTCATCAAAGAATTCATTTAATTGTTCATTTTGAATTAGTTTTGCGTATTGATCTTTCATTTTTTGATATTTGCCTAAGACTGCTTCTTCTCTTTCTTTAGCAATTTTTATTATTTCATCGCAATTATCAATAAATTTGTTTACAACTCGATCATCTAATTTATTATCTTTTGCTTCTCTTTCTAATTCTTCAATTATCTCATCTTCATCATATGCATTCTTATAGCTTCTTTTACTATAAAGTGCACTTGCGACATCTGATACTTGAATTATTTTATCACCAATTGATAAATCTTTAGCTACTAAGTGATTTGGGTATCCACTGCCATCAACTCTTTCATGATGATTTGAGGCAATCGCAATTACTCCATCACTAAAATTCCCTTGTAAAATTTCTTTTGTATATACAACATGTTGTTGCATTATTTCAAGTTCATGTCCTTCAAGTCTATTTGGTGAAGTTAGAATATTAACTGGTATTCTTATTTTACCGATATCGTGAACCAATCCAGCAATATATATTTCTTCTATTCTTTCTTCAGTTAATCTAAATTTATGAGCGATATATTTTGCAATTTCTGCAGTTGTAACCGTATGAGCAAGTGTCTCATGATTATGAAATTCAAAAACATAATTTGTTGTTTCAATAAATCCCATTAATTCTTCATCGGTATAATTTGCTTGAGAAATATATCTTGTAGTTTCATATACATATAATGATGAAGTAGAATTTAGTTTTTCTAAAACTTCTTCATCTTTTTTTAACATTCTTAATAATTTTCTAACCTGATCTGGATGAAATTGTGATTTTGTATCAGCTTTGATTAAAGCTGTAATTTCATCAAAACTATATTCCATATAATTGTATAAGATTACTTGATTAATCAACGTCATCAATAATCCATAATAATAATCCATATATGAAGGATCATCTTCATCAACCATGCCTTCTACATACCTTGCTTTATAAAACATTAAAGGCCTTGCAGCATCACCTAGTGGTGAACAATATTTTAAAAATGTATAGCTTGATGCAGCGGCATATGCATGATTTTCTCTTGGTACTGAATTATCGCTATAAAATGTACCAATATCTTTTAACATTGAGAGTAAAACAAGTTTAGGACTATTTTCATCAGTCATTTCATAATACTCTAAATATTTTTTTAATAGATAGGCATTTTTAAGCCCACTGTCAATATAAACATTATCGATTTCTTGTAAAACTTTTCTTAAATATTTAATTATCGTATTAGCAGTAAAATTCCTCATATTGACTCCTTTAATTAGAAGAATGGTGCAAATATATTTAAGATGAACGCTATTATCTTTTGATGTAAAGGATATTTTTTTATTGATTCAAGTGTTACTTCTTTTGATTTTTCAATAGAATTATTAAAATCTTCTTTTATTTTGTAGATTTCTTTATTATGCATTATTAAGCTTCCACATTCATAATGCAAAAATAAACTTCTATAATCCATATTTATTGTACCACAAAAAGCATATTCGTCATCTATGATAATGTTTTTAGCGTGATTAAAACCTGGTAAATATTCAAAAATTTTAACTCCAGCTAAGACTAAACGCTTATAATTGAACCTTCCCATATAATAAGGTGCTTTTTTATCTGGTATACCAGGCATCATAATAACTACTTCAACTCCACTTTTAGCTTTTCTAGATAAAGCTTCAAGTAGGGCATCATCAATAATCAAATAAGGCGTTGAAATAAATACATACTTAGTAGCTAAAGATATCAATGAATAAAACAAATTGTATCCAGGGCTTGTTTCTGTCACGGGTCCATCACCAAATACTGTAACATAACCATTTTGAGGTTCGTAAAAATATTCTGGTGATGCTGGTAATTCTAATGAATGCTTAGATGAAAAAAACCACATTTCTTTGAATAAATCAATAAATGTATTTACAACTTTTCCTTCATATTTACATGCATTATCTCGCCAATACCCAAATCTAGTAATTTCATGAATGTATTCATCTGCTAAATTATCTCCACCACAATACGCTATTACTCCATCAATTACGCAAATCTTTCTATGATCTCTATAATTGATTAATGGTGAAATAGATAAAGATACTGGTTCAAATTTACAAATATTTACATTTTTGATTGCCCCAAGCCTTTTTTCAACTTTTTTGGTTAAATAACCTTTTGATCCCACATCATCATAAAGTATATAAGTTTTTATTCCCAAATCGCTTTTTTCTTTTAAAATTTGTAAAACATCTTCAAAACATTTGCCATTACTAATAATAAAATATTCCATTAAAATATATTTTTTGGCTCCTCTAAGTGATATAAGCATATCCTCATGCTTTTCTTTAGCATCCTTAAAGAAAGTAATTTTACAATCTTTATATGTAGGAGCATTAGCTGATTTAAGCAATAAATTCGATAAATTAGTATCGATAGGATTATTAATTTCTAATTTTTCGATTGAAGGAAGCTCTTTATTAATTTGTGCAAGTATCTTTCGATGTTTCATTTTTGATGAATGCTTAGTTATCGCATTTAAAGTATAAAGCAAGCAAAATGGAAGTGGTAAAGCTAATATAAGCACTGCCCATGTTATTTTATAACTAGCTGAGATTGGTTTAGAAGTTATATATAAAACAAAGGCAAGTCCTATTCCATATGAAACTCCAAATAATATCCCTGGAATTCCTTGATAAGCGTTAGATGAAAGACCGAAATATAAGACTAATGTAGCAACTAGCAAAGCTATTTGGATACAAAATAGAACAAATGAAATAACAAATGCTATTATTTTTTTCCAAATAGGTAAGCTTTTTCTTTCATTTAATGTCATATCTTTACTCTTTTCTAAGTAATTAAGTATTAATATTCACAGTTTTTTGGTGTTCTAGGATATGGTATTACATCTCTAATATTTTCTGCGCCTGTAAGATACATAATTAATCTTTCAAATCCAAGGCCGAATCCTGAATGTATACATCCACCATATTTTCTAGTATCTAAATACCAATCTACTGTTTTAATATCAATATGGTTTTCTTCCATTTTCTTAAGTAATACATCTAAATTTTCTTCTCTTTGTGATCCGCCCATTAATTCACCTGAACCAGGTACAATCAAATCGACTGCAGCAACTGTCTTGCCATCGCTATTTTCTTTCATATACCAAGCTTTAATGCCTTTAGGCCAATCAGTAATGAAAACTGGACCATTAAAATGATCTAATAAATATTTTTCATGTTCTTTAGCAATATCATCTTCATAAGATGGTTTAAATTCCCATTTTTGATTTGCTTTTAGTAATAAATCAACGGCTTCTTTATGAGTAATTTTAGTAAATTTAGAATCTAATAATTTAGTTAATTTTTCGTATAGACCTTTTTCAATAAATTGAGAACAGAATTCAACTTCTTCTTTTGCATTATCTAAAACATATTTAACAACATATTTTAGCATTTCTTCTTCAATTTCCATCAAGCCTTCTAAATCACAAAATGCCATTTCAGGTTCAATCATCCAAAATTCATTTGCATGAATCTTAGTATTTGAATTTTCTGTTCTAAATGTTGGTCCAAACGTATAAATATCAGAAAATGCCATAGCAAATGTTTCGCCTTGAAGCTGACCTGAACCAGTTATAAAAGATTGTTTTCCAAATAAATCTTTAGAATAATCTATTTGCCCTTCTTCAGTTTTAGGTATGTTATTCAAATCAAAAGTTGTAATTTTAAACATTTGATTTGAGCCCTCACAATCGGCACAAGTTATAAGTGGTGTATGAACATATAAATAACCATGTGATTGGAAATATGAATGTATACCCATAGCTGCAACACTACGTATTCTAAAAATAGCATTAAACATATTAGTTCTTGCTCTTAGGTGAGCATTTTCTCTTAAGAATTCAATACTATGACGTTTTGGTTGAATTGGATAATCAATTGGGCAATCTCCCACCATAACTACTTCTGTAGCATGCATTTCAAGAGGCTGTTTAGCATTAGGAGTTAAAACTATTTTTCCAATTACTTTAACACTCATACCAGCTCTAAATTTAGAAATTTCTTCAAAATTAGCAATTGCATCATCATAAACAACTTGTAAATTTAGGATTGAAGAACCATCATTTACAGTTAAGAAACCAAATTGAGCTTGTGCTCTATTTGTTCTTACCCAGCCTAATACTAAAGCTTCTTCTGGTTTTTCTTCTGCTTTAAATAACTCTTTTATTTTTATTCTTCTCATAAACTACTCCTTAAAAAAATCCTTATGCAAAAAGCGTAAGGATTTTCTATTTTAATTTTTTAAGTTATTACTTAATAATTATTTTGTATTTGAAAAATTAATCCACTTTTTTCACGTTTATTATTATATAATAACTTTTGTCAATTTAAAACATTTTATGTAAAAATTTTTTTATTTTTTAATCTTCATATTAATATCATAATTTTATTATTAAATATCTATATTTTTCTTTGATTTATATTTTTTATATATGTACATTCCAAATAATGTAGCTAAAACTGCTAATAATAAGCTTAAAAATACACATAAAATTATGATAATTGTCATTAAATTGTTATTTTTTTTATTAACTATTATTCTTATTTTTTTAGTTGTGCTCATTCCAGATGAATTTATTGCATAAACTCCTGCATAATAAATTCCTTCTTTTTCATAATTTACACTATCATCATTAATTGTTAGTGTCGATAAAACATTATTATCTGAAGGATCAGTTACTTCAATAAAATCATTTAAATTGACATATTCTCCTTCATTTATTACAACTTCATTTACAATTATTGTAGGACCATTAAATGAAATCATTTTAACATCAAGAATTTCATTAGTCTCATTAACGCCATCATTATAATTATAAAAAATTTGATAATTTCCTACTTTATTTTCTAAATTATGGCTTATTGTTAAATTATCATAATTAATTATTTCATCATCTTCTATTTTTGATATATATTTAACTAAATTTAATGATTCTATATCAATTAAATAATCAAGTGTTATAAAATTACTTACAAGTTCTATAATAGGAGCTACATCATCAACTACTTCAATAACAACATTTTTCTTAGTGATATTCCCGCCACTATTTTTTACTATAACTTCAATTTCTTTTTTTCCAGTTTTACTTAAATCTATTTCTGGATATATAATTCTTTCGCTAATATCACCATCAACCTCATCTACTGCTTGAAAATAACTTTTAATATCTATTTCAGCATTTTTGGCTATTTTTAAGTAATCATTAGGGGCATTAAAATAAATAATTGGATAATTATCATCAAAAATATTTAAAAAGAATTCATTTGAATTGATATTATTATCCTGATCACTAGCAAAAACAAATACTTTATATCTACCAATAACAGATAAATCTATATTGTGAATAAAGCTTATTTCAACTTGAGAATAATTATCTAATACTGATACATTATTATTTAAGATTTCATTTAATCTTTTTTCATCATGCTTTATTATTCTTCTTTCATTAATTTCATTTAAATAGATTTTGATATTTGGAGGAGTTTTATCTTCTACTATAAATGTAATTAAAGCTTTATATCCATTACAAGTACCAGGAAAATATTTATCATATTCAAATGCTTTATACCAAACATAATAAGTACCTGTTTTACTGGTATTTACATCCTTTAAAAAATGGAGCCAATCGCCTTCTTTTAAATACACAATATTGGCATCTAATTTTTCATTATCACGGTAAAGTGTCGCCTTAGGAATATCTTCATATAATTTTATTTCATCATATAAAGGTACATGAATAACAGTGTTTTCCCAAACATATTTCCATGTAGAAGCAAAAACATTAACTTTTATTACTAAAAAAGAAAAGAGCGCTAATATTAAAATAATACAATATTTAAATATATTAATTTTTATTCTTGCCTTCATCATTTTCTCCTTTATAAATTAAACATAATTATTTATTAAAAACCTTTTTATAAAAAGAATAAATTCTTTTATATCTTCCTCTTTTGTAACACCATTCAATAATATAATCTAAAAAATAGAATTTAATCCATTCATTATTAGTATATGCGATATCTCCTGCAATCTCTTCTAAATAATCGCACTTAGCAGTTTCAGTTTGATTATAAAAAGCTATGATATGATAATCAAAATCTAATTCTATCTTACCTTGATGATTAGCTAAAGTTTTATTGATAAATGATTTATTTGAGCCAATTAGCTTTAAGCATAAAGCATAATCTGATAAATCTTTAGTATTTATATCTATTTTTGATACATTACCTTCAACATAAAAATCATAAATTATTTCTAAGCTCAAGATATGTTTTTTATCAACTAATCTTTCTTTAGCTATTTCATATCCTATTTTCATTTTCTTTTTGCAAAAGAAAATCCCAATATAATATGATAATAATTCACAATGTTTTTCTTGTCTTTTGCTGCAAAGTTCAAAATATAATTCATCATAAATAACAATTGCATCATCCTGCATATTAAAACAATTTATATAAAATATATAAATTTTCCTAAGCAATTCTAATTCATAATCTAATTTAAATACATTTATTGTATTAAATACATCAAGTGCAAGTTCAAAATCACCATACATGAAATAATAAATACCAGAAAATATACTATAAACTATAAAATCATAATCACTCATAGTTGAAATTGTTTTTTGTAAAAAATAATAATCTTCACTTGCATTAAAAAGATCATATTTTTTCAAATAATCAATAAATGAAATTATTCTTGATTTCGTTAAAATACCATTTCTTGATTCTCCGGCAAGTTTATTTAATTCATCATCATTATCATTAATAAATGCATCAACAGATTTTTTTATTTTTTCATAAAAATCGCTTTTAAAATCAATTCTTGATAAATCAACATCATTTTGATTTAATACTTCACGCACATATTTTTCTTTTGGAACTATTTGTCCACTTTCTACACGGCTCCAGTATGATAATGTTAAAACATTATTGTAAAAATTTGTTTGAGAAGAATTTGTATAAGCTCTAATGCTTTTTAATTCATTTCCACCAATGAATTTAGAATTATTTTTTTTATTAATTCTTCTTTCCAATTCTTTTATAATAAAAAGTTTCTTTTCCATTTTATTTTTTTCCTCCAATAAGTCATTTTCATTTTAATCTATCTTTATTAACAAAATAAAGAAAAAAGGAACTTTCAAGAAATACGATTTTCAGATCGTATTTTAAGCATTTTATAAAGGAATTTGAGCAAAAATAAAAATTGCGCCCGCACTATAATACTAGATATTATGCAAAACGCAATTTTTTTAAAATAAACATATATTTTTTATTTGAATTTAATTTATTTTTTACAATATTTAATCAATTTACATGAATCACATTTAGGACTTTTAGAAGTACAATAATATCTTCCAAATAATAAAAACAGATGATGTGCTTCTATCCAGTCATTAACTTTAATATATTTTTTATATGCTTCTTCTGCCATAAGAATTGATTCATTATTTTTTATATAGCCTAATCTTTTTGCCATTCTATATAAATGAGTATCAACAGGTAGTGCAGGAATATTATATCCTAATGCTAAAATAACACTTGCACATTTTCTTCCTATACCACTAATTTTTGTTAATTCATCTAATGTATTTGGAACAATTCCACTATATTTATCAATAATTTCTTTAGAACATAAAATTATATTTTTTGCTTTATTTTGATATAGACCAAGAGGCTTAATTATATCAATTACATCATCTATATCAGCATCCTTTAATTCATTAAAAGATGGATATTTTAAAAATAAATCTTTTGTAACAATATTAACTTTTTTATCAGTTGTTTGAGCAGATAAAATAACAGCTATAGTTAATTCATAAATATTTTTAAAATCTAATTCTGGTTTAGGATTTATAATAATAGTTCTTAAAATATTAATTATTTCATCTGATTTTTTCTTATTCATGTTTTTTTAATTGTTCCAAGAAATCAAGCACATATGCTGGTGTTTCTTTTTTAGCTTCATCATTTACATTCAAATTAGAAATAATTAATTTAAATGTTATATTTTTTCTTTTTTCAAGTTTTTTTACTGATTTTTTAAATTCTTCTAATTTATGAAAATCTTCTAATACTAGACTTTTTAAAATTTCTATTTCATTATCAGTTAACATTCTATTTAATGTTTCGCTTAAATAGCTTGATACTGAATATAATTCATCTTCTTTATTTTCATCACCATATTCTAATATATGACTAGCTTTTAAGAAAAATCCATCAAGTGAAACTCTTTCTTCATCAAGTCCATCTTCTTTAGATAAATATATCGAATAAAAGCCTCTTTCAAGCAATGAACCTAAAATGTTTTCTATTTCATCTCTTTTTAGAAGAATATGTTCCTCCATAGAAGAAATAGAAAATTTTTTAGTTTCACTTATTTCATCCATTAAAGTAATTAAGACTACTGCTTCGTTTGGTGATAAAGATAATTTTTTTAAATTATTTAAAATGAATTTTTTATAATCAAAACAATCTAATAAAAATAATTTCTTTATCATTTTTATCTTGCCTCTTTTTCTAGTGCATTTTTGGCAGCTTCCATTTCAGCTTCTTTTTTAGATTTACCGATGCCTCTACCCATAATGATTTCATCCATATAAACTATAGCTTCAAAAGTTTTATCGTTAGGTAAGCCACTTTCTTTGACTATTTCATAATGAATACTTCTTTTTTCACTTTGAAGCTTTTCTTGTAAAATTGATTTGTAATCTTGATTTTTTAGCGCTTCATTAATATATGGTACAAATAAATTTAAAACTAATGATAATGCCTTATCAAAGCCACCATCTAAAAATACGGCACCTAAAAGTGCTTCAAGTGCATCAGCAATAATCGCTTTTCTATTTCTACCACCAGTAGCTTCTTCGCCATGGCCTAATAAAATATATTTATTAAAATCAATTTTTGAAGCATAAATATTTAAAGCATTTTCACATACAAGCTTAGCTCTTTTTTTAGTTAGAATGCCTTCATCTTGAGTCTCATTATTATACAAATATTTACTCATGGCAAGCTCTAAGACAGCGTCCCCTAAAAATTCAAGGCGTTCATTACTTACTAATGAGTGTTCATTAGCATATGAAGAATGAGTTAAAGCAAGAAAAAGTAAAGATTTATTTTTAAAATTGTAATTAATTTTTGATTCTAATTCGCTAAAATCACTCATCTTTTTCATCCTTTTTTGGTAATTTAGCTACCACCTTATTAATTATATCTGTTTTAACCATCTTATATGCTTGGTTAATTGCACCTTCAAAAATATCACTTGTGGAATTACCATGAGCTTTAATAACTGGTTTATTGATACCAAAAATCATTGCGCCACCAACTTTTTTCGCATCAAGTCTTGAAGCAAAACGCTTTAAGTTTTTACGCATAAACAAATAACCAATCTTGCCACCTAATGAAGATTTGATTTCTTCTTTTAGCATAGCACCCATCATTTTAGCAGTGCCTTCTAGAGTTTTAATACAGATATTTCCACCATATCCTTCACATAAAATAATATCAACTGGTGAATTTATTACTTGATCTCCTTCGATATTACCATAAAAATTAATGCCTTCAAATGATGATAAATATTCATATGCTTCTTTATCTAATTCACGGCCTTTTCCAGGTTCTGAACCAATATTTAAATAGCCTACTTTTGGATCTTTTATTCCTAAAACTTCTTTTGCAACTACAGTTGCATATAATCCAAATTCACCAAAATGTTCTTTTCTTAATTCTACATTCGCACCAACATCTAAAATTAATCTAGGCTTTCCATCATAATTTGGCACAATTGGGCATAAAGCAACTCTATCCATTTGTTTTAATTTTCTAATTATCATGTGTGCAGCCATAACAACACCTTGAGTTGGGCCTGATGTAACAACTGCATCAACACTATCTTCTTTAGCGGCTTTCATAGCCATGCATAAAGAAGAATCAGGATTCTTTCTTACTGCAATCATCGGATTTTTTTCACCCATATCCATAACTTTATCTGTATGAACAATACTAATTCTTTCACTATTTGTTAATAATGGTTTAATTTTAGCTTCATCACCGAATAAAACTATTTCTATATCTTTATTATTTTTAACAGCATTCATTGCAGCAGGTACTGTTGTTGCAACACCTAAATCTCCACCAAGGGCATCTATACCTATTCTAATCATTTTTAAATCCTCCAATTTATAATTGATTTTATCATATTTTTTATTATCAATAAATTGTTAATTAACTAATATTACCAATATTTTTATCTTTTAAGATATCTTTAAATATCTTAGAATCTATTTCTTCATTTTTAAATTTTATAAAATAATTTATCGCATCAACTTTTGCAACCTTCCATATTTTAAAATCTTTTTCAAAAGAAGCATATGATAAATTATCAAAACCACTTTGTATACTACCTATATAATCACCTGGACCTCTTAAAATAAAATCCTGTTCTGAAATATTAAAGCCATCTGTTTCTTTTTCAATAACATCAATTCTTGTTGATTTAATATCACTAACTAAAAAACAATAAGAATCAAAATTGCCTCTTCCTACTCTACCTCTTAATTGATGTAATTCAGCAAGACCAAATTTATACGCATCCATTATAGCCATAACAGTCGCATTTTTAACATTAATTCCTACTTCAATTACTGTTGTTGAAATTAAAATATCAAGCTGATGGTTATAAAAATCTTCCATCACTTTATTTTTATCATTATTTTTAAGTCTACCATGGGTAAAGCCAATTCTCGCATTTGGAAGCTTTTTAATGAATAAATCATAACATTTTTTGATATTTATTCCTTCATTATTACTTCCTTCTAAAACTTTAGGTACAACAACATAAATTTGATGCTTTAATGATATTTCTTTATTTATACAATCAAATAATATATCTATTTGATTATAATTTAATTGTTTTGTTACAATCTTTTTTCTACCTTGCGGTAACATTCGAATAGAAGTTATATCTAAATCACCAAAATAACCTAAGCCTAAGCTTCTAGGAATTGGGGTTGCAGTCAAATATAAGGCATCAACACCTTCATATTTAGTTATTAATTCTTTTCTTTGTTCTACCCCAAATCGGTGCTGTTCATCTATTACAACACCACCTAATTTTTTAAACCTAATATTATTATTTAGTAAAGAATGAGTACCTATTATTAAATTAACTCTTCCCGAATTAATCCTCTCTATAATATCATCTTTATCTTTTTGTTTTATTTTTGATGTTAATAATTCAACAATAAAGCCAAGCTTTTCAAAATATATTTTTGCTTCATTATATTGTTGTAAAGCCAAATATTCACTAGGTACCATTATGGCAACTTGAAAATTAGAACTAATTAACATTAATGAAAATATATATGCTACCATACTTTTTCCACATGAAACATCACCTTGAATAAGCCTATTCATAACTTTGTTTGATAAAACATCTTTTTTTATAACTGAAATGGCATTATTTTGATCTTGTGTTAATTCAAATGGAATATTATCAATAAATTTTTGTAATAATGTATCATCAATAATTCTTTTTTCTTTGATTTCACTATTTCTAATATCTTTTATAGCTTCAAGCCTAATCAGATACCAAAAAAATTCTTCATATTTCTTTCTTCTTTCAACTTGAATAATATCATTTTTCGTATTAGGAAAATGAGCTTTATAAATATAATTAGATATTTCTATTAATTTATATTTCTTTATTAATTCAATTGGAAGTGTTTCTTTAACTATAATATTATAATTAAATATTTCTTGAATTATTTTTGTTATTTTTGAATCATTTATACCACTTATATTGTATAGGGGCTTACAAAAAGATATATTATCGCCAAATAAAACTTTATCAATTAAGAATTCATTATTTATATTTTTATATTTGCCATATAAAAATATCTTATTTCCTAAATGTAATTTATATCTTAAATATTCAGTAGAAAATAAAACACATTTTAATTTCTTATTTAAATAATTAACATAAAAAATAGTAATTGATACATTAGCTTTATATTTAGCAAAGGTTGGATTTGAAATAAGTGTTGCAGAAATTAAAGTTTTTTCTCCAGCATTAAACAAATTTATGTTTTCTTCATATATTTCATATGATTTTGGAAAACAATAAATTAAATTCTTTATTGTAAAAATATTATTTTTATTTAATATTTCTAATGTTTTTTTACCAATACCTTTAATATCTTTTAATTCCATAACATCCCTTGAAAAAAAAGTGGTTGATTAATCAACCACCAATTTTAATTACTCAACTGCAATAATGTATGAGTAGATTTCTTGTTTACCACTTATAATCTCAACATCTAGATTTGAATTTAAATCTAAACATAAATCTTCTAGAATGCTAAGTTCATCACCCTTAACATCTACTCCATAAAAGATGGTAATTACTTCTGAATCTTTTGAAATAATTTTTGAAAGCAAGCCTTTCAAAGCTTCTATCTTTTCTTTTGTTGAAATTAGAATTTCACCATGAGAAATTCCCATATAATCGCCTGATGCAATTTTTACACCTTTGATTTCAGTATCTCTAATTGAGTATGTAATTTCACCTGATTTTACATTTTCAATTTGAGCTCCCATAGCTTCTAAATTTTCTTCCATAGTGCCTTCAGGATTAAAGCCTACTAATGAAGCATAACCTTGGGCAATATTTTTAGCCATAATAACTTCAACATTTGAATCTTTAGTTAATTCTTTTGCTTGTTTTGCAGCCATAACAACATTTCCATTATTAGGAATGATAATTACGTTATCTGCATTGACAGCTTTTATAGCTTCTACGAATGCTTCTGTTGAAGGGTTCATAGTTTGACCACCTTCAATTACATAATCAACACCTAAATCTTTAAATGTTTGAATTATACCACTACCAAAGCATGCAGCAATTAAAGCGAAATGTTTTCTTTCTTTCTTTGGCTCAGCAACAGGTGCTGGAATCTCAGTAGTTTTAGCTCCATCAGATTCAGGTTTTGTAGTTGCAACTTTGCGGTTATTAATAGATAATTCAACAAATTCACCTAATTTTTGAACAATTTCAAGTGCACGACCAGGTCTATTTGTATTTACTTTAACTTTAACTAATTTTTCTTTACGATCAACAACAATACTATCACCTAATAATGATAATGATGCTTTTAATTCTTTACCATCAAAATATGAAGGTTTCTTTAATTCAACACATAATTCAACTGCGTATAAATTTTTAAATTTAATTTCTTTTTGACTAGTCTTTTTAGCTTCATTGACTTCTAATATTTCGCCTCTTAAAGCTAAAACCATACCTTCAATAATCTTAACAAATCCTGCTCCACCAGAATCGACAACTTTTGCTTCTTTTAATACTGGAAGTAGATTTGGTGTGTTAAGTAAAGATTTTGTGGCAGCATTTAAATATTTTTCTAATAATTCATCGATACTTCCATAATTATCTTCAACTGCTTTTACAGTTTCTATAGCTTCTCTAATAACTGTTAAAATTGTACCTTCAATTGGTTCAGTAACTGCTTTATATGCAATTTTGCAACCTGATGCAAGGCAATTAATAAAGTCTTCAACATTTAAGAAATTGTGTTGTAATTCTTTTAAGCCAACATAAAATCCTCTAAAAAATTGTGATAAAATAACTCCTGAGTTACCTCTAGCGCCCATTAAAGCACCACGTGATAACACTTTTGCATTATCGACAATTGAGCTTGAATCACAAGATTCAAGTTCTCTGACTCCTGATGTAATAGTCATGGACATATTAGTACCAGTATCTCCATCTGGTACAGGGAATACGTTTAATTGATCTACTTCTTCCCTATTATTTTTTAAATTAATAGCTCCATTTATTACCATCTTTTTAAATAGTTCAACATCGACACTACTATAGCTCATGGTAATCCTCCCTTATATGTAAACAATAAAATTGTAATTTTTCAAAATGCGAAAGATATAATACCATTTATTTTGAAAAAAGTCAAATTATATCGTTTTATTTATATCTCTTAGATATAAGTCATTTTTTTGATAAATTTCATTTTTCTTTTTTTAATATATAAAATATCGCTTTATAAAGCAAAAATTATAAATAAATTAGCATAGAAAGAAAATGTTTTCTTTTTTTTATTTTTTCTAAAATTAACTTAATAAATCAAAAAATCAATACAAAAGAAAAAATTAATTTTCTTCTTGCATATTTAATTGAAATATAGTAGAATACTACTTGCGAAATTATTTTAAGTTAAGGAGGTTTAAATTATGGCTAAATGTTATGTAACTGGTAAATCTACTGTAACTGGTAATAAACGTTCTCATGCTTTAAATGCTACAAGACGTACTTGGAAGGCAAACCTTCAAACTGTTCATATCAAAGATGAACAAGGTAACGTAAAGAAAGTTAAAATTTCTGCAAGAGCTTTAAAGAAGGGCAATATAGAAAGAGCCTAAATATTTTGTGCAACTAACTGGCATAGCCAGTTTTTTTGCGCCATAAAAAAATAAATGAGCCAAAATTAATGGCTCATATTAAGTAAATTAATATATGATTTTAATGTGTCCTCACTCAGTTTTAATTCAGTGAGGATTTTTTTTCCAGTTAATGCATATTTTCTTACATAAACATCATTAATCTTTGTGACTTCAATTTTAGACAATTCTTTAAATACTGTTATTAAAG
>CAJOOI010000123.1 GCA_905236105.1 uncultured Acholeplasmatales bacterium
TATCATGCTTGATTTACTTGGTAAGCTAATTTCTAGATTAAATGAATTAAATGATGGCTCATTTGAAATCGAAGATAGACTTATGTTATTTAAAAAATGTCATATATATAAACTGTGAGTATAAGAAAATTAATAATTTTTCTAAACTTTGCATTTGCCACTATTGACATATATTTATAAATAAATTATAATAATGGCAAGTAGGAAAAATAAATATTAGGAGGACAAAAGCATGGAGTTAAATGAAAGAATTAAAATGTTTATGAATGAAAGAGGATATACTCAGAAGGAACTTGCTGAAAAAACAGGTATAACTGAGGCATCAATGTCAAAATATTTAAGTGGCGATAGAACTCCGAGAATTGATGTTATAGTCAATTTAGCCAACGCTCTTGAAATTACTACAGATGAGCTTTTAGGAAATGATATTAATGAGAAGAAAATGTCTTTTTTTCAAGCAAAAACAGTATTAGCAAGAGGAAAAGAGAGTATGAGTGAAGAAGATAAAAAAGAATTAATTAAATTCCTACTTGAAAACTAATTATAGGAGGAAGGTGAAAAAAATGAGGCTAACAAACAAACGATATGAAGAAATTAAAAATGAAACATGTAATTTTTTATTCGATTATGATATTAATACTCTTCCAATCGATGTTTTTGATTTAGCCAATAGAATGAAAATTAAAATAGTAAAAGCATCTGAATTATTGAAAAAATATCCAAAAAAATTGAATCAATACATATTATATAGTTATCCACATTCTTATTTATATTATGATAAGAATGAACAAAAATTTATAGTGTATTTGGATGATGTTGGAACCAAAATTCAGCGTCAACGCTTTAGTTTGGCTCATGAAATAATGCATATAATTTTAGGACATATAGAACAAAATCCACAAAATGAAGCAGAAGCTAATTTTGGCGCAACATATTTGTTAGCACCAACATCATTTATTTTAATAAAAGGTGCATATAAATATTTGATGGATCCACAAATTGTTATGGATATATTCAATGTTTCATATTTAGAATCAAAAATTATAATAGGTTATTTTGAAAATAGAAGGTACTGTGATAGTGAAATTGAAAAATATGAAAATGAAACTATTAATAGATTTGCTGCATCTTTAAAAAAAAGATTAAATATTTTCAAATAAAAAAGACCTAAATTACTGACAATAATCTAGGTCTTTGGATTACATGTTAAAATGTATCCCTTAAGCAAGAATCATTTTAACATAATAATCCAAAAAAATCAACCATGGTACACATGGAAAATTTTATAGGAGGTTAAAAATTTAACAATGATTCGAAAATCTAAAACTCCCTATGTAAGGGACGTCTATTTAGCATACCTCATTGCTGATGCTAGACGTACAAAGACGGATGATTATCCGATTATTGAGGAATGGATGGTAGCCACTGAACCACCAAAAGAAATAATTCAGTGGGACAGAAGAAATGATGTTAAAAATCCGAGTGATACAGCAATGTGTTTTTATTGTTGTGATCCAGGATTCCAACCTATTTTAGGTAATCCCAATAAATATGTTGATAAATTAAAACAGTATCAATGTATAGTTGGTATAGATGCTTCACCGTATGACAATATGCCATTATGGGTTCAAAAGAGTCAAATTGGATTAAATTTAGGTATCACATATTATTATGGCTCTCTTGGAATGAAAATAATACCTAATGTCAGATTAGGTGATAATAGAACATTATCTTCATTAGAAGCATATCCTAGACATACATTAATTGCTATTGGTACTCATGGATTTACAAAGAGATTGGATAATAGGTATGTATTTGCTGAACAGGTACAACGTATTATTGATGAATTAGATCCTAGTGGAATATGCGTTTATGGCCCAGCTTCGCATGAAATATTTGGAATGGCTAGATTACGAGGAATACATATATATCAATATGATTCATATACAATGAAAGAGAATAATAGAGATAGACTCTTAAAGGCTTCTCAGAAGGAGGCCAAAAATGAAGGGTAAAAATTCTTTATTTTCATCAAAAGCAAAAAATATTGCATCCGGTAATATATCATTTATGCCAAAAAATGGTGAAAAATCAAAGTTTGCTAAATTTATAGCAAATAGACCTGATATCGATCCTAATGGAATGTATGATGTCATTGCTCATGGAGCTTGGAACATAATTGAAGTAGATAGTGGCGGTAAAAGTTATAATTTGGATGCTAGACAAGCTGCGAAATTGATTAAAAAACAGCCTGATTTTAAGAAAGCAAAATCTGTTAGATTGCTTTCGTGTAGCACTGGTTCTAATCCTGAAGGATTTGCACAGCATTTAGCAAATGCCTTGGGGAAGCCAGTTTATGCACCAAATAATACAATATATTCGCACTCAAGTGGTAAATATTGGATAGCAAATATTGATTCTAAGACAAAAGGTGAATTTATAAAATTTGTTCCAGGAGGTATTAAACATGGAAGAAAATAAATATTATTGTCCTGAATGTGGTGCTGAAATGTATGAGAAATATGAAAAGCCAGCTTTAAATTTAATATGCCCTAAATGTGGTTGTATATTAGCAACTACAAGATGGGAAAAAATTGATCTTGATGAGACAGAATATGAAGTAATAATAACTTCAGATATAAATCCTAATATGGACCAAATAAAAGCGATATCAAAAATTTCTGGTAAAAATTTTATTTTTGCTAAAAATGTAATTGTTAATGGAGGTATGGTTTTTAAAGGCCGTGCTGCTGAAGTAAAAAATATTATTTCATTATTAGAGACTAATTCACTTAAATATGATATAGTACCAAAATTCCCATATTAATATAATGATAATATTTTTAAGCCTAGAGCTTATGTGATTAAATTCACATTTGTTCTAGGTTTTTTCTTTTTATATAGAAATACGGTCTCTACGTCGATAAATGTGCTACCCCCTTTTTAATATTTTATATTATTTTATTTCTTTATTGTTGTATTTATGTAATTTGCAATAGTTTTATAATCAAAAAATTTGGAATAATCAGCTGTATTATTTTGAAATTCAACTAAATTTAAATCAACATCAATTCCACTATCTATATTATTACCAAAACTATCACATAAACATAAATAACCACTTCTTAAATAGATGAAGCCATCCACAGTTTCTTCTCTAATTACTGCACAAGAACCTCCTCCAGATTTTTCACCTATTATTTTTAATCCTTTTTCTTTCATCATTGCTGGAAGAAGATTTCCACAAGAAAATGCTAAAGAAGAAGTTAGTGCTACAACATTAAATTTAAAATTATTTGCTTCCTTAATATCTTCATCATCAAATTTACCATCTAAATTGATATCAATTGAATAATTTTTAACATTTCTTGTACCATCAATAATGTTATTTTCATAATAAGTAGATTTTGCACCATTTATTAATCCAAATACTCCATGTAATGCATCATTTGACCCACCACCATTAGTTGTTAAATCAAAAACAACATTTATAGCACCATCAGCTTTAGCTTGATATAAAGATTTTCTGACAAAAGCAAATGTATCATTTGTTTCTAATTCACTTTCAAGATGCTCAAGTTTAGCTTTATTTCCTTTATAATATTCATCCCATGATGAATTATCTATAACAAATGTATCAAATCCGATATAAGCAGTTTTATAATCTTTATTATATTTATAATAAAATGGACGTCCTGATGCAAAACTATCATCAAACGCGCTTGCTTTAGCAGCGAAAAAAGTTTTTCTTTTTGCCATTTTATTATTTTCAATATTTAAAAATTTATTTACTAAATCTTTATAATTTGGATCTTTAGCTAATTCTTCTAAAAAACTATAATTTGGTGGATTTTTAGATAACATACCTGTGTGTCCTCCATCATATAAACCACCAAATAGTAGAATTATACCTTTTTCATAATCTGCTTTTTTAGTAGATAATAATAATTTTTTGATATTTGGATAATA
Source organism: uncultured Acholeplasmatales bacterium (assembly GCA_905236105.1). Classification (GTDB taxonomy): domain Bacteria; phylum Bacillota_I; class Bacilli_A; order Acholeplasmatales; family Anaeroplasmataceae; genus Anaeroplasma. The sequence goes on from CAJOOI010000123.1 coordinate 3,970, forward strand.
AATTTCTAGTAATGAATTTAAACCAAGCGATACTAGATTATTATCTCCAAATACAAGTTTTGTTGTATACCCTCTTAAATTATCAAATGTAAAACATAATTGATTATAATTATATTTGGCTAAATCTAGTGGTCTATCTTCATTTTTAGCTAATATTTCATAATATGTGTCACTAAAATATTCTTCTCCACGGTTTTCATTAGCTATAGATGCAAAATGGTCTAAAACATATATATCTTTACCATTATATGCAATATTATATCCTTCAATTCCCATATAAATTATTTAGCATTCCAAATGGAATAAATGAATCAGCATCATCTGAATATAATTTCATTTCATATTTATTTAAATCTATCATCTTAAATGATGATGGATTAGATGATGTTGATTCTAATTTTAAAAATGTTTTATTTGTATTTTCTTTAAAATCGGGATGATGACCTAATTTAAATGTGTCTTTAATACCAATTATATTATTTTTAGAATTAATTTTTATATATTCATTATTATCTTTAGAAAAGACATTATAATCATTAATTTTATTTATTTTTAATTCAGTGTTATAAAATTCTTTAAAATATTCTTTAATACTCACATATAAAACATTAGGTTTATTTTCATATAATCTTACAGGAAAAGTTTTATCGATTTTATTTTTTTCTCTATATACATTTACATTTTTAATTTCAAATTTATCAGTATCAGCATTTTTATTGCAAGATACAATACTAAATGTTATAACTGATAATCCTAATAATATGAAAGATTTTTTAAATAAGTTCATAAAATCATTTACCTCGTAAATAATTAATTTAAAAATGGCTTTTAAGATACATTTTATCTTAAAAGCCATAATTTATTATTCAGCTCTAGCTGAAACCATTTCTTTAAATTGCTCTAAATCTTCGAATTTTTCAAATCTAGCTATATAAAATTCATCTCCCATAGCTCTTGCTATCATAGGTGCATTTCTATCATGCATTTGAATAAATGGAAATGATTTTTTAATATCATCATAATTGTATTTGTATTTTATTCTATCTCTTCTTCCAAAATAGAAGCAGTAATATTTTGGATAATCAAAATTTACATTGACTGGCTTATCATAACATATAACATCTGCATAAATTTGGTATGTATCAACTGATTGGCCAAAATTAATCATATCTGGGGCAAAGCCTCCAGGTGGACGCATATTGACTTCTAAGGCTACAATATCGCCAACCTCACCAAAGCCTTCTTTAGCTTTAGTCAATCTAAAGAATTCTAGATGGAAGTATCTAGATTTGATATTGAAAGCTTTAATAACTTTGCTTCCAACTTCATATACATCTTTAGGTACTATTTTATTGACATAAAAAGATGCTTCAAGATTATCATTTACAATATCCATTATTGAAGGTGGGAAGATTTCGTTATCACAAAATACTGGATTTGAATTTGAATCACAAATACCATCAAACGAAATAATATTACCTTCAATAAATTCTTCAATTATATATTGAATATTATATCCTTTATCATGGAATTTTTTTAAATCGTCTTCTTTTTCAATTTTAAATGTTTCAGCAGCACCAACACCTACATCTGGTTTTACAACTACAGGGTAGCCAACTTTTTTTATAAATTCTAAATCTTCTGTAAAAGTAGTAGAAAATTTATATCTAGCTACCTTTACGCCTGCTTTTTTATAAAATTCTTTCATTCTACTTTTAGAAGTAAAACTTATTACATCGTCTAATTTGGCGCCTTTTATATTAAAATCACTTCTTAATTTTGCATCTTGACGAAGCCAATATTCATTATTAGATTCAAGCCAATCTATTTTTCCATATTTAAAAGAAAAATAGGCAACAGCTCTAAAAACTTCATCATAATTTTCAAGTGAATTCACTTTATAATATTCATCTAATGATTGAATTACTTGAGGACGTAATTCATTATATGGTGTATCACCAATCCCTAATACCTTTACATTGTTTTTCCTTAATCTATCACAAAAATTGTAATAATTTACGGGAAAAGCTGGTGAAATAAATATAAAATTCATTATTCCCCTCCTGTTTTCTACCTATAAATTATACCATGAAGCGAAAAAAAGTGTATAAAAATATTTTTTTAGAAAAAATAAAGCAAAAAAATCATTTATCATTTTAACTATTTAAAAAAATAATGTATAATAAATAAAACGAAAAAAAAGAGGTCGATTATGAGAAAGAAGAAAAAAGAAATAGTTGATGTAGATGTTGTTGAAACAACTATACCTAAGATTGAAACATCAAATAATCAGCAAATAAAAAACAATTCAGATGATGATCAGAAAAAAGAAAAAAACGGAATTGTAAAAACATTTAATATGTATAAATTTATTATTAAAGTTGTTGCTGCAGCAATACTTATAGCATTTGGTATCATTATGTGGGTTAATAATGGCGCAGCAGTATTTGCTTTAATTTTAATTTCAGGTATTGCTGTTGCCTTAGCTGGATTAATAAGAATATTTGGTTTATTTAGGAAAGAAAGACATCCTAAAGCTAAAAAAATACTTGCTGTAACTTGTATTATACATATGGCAATTGGTGCATATCTTATTTTTGCAGCCTTTATTTTTAATAAAGATATGGGTAAAGTTAATAATGATATTGAACAATTAACTGGTTTTTCAAAATTTAACAGCACATATTATGGCGTATTTATGGCTGCAGTATTATATGTTGAAGCTGTATCATATTTTTGGCAAGCAGTATTATACAAAAGTGAAACAGGCAAAATTATGTTTTGGCTACATATAGTATTTATGACTTTAGCAGTTGTTTTAGCATTCTTATCAACATCTCAAAATGTTAAAGCAAATCATATTGTAATATTCTTAGCTGTAATAGCATTAATTTGTGCACTTCTTATTGCAGGTGAGGCCTTATTTGGTTTCTTTAAATATCGTAATGAAGTCAATAAAAATGCTGAGGCTAAAGAACAAAAGAAAGAAAAGAAGAATGATTCAATTGCTCCTGGTGTAGAAGATGAAAATGATGAGGAACATACATTAATCATCGAAGAACCAGATGCTCATGATCAAGATTCAATTGTAAGCTAATGGATGCAAATATTTTGTTAAGTGTAATCAACACTAAACTTCGTGATTTTTATTCATCACTTGATGATTTATGCGAAGATTTAGATTATGATAAAGATAATATAATAAAAGAATTAAGTAGCATTAATTATTATTATGATGAAGAATTAAATCAATTTATTTTAAAATAATATGATAAGCAGAATCTAAAAACTATATACGGATTCTGCTTATTTTCTATATTAATATATAATAAGGTTAGAATTATAATATTTTTCTTTACTTTTTACATACTTATTGATATAATTTAAAAAGATTTTTGAAAAAGGAGTTAGCCTTAAAAAAAGGCTTGTGATTGTTATGGATTTTGAAAGAATTGAAGGTAGTAGAGTAAAATTTACTTTTAAAGTTACAAAAGAAGAATTTAAAGATGCATTAGATAAAGCATTTGTTAAAGTTAATAAAACTGTTTCAATTAAAGGATTTAGAAAAGGTGCAGCACCTCGTAGTATTTATGAAAAGAATTATGGTGTTGAATCTTTATATCAAGATGCATTAGATGTTGTATTAAGAAATAAAGTTGATGAAGTTCTTGCTGATAAAGAGCTTCAAGAAAAATTAAATTTCTTAGGTCAATTTGGTGCTGATGTAGATAAAGATTTTGGTGTAGATAAAGAATTTAATGTATATCTATTTATTGATGTAGAACCTGAATTTGAATTACCTACATTAAAAGATATTAAAGTTAAAGATAAAGATTTAACTGTTAATGATGATGAAGTTTATGCTGAAATTAAAAGAACTGTTTCAAAAGACATTATTAAAGCAAATAAAGAAAATGGTGTTATCGAAAATGGTAATATCGTAAAATTTGATTACGTTGGTTCAGTTGACGGAGTTGAATTTGAAGGTGGAAAACAAGATGATGCAGAACTTGAAATAGGTTCACATACATTCATTCCAGGCTTTGAAGAACAAATGGTTGGTCTTAAAGCTGGTGAAAAGAAAGATATTGAAGTTACTTTCCCTGAAAATTATGGTGCTAAAGATTTAGCAGGAAAGAAAGCAGTATTCAAATTAAACATTAAAGAAGTAAAAGAAGAAGTTTTACCTGCATTTACAGATGAATATATCAAAGGCTTAAAAATTGACGGTGTTGAAAATCTAGATCAATTAAAAGCCAATAAAAAAGAAGAATTAACAAAAAGGAAAGATGCAACTGAAGAAAACAGAATGGCTGATGAAGCAATTAAACAATTACTTGACAATACAAAAGTTGAAGTTCCTAATTCATTAGTTGAAGAAAGAATCAATGCTACTAAAGGCCAATATGAATCTCAAGCTAAAGCTTATGGTATTTCATTAGAACAATTATTAATGTTCCAAGGAATTACTTTAGAACAATTCAATGATCAAATTGAAAGAGCTTCATTTGAACAAGCTAAATTTAATTTAGTTGCTACTAAAATATTAGATGTAAATAAATTAATTCCTTCTAAAGAAGATATTGAAGCTTATGCAAATGAACAAGCTGAAAAAGTTGGTAAAACAAAAGATGAATTATTAAATGCTAATTTAGCAAGATATCATTCTGAACTTGCTTATAAGAATTTAATCAAATTCATTATGGAAAATATTACAATTGAAAAATAAGAATTAAGCACCGAATCATGGTGCTTTTCTTTATAATTGTGGGAAAATATGATTTTTTGGCAAACTACTTGCATTAGTGCCAAAAATGATATATAATATGCGTGTCGTTTGAAAGGAGTGATGTATTTATGGCTGAAATTTATGATGACGAACAAAAAATTTCCCTTCCTGCGATTGCTATAAGAGGTGCAACTCCACTTCCTGGCAATGAATTTAAAATTGAAGTTGGGCGTGAAAGTTCTCTTTTAGCTCTTGAAGCTTCAGATAAAATGTATGATGGAAATATAATTTTGTTGATGCAAAAAGACAATAGTGATAACGAACTAGATACAGATAATTTAGAGAGTGTTGGTGTTTTTGCAAGATTATCTTTGAAATTAAAGCTTCCAAACAACCATTATCGTGTAAAATTTAAAATCTCAAATCGTGTTGCCTTAAAAGGCTTTACTTCTATAAGCCCTTACTTTGTTGTTCAATATGAAAAATTATTTTCAATTTTATCAAATGATGCTAATGAAGTAGCTTTACTTAAAGAAGTTGTAAAGAAAATTAGTGAAAATCCAAATCAATCTGTTTCAACAGTTGATGCAATAAATAAGGCAATAGATAGTAATTTAAATGCTGATGCTTTATCTGATTTAATAGCTTTTAGATTAAAAAGCTCAGGCAATTTATCTAAATATAAATATCTTGAAGAACTTTCAGTTACTAAGAGACTTGAATATATTTTAGAAGATTTAGAAAGAGAAAAACAAATCGTTGATTTAGAAAGAAAAATTAATGATGATGTAAAAAAATCAATCGATGAATCTCAAAAAGAATATTATTTAAGAGAAAAGATGAAAGCTATTCAAAATGAACTTGGAGATAAAGCTAGAACTGAAGAAGATATTGAACGTCTTCGTCAAGCAATTGAAGATGCTCATTTACCAGAAGCTGTTTATAAAAAAGCAAAAGAAGAATTACAAAAATATGCTCAAACTGGATCTCAACTTGCTGAATCAGGTATTATTAGAACATATTTAGACTGGATTATTAATCTTCCTTGGTATAAAGAAAGTAAAGATAATCAAGATTTAAATGATGTAAGTAGAATATTAGATAAGAATCATTATGGCCTTAAGAAAGTAAAAGATCGTATTATTGAATATCTTGCAGTTAAAATGATGACTGGTAAAAATCCATCTACCATTTTATGCTTTGCAGGTCCTCCAGGAGTAGGCAAAACATCTTTAGCTAAGAGTATTTCAGAAGCTTTAGGACGTAAATTTGTAAAACAATCTTTAGGTGGAGTTAGAGATGAATCTGAAATAAGAGGTCATAGACGTACTTATTTAGGTGCTCTTCCAGGAAGAATCTTAAAGGGTATGAAAGATGCTGGTACTATTAACCCTGTATTCTTATTAGATGAAATTGATAAGATGACAGCTGATTATAGAGGAGACCCAGCTGCAGCAATGCTTGAAGTATTAGACCCTGAACAAAATAAATTCTTTAGTGATAATTATTTAGAAGAATCTTATGATTTATCACAAGTTATGTTTATTACAACAGCTAATGATATTTCAAATATTCCAGAACCTCTAAGAGATAGAATGGAAATAATTGAACTTTCAAGCTATACAGAAATTGAAAAATTCAATATCGGCTTCCAATATTTACTTCCAAGAAATCTTGTAGAACATGGTCTTAAGGAAGAACAAATTAAAATTACTGATGCAGCAATGTATGCAATTATACGTTCTTATACAAGAGAAGCAGGTGTACGTGAATTAAATCGTATGATAGCTACTTTATGTCGTAAGACAGTTGCTAAAATATTGATGGAACATGTTGAATCAATGACATTTGATGAAAACAATTTGGAAGAATATCTTGGCAAAATTAGATTTATGAATAATAAGAATCGTGAATCTAACCAAGTAGGTGTTGTAACAGGTCTTGCTTGGACTGCATTTGGTGGAGATACACTTGATATTGAAGTTACAACATACCCTGGAAAAGGTGGATTAGTTTTAACTGGTAAATTAGGTGATGTTATGAAAGAATCTGCTCAAGCAGCTTTCTCATTTGTTAAACATCATGCTAAAGAATATAATATTTCTCAAGATTTCTTAGAAAAAAATGATATTCATATCCACGTACCAGAAGGTGCAGTACCTAAAGATGGACCTTCTGCAGGTGTAACATTAACTACAGCTTTAGTTTCTGCATTATCTAATTGCCCAGTCGATTCTCATTTAGGTATGACAGGTGAAATTACACTTCGTGGTGCTGTTTTACCTATTGGAGGATTAAGAGAAAAATCAATTGCGGCTTTAAGAAGTGGATTAGTTAAAATCTATATTCCAGAAGAAAATACTAAAGATATAGATGATATTCCAGAAGAGGTAAGAGAAAAATTAGAAATAATTCCAGTATCTGATATTTCTGAAATATTAAATGATATCTTTAAAAAGGATTCAAACACTATGGCATAGCTTAGGCTATGCCTTTTTTGCATATTTGATATATAAAATCTCTTAATAAAGGGATTTTTACATAATTGTTTATTAAATTTTATTTATAAAAATATTGACTTATATAAATATAATTTATATACTTTAGATGAGGCGATATTATGATTGATGCAAAACTTATAACATTTTTAACCTTAATCGAAGAAAAAAGTTATACTAAAACAGCAACAAAACTTTATATTACTCAACCTTCAGTAACTCATCATATCAAGACTTTAGAACGCGAACTTGGTATAGAATTATTTGATGATCCCAAAAAATTTATTTTATCACGTGCTGGTAAAATAGTTTATGATTATGCTCAAAATTCAGTAAAGTCTTATGAAAAATTTAGAAATTCTTTAGCAAAAGGTAGTGATGAGGCAACAATTAATATTGCTATAACACCATTTTTAGCTGATGTATTAGTTAATATTAAATTTTTTGAAAGATTAACTAGAATTGTTAAATCATATAGTTTATATACATATCCATATCAAGAAATTATTGAAAAGATGATGGCTGGCCAGATTGATGTTGGTATCATCGATAATAGTTTTGATGCATCAATGCTTGAATTTATAAATTTTTATTCTCCAAAAATTGATCTTGTAGTCTTAAATAATGGTAAATTTAAAGATACTAAAAGATTATTAAGAGAAAACATAACTCAAAATAAAATAGTTTTAGCATCAGAATCATCAGGATTATATAAATCTACAATCGAAAGCTTACAAAATAAGAATATTAAGCTTAATAAAGAAAATGTTTTATATGCATCTTCAACTGAATTAATGCTTGAAATAATTAGATCAAATGACGCAATTGGCTTTATTTATTCTGATGCTATAAAAATAGATAATACTGAATTCAAAAAAATAGAATTACAAAATTTTAATAATAGTCAAAATGCATATTTGATTTTTGAAAAAGCAGGATTCTTCGATGATGATTTAACTAATTTATTTAATTTATTAAAAACATTAGGTGATATTGAAAATGCTTAATATTTTATATGAAGATAACCATATTATTGTATTAGTTAAAGAATCAGGTATTCCATCTCAAGGTGGAATGGATAGCACTATTGATCTAACTGAATTAATAAAAAAATATCTTAAAGAAAAATACAATAAACCTGGTAATGTCTATTTAGGCTTAGTTCATAGACTTGATATAAATACCAAAGGAATAATGGTGCTTGCTAAAACTAGTAAGGCAGCTAAAAGATTAACAGAAGAAATAAAAACACATGCACTTAATAAAAAATATATCGCAGTAGTAGAAGGTAAATTAGAATTAAATAAACATATTAAATTAGAGAATAAATTAATAAAAGATGAAAAATTAAAAAAATCTTTTATATCACCTGATGGTAAAGATGCAATTTTAGAATTTGATGTGTTAGAAAACATCAAATATAAAAATCAAGATTTATCAATTTTAGATATTAGCTTAATAACAGGAAGATTTCATCAAATTAGATGCCAGCTTTCTAATTACGGTTATCCAATTTATGGAGATGTAAAATATGGTAGTAGTAATAAATTAGGTAATATTTGTTTACTTTATGCATATGAATTAAAATTTATCCATCCAGTGACTAAAGAAAATATGGATTTTAAAATTGAGGTATTAAATGAAATTAAAAATATCTACAGATGATGCTCACATTTTAAAAAATATATGTGGATCTAATAATGAAAATTTAAAAATAATTGAAGATAAATATCATATTATTTTATCTTTAAATGCTAATATTTTATCTTTTGAAAATGAAGAATTAAAAGATGAATTAGAAAAATTATTTAATTTTTTAGTTAATGTTTCACTACTTGATATACACATAAAAAGTAGAGATATAAATTATTATATAAACTTAATAAAAAGTGGCGAAGAAAATAGATTTATTGAATATTTAAAAAATAAAAAGCCTGTATGTTTTACATATTCAAATAAACCAATTTTTGCTAAAACATTAAAACAAAATGAATATATAGAAAAATTAAAAATAAGAGATTTAATTTATGCAATTGGTTCAGCAGGATCTGGAAAAACTTATCTTGCAGTCTGTTTTGCAGCATCAGAATTAAAAAAAAATAACATCAAAAGAATAATATTAACAAGACCTGCGGTTGAAGCAGGAGAATCATTAGGTTTTTTACCAGGAGATTTGAAAGAAAAAGTTGACCCATATTTAAAGCCATTATATGATGCTTTATATGATATGTTTGGACTTGATCAAACAAATCAAATGATAGAAAAAGGAGCTATAGAAATTGCCCCTTTAGCATATATGAGAGGTAGAACATTAGATGATGCAATCATCATATTAGATGAGGCACAAAATGCTACATTAGATCAATTAAAAATGTTTTTAACGCGTTTAGGTGTTAATTCAAAAATGATTTTAACAGGTGATTTATCACAAATTGATTTGCCTAAAACTAAAACTTCTGGCTTAAGATTAGCAATTGATATTACTCGTGATTTAAGAGGAGTAGAAGTTATTAATTTTGAAAAAATGGATGTAATAAGACACCCGCTAGTATCTCAAATAATTGATAGGTTCGAAAAAATAGAAAAAGAGGTATAGATATGGAAAATTTAGATATATTAAATGAAATTGATGCTAACAATTTTAAAGTATATGATGATGAAGGTAAAAATGTTAGTTTAAAGAGTAAATACCTTTTTAGACTTATGTATATGAAGCCTAAATATAAAATTTTATATTCATTAGTTAAGAATAAATTTTTATCATATGGTGTAAAAAATAGAATTACAAATAAATGTGAATATTTTAGATATAAAGGAATAGTTGGAAGACTTGAGGTTAGATGTAATTCTTTAAAATTATTTTTACCTTTAGATAAAAAATATTTAGAACAAAAAAGATATTTCTTAAAAGATTTTTCAAAAAAAGAAAAATATGCTCAAACTCCTTTAATGATTAGATTAAGAGGAAACTTAAGCATTAAAAGAGCATTAGAATTAATAGATATTGTAATGCAAGATAAAAACAAGAGACTAAAAAAGAATTATGTTGAATATAATTATGTAAAATCTTTACTTCCAAGTGGAGAAGCAGTAATAGCTAAATTAGGATATAAAAATGAATATATTAGAAAATCTATAAATATTCCAAATGCAACAAAAGATTTTCCTAATAATTTAATTGATTATATTCCTAAAATTCATAAAGAAGAATTAGATGAAGAAATAGTATCTTCTGTTACTTTAGATTCTTTATGTGTATATTATAGAGAAGATGAAATTGTATCACTTGAAACATTAAAAGAAAAACAAATTATTACAAGAGGTAATTATTTAAGAATTAAAGCAAGAGGTAATTTATCAAAAAGATTAATTATCATTGCTGATGATTTTGATCAACAATCATTAGTTATGCTAATGCAAACTAATTCAGTTGCTGTTTTAATTGATAGAAATGAGTAATAAATATGATGAATTTTGATGATTGGTATCAAAATAAGATATCAAAAAAAATATCTAATGAAATAATTAAATATAAAGATATCAAGAAATTTTTAATTGACACCAAATCACTTTTATTTCCCGGATTTATCGATGAAGTAAGTGATGTAAAAGAATATATTGATAAAAAAATAGAAGACATAAGGGAAGATTTATGTATTTTATTTTCTCAAATTGATGGAATAGAAAAAATAGAAAGTGATTTATGCTTTAAAGAGCTTGCTACTAAATTTTTAAATGGACTTCCAGAAATTGATGAAATGCTAAAAAAAGATATTGATTTCTTTTTTGATTCAGACCCAGCTGCTGATTCAAAAAAAGAAATAATTATTACATATCCTGGTTTTTCTGCCATTGTTACATATAGAATTGCTCATCATTTATATAATATGGGAATACCAGTATTACCAAGAGCTATTTCAGAATATGCTCATTCTCAAACTGGTATTGATATCAATCCTGGGGCAGAAATATCAGCACCACTTTTTATAGATCATGGTACAGGAGTTGTAATTGGTCAAACAGCAGTTATTGGTAAATATGTAAAAATATATCAAGGTGTTACTTTAGGTGCATTATCATTAAGTAGAGGACATGAATTAAAAAATACTAAAAGGCATCCAACAATTAAGGATAATGTAACTATTTATGCTAATGCATCAATTTTAGGTGGTGAAACTGTAATAGAAGAAGGTGTTACAGTAGGAGCTAATAGCTTTATTACGTCATCTGTTGCAAAAAATGTTAAATTGAAAGGAGCCATCAAATGAAAATAGAATATTTTAAAGAATATAGTCATAATTTAGGAAAAGATATGGAATTTAAAGTTTTTGGCCATGCTGGGAAACCATGCATCTTTTTCCCTACTCAAAATGGTAGATTTTTTGATTATGAAGATAGAGGCTTAATTTATACAATTAGAGATTATATTGAAGATGGTAGAATTCAGGTCTTTTGTGTTGATTCTGTTGATATTGATTCTTGGAGTTCAAATAAACCTGCAAGATGGGCTCTTGAAACACATGAAGCATATTATAGATATATAATAGAAGAATTAGTTCCAAGAATTTATGATATTAACACTTATGGTAATGGTGGTGGAGTAGCATCTGGTGTTATGGTTTATGGATGTTCAATGGGGGCATTCCATGCTATGAATTTCTTTTTAAGAAGACCTGATGTATTTGATGCTATATTAGCTATATCTGGAATATATCATTCTAGTTTCTTTATTAAAAATTATGCTGATGATTTAACTTTCTTAAATTCAGCAGTTGACCAATTAAAGCATATGAGCCCAGATCATCACTATATTGATTTATATAAAAAATCAAGAATTATTGTTTGTGTAGGTGGTGGAGCTTATGAAGAAGAATTCATAAGTGAAGCAAAACAATTAGAAGCTGAAATGAAAAAATTAGGAATTGATGCATTCTTTGATTATTGGGGCTTTGATTATACACATGATTGGCCTAGTTGGCATCTTGAAACATTAAAATTATTAGATTATATTTTAGATTAAAAAATAATAAATATTGAATTATAAGGCATAAAAAAATGCCTTTTTTTTATGAAAAAAATAAAGAATTTTATGCTTATGAAAATGCTTTCATACTTTTTTCTAAAATAATTATTGAATATTTGAAAAATAAGAATATAATTACTTCATAAAAAATTAAAATTAAGAAGAAGGAGAAAAAAGTTTAAATACTTTCGGTGGTTAAATGGAACCTATAATTGAATTACATGATATTGTTAAATATTATGGCGATAATTGTGTTGTAAATTCAATAAACTTGAAAATTTATGAAAATGAATTTGTAACTTTTCTTGGACCATCTGGCTGTGGCAAGACAACAACATTAAGAATGATAGGAGGATTTGAATATCCTACAAGTGGAGAAATCATTGTCAATGGTAAAATTATTAATAATATTCCTGCTTACGCTAGACCAGTTAATACTGTTTTCCAAAGATATGCTTTATTTCCACATTTAAATGTTTTTGAAAATGTTGCTTTTGGACTTAGAAACATTGGTAAAAATAATTTAATTGAGTTTTTTGGTGGAAAAGAAAAAATTATGCAGGATGCTGTAGAAGAAAAGAAGCGCTTCGGTAAGAAAAATCCTGAAAAAATTTCTTATTTTGATTTGAGAAGAACTTTGAATAATAAAATCAAAGAGGCTGTTGAAGAAGCCTTAGAGATGGTAAACTTAAAAGGCTTTTCAACAAGAAAGATAGACAAAATTAGTGGTGGGCAGATGCAAAGAGTTGCGATTGCAAGAGCGATTGTACTAAAACCAAAGATTTTGTTATTAGATGAACCTTTATCTGCACTAGATTATAAATTAAGACAAAACATGCAATATGAATTAAAAGAAATGCAAAAGAATCTAGGTATAACATTCATCTTTGTTACTCATGATCAAGAAGAGGCTATGGTAATGAGTGATAGAATTATTGTTATGAAGGATGGTATCATTCAACAAGAAGGCTCACCTAAAGATATTTATAATGAACCTATAAATCGTTATGTTGCTAATTTTATTGGTGAATCTAATATTATTGAAGGTGTATATTTAAGAAAAAATATTGTCCATTTCTTAGGTGTTGACTGGAAAGTATTAGGATATGAATTTGATGATGGTGAAAAAGTTGATGTTGTAATTAGACCTGAAGACTGGGATGTTGTACCACTTGAAAAAGCTCATGTTGTTGGTAAAGTTAAATCATCAATTTTTAAAGGTGTTCATTTCGAACTTATTGTAGAAATTGAAGGTCAAGATTTTATTGTTCATACATATGAGGATGTAAAAACTGATGAAAATGTTGGTCTAAAGATTGATGCATATGAAATTTGTCTTATGAAGGTTGATGGCTCATGCAAAAAAATAGTACCAATAGAGTAATACAGATTAATAAAGCCTCACATAAGCTTCATAGATTTGCCATACCTTATATAGTTTGGCTATATATTTTAGCCATTGCACCAGTTGTAGTAATGTTTGTCCTAATGCTTGTAGATACTGAAGGCATTAGTTTTGGTGATGCATATTTTACATTTTCAAATTTTGCAATATTAACTGAAAAATCAACTATTATTGCATTTTTAAATTCAATAAAATTTGCTTTAATTACTACAATTATATGCATCTTTTTTGGTTTTTTAGTGGCTTATTATTTATATAAATCTAAATTTAAAAATAAATATTTAATTTTATTATTATTTATATTACCAATGTGGACTAATTTTCTTTTAAGAATTAATGCTTTAGCATCTATTTTTAAAGAAAATAATATTTTAAGTTCAATACTACATTTTGGTTTTCCTAATATAATTGGTACTGATTTTGCAATTATATTAGGTATGGTATTTACTTATTTACCTTTTATGATTCTACCTATATATACATCTTTAGAAAAAATTGATCCTCTACTTCATGAAGCAGCTCTAGATTTAGGATTAACTGAATTTAAAAAATTCTGGAAAGTAGTAGTACCACTAGGTATGAGAGGTGTTGTATCTGGTTCAATTATGGTTTTACTTCCATGTTTATCAGGATTTGCAATACCATCAATTTTAGGAGATAGAAATATAATATTAATTGGTAATATAATTGAACAAAACTTTGTTAACATGAATTATACATTAGGTTCTGTTTTAGCAATTGTAATCTTAATTATAATTCTTGGTTCAATTATGATTGTTAATAAAGTAGATAAGGATGGTGAAACATTATTATGATGAATGATGTTAAAAATGTTAATGAACTAAGTCATCCTTATGCAACTTTAGAAGAATTTGGTGTGATAGAACACAAATTTCTTAAAAATTTATGGAAGGTAGTTTCTAAAATTTTAATTGTTTTAGCAATTATTATGCTTTATTTACCAATAATTGTTATTGCAATACAATCATTTAATGCATCTGATTCTACAACTGAATTTACAGGCTTTACTTTAAATAATTATGCAACAATGTTTGCTAAACGTAGCTTGAATGATTCAATTGTTAATACTTTAAAAACTTCACTTATTGCAACTGCAGTTGCAACAGTAGTAGGTACTTTTATTGGTATTGGTGCACATTACCTTTCACCAAAGATGAAATCACATCTAATGTTTTTAAATAATATTCCATTATTAAATGCTGATATTGTAACAGGTGTATCATTGATGCTGATTTTCTCATTATTTTTACCTATTAATAAACATATATTTGGATTCTGGACAATCTTAATTGCCCATATTTATTTCATCTTACCTTATATTATACTTTCAGTTATACCTAAGATGAAAGAAATAGATCCTAATATGTTAGATGCAGCCTTAGATTTAGGTATAAGGCCAGTAAAAGCTTTAAGAAAAGTAATTATACCAGCCATAAAAGGTGGTATATTTTCAGGTATGATTCTTGCTTTTACTATCTCATTTGAAGATTTCGTTGTAGGTTATTTTACAACTGGTAATGGTTATAATACATTATCTATTTGGATTTATTCTTCAATTGGTAAAAAATCACTAAATCCAGCAGTTTATGCATTCTCAACATTAGTTACATTTATTATGATTGCATCAATTGTTTTATATAATTTTATTAGGAGAAAAAAAGAAGATGAGTAAAAAAATATTAACTATATTCAGCTTATTCATCTTAAGTATTATCCTTACCTCATGTGGTGGAAGAAAAACATTATTATTCTTAAACTGGGGTGAATATATAGATGAAGAATTGATAACTAAATTTGAAGAAGAAGAAAATTGTGTTGTAATGATGGATTTAGGTGAATCTAATGAAATATTTTATTCAAAATTAAAAGCTGGTACAACTGTATATGATGTGATTTGTCCTTCTGATTATATGGTTGAAAAAATGTATAAAGCTGATTTATTAGATAAAATAGATTTTACTAAATTATCATCTTATAA
>CAJOOI010000124.1 GCA_905236105.1 uncultured Acholeplasmatales bacterium
CAAGATTAATCTTTTTATTGACATAAGTTTTAATATCTTGCTTAAAACCTAAACGATTTTTAATGTTTGTTAAATGATCAGTATTAGATAGATTTTTTAATTTATAATATAATTTGCAATCATAATAATGAAATGTTGCAAAAACTATATAACAAAATATTGAAGTAATAAATGATACTATTATTTTTTTAACATTAATATCTGTATAATTTATGAAATTATGTCCTTCTGAGAAGAAATATAAATTAAATATTATAAACATAATAAGACATAATCCGCCAGGTATATATCCAAATAATAGAGATGCTATAAGAAGTCCACATAAAACTATTAAATTTGGATTAGGTATATTGACAAATAAACTTATTATTATTAATATTGTCATTAAAAATATACAAAATAAAGAATTTATAAGAATATTAATCCATTTATTTTGAATTTTGAATAAAGTTTCAAAAATATGTCCCAAACTGCAACATCTCCTTAAATCTTTTAAATAACGTTGTATATTATATTACCTTCATGTAATATCTTCAATTTAATATGCCCTTGTGAACGTATTCCATTTTAAAGTAATACACATAATTTTTAATTATAAATTGTTATTAAATTTTATCTTAATAAATCAATTTATATTTGATATTTAGATAAATAATTGCTATACTTATATTATGAATATACTATTAACGATAAATATTATAAGTGGTGGTTTTTATGCAAAGTATTGAGGAAAAGAAATCCTATGAATTAGTAGTAAGTAGGACTTGTTTTGTAACCGATATAATTTATTTATTGGGGCATGTTTTTTATTTTGTAATTTTTCTGGTCATTAAAGCATATGTACCTTTTTATTTAAATATAGTTAGTATTCTATTTTATATAGTATTTTATTTTATTATTAAAAGAAGAAAATATTATATATATGCCATATGTTGTGGAAATGAATTTTGGATTTTCACAATTGTTTCAACACTAATGTGTGGATTCCATTCTGGATTTTATTTGTTGATTATTGGCTTGTGTGTAGTTTCATTTTTCACAGTTTATTTTAGTAGAGAAGGCAAAAAAGATAGTAAAGGCTCAATAATATGGACTTGTATGTCTATTTTAATAACTATATTCTTATATATTTTTACAAGTTTTAATGAACCATATTATCTTTTACCAAAATGGGCTGAAATGACATTATTTATATTTCATACATTCGCTGTATTCTCATTTGTTTTAGCATATTTATTGATTTTCGTGCTTTATGCAATGAAGCTAGAAAAGAAAATAATAAATGAATCAAGGACTGATGAATTGACTCAAATTCATAACCGATATGATTTATATAATTTTTTAGATTCAATTGATATTAAAGATGATTATTCACTTGCGATTTTTGATATTGATGATTTTAAGAAAATTAATGATATCTATGGCCATGTATGTGGAGATTATATCTTAAAAGAAGTTGCTAAATTAGCTATGGATAATTTAAAAGATTCATTTGTTTCAAGATATGGTGGAGAAGAATTTATTATTGTTAGTAAAATATATGGTGATATCAATAAAATGTATCAAAAATTAGATGAATTTAGAAAAGTAATAAAGAATAATATTTTTAAATTTAATGAAAATGAAATTCATATAACAATTACTATCGGCGTTAAACAATATGAAAACAATATTGGAATTGATGAATGGATCAATTTAGCTGATAATAAGTTATATGTAGGTAAAAATAATGGTAAAGATAAAACAGTTTTATAGAAAATGGCTATCACTTGATAGCCATTTTCTTATATTTATATTTAATTAACAAGGAAAGACTTAAATTATTATAAACTAAATCCAACTTTAGCTTCACAAATTTCTAAGAATTCTAATATTTTTGATAATGGAATTGCATATGAATATTCCCAATTTGATTCTTCATCTATTCTTGATGCAAAATTTATACCTACTAATTTTAGATTTATATCTAATAATGCACCACCAGAAGAACCTGGTTCAATATATGCATTATGAGTTATTACATCAAATGTTACATTACTTTCTTCAATTTCACTTTCATTAGGTTCAAATTCTTCAGAACCTGTAATATAACCATAAGTTAATGTGTTTGATTTGGCATTAGCCTCACCGATAGCGGCTACATATCCTTCAGTTAAATCTTCATCTTCAAGTTCAACTACATATAAATCAGTAGATGATTCAAAACGCATTAATGCTAAATCATAAGTATTTAAAGAATATAATAAAGTTGCATTATATTCTGTTTCATATACATCTTCAATCACATAAGTTGCATATGAATTACCACTATATACTACATGGTTGTTTGTTAAACAGTAATAGTAATTTTTTCCGCGTGATGTTTGTTGTTTGATGATTACACCGCTACCAATTGAAGATGCAGTTAATGTATATCTTCCACGAGAAGAAGAATAAAAACTTGCTTCAATTCTAACATTAGCTTTAATTGTTTCAGTTTGTATTTTATTTGTAATTGTAAAAAAATCAGGCGTATCATTTTCTTCAGCTACATATTCAATATCAACTATTTCATTAGAAATAAGTGATGAAGATGAATCATTATTTTCTTCATCTAAATTTTCTTCATTTATATCTTCTTCAATTATTGTCTTGATCTCTTCAATTACCTCAACTGGTACCTCTTCAGTTGTTGAATTTTCTATATTTACTTGTCCATATAATGAACAACTTGATAATAATATTAGTATTCCTAATGAGAAAATACTAAACATAATTTTTATTTTTTTCATTTTTATTACTTCCTTTCAAAATACAACTAAATGATACTTCTTCAAACTAAATTTAACTTAAAGAAAAAATTTTAATTTTAGTAAAAAAACAATAATTTTGATGCTAAAAATATTAAAAATATGGCTTTATAAAGGCATATTTTAGAATATGTATAAAATTTGTTAATACATTTTTTGTTAATTTAATATATGCAAAAAATAGACTGAAAACACTTACATAAAACTACATCTTAAAAAAATAAAATAAAAGTGATAATATATAAAATGTAAAGCCAATATATACCTTTATGCTAGTGGCGAAGGAGTTTCTACCGTGTTGCCGTAAAACACGACTATTGGCAAAAAAACTGTTATCATGTTTTTTTGTTATGCCCTAGCGATATTATTATCGCTTTTTTCTTTATTTAGGGGGATTATCATTATGAGAGAGTTAGAAAAAATGATAATTGAAGATGGGAAATTATTAGATGGTGATGTTTTAATTGTCGGTAATTTTCTAAATCAAAATATTGATATCAAGCTTTTAAGAAAAATGGCAAAAGAAGTACATGATCATTTTAATACAAAAGTAGATAAAATAATGACAATTGAAGCATCTGGTTTACCTTTTGCAACAGCTATCGCTTTAGAATATGACTGCGATATGATTTTTGCAAAGAAGAGTGCCACTACTAACTTAAGTGGCAATGTCTATAAATCAGGTGCTTTTTCTTATACGCATCAGCAAGATTTTGAAATATTTGTTAATGGCGATTATCTTAAAAAAGGAGATAATGTATTAATTGTAGATGATTTTCTTGCATGTGGTAATGCGTTTAATGCTTTACTTGATATTGCTAATCAAGCAAAATTAAATGTTATTGGTTTTGCATCTGAAATAGAAAAAGTATATCAAAATGGAGGAAAGAAATTAAGGGATTTAGGCTATGATGTATTTTCGCTTGCTATGATTGAGGCAATGGAAAACGGAAAAATAATTTTTAAAAAATAATTAATAAGGGAGAAATTTAAGTTGAAAAAAATTGTTGCATCTTTAGTTTTATTTTTTGTAGCTACATTTAGTTTTGTAAGCTGTTCAGGTAGTAGAAAAGCAGTTTCAAAAGAAGATATCAAAATTGGGTTGATTACTTTACATGATGAAAACTCTACTTATGATAAGAATTTTATTGATTCAATGAAAAAAGCTGTTAAAGAATTAGGCTTAAGAGATGATCAATTAGAAATTAAAAGCGGAATAGAAGAAGACAATTCTTGTTATGATGAAGCTTCTCGTTTAGCTAAAAAATGTAATGTTATCTTTGCTGATTCTTTTGGACATGAAGATTATTTAATTCAAGCAGCAAAAGAAAATCCAAGTGTTTTATTTGCACATGCAACTGGTACTAAAGCACATACTGAAAAATTAGATAATTTTGGTAATGCTTTTGCAGCTATATATGAAGGTAGATATTTAGCTGGTATCGCAGCTGGTATGAAATTAAATGAATTAATTGAAGATGGCTATATTACTGAGGATGAAGCAAAAGTAGGTTATGTTGGTGCCTTCCCATATGCAGAAGTTAAATCAGGCTATACTTCATTTTTCTTAGGAGTACAAAGTGTATGTCCTACTGCTACAATGGAAGTTCAATTTACAAATAGTTGGTTTAATTTAAGTAAGGAAGAAACAGTAGCTCAAAACTTAATTCGTAGAGGCTGTGTATTAATTTCTCAACATGCTGATTCAATGGGTGCACCAAATGCTTGTGAGGCTGCTGGCATTCCTAATGTTACATATAATGGAACAACAGTTGCAAGCTGTCCAGAAACATACATTGTTTCATCAAAAATTGATTGGACTCCTTATTTTAAATATTTAATTAATTCTGCAATTGCAGGTACAAAAATTGATTATGATTGGACTGGTACAATCGCTAATGGTGCAGTAGTATTAGATCCAGTTGGCACTAATGCAGCTTCTGGTACTCAAGAAGCAATTGATCAAGCAAAAGCTAAATTAGAAGATGGTACTTTACATGTATTTGATACATCAAAATTTACAGTTAAAGGTAATCATTTAACTACTTATATGGCAGATGTAGATTCTGATGAAAAGTTCACTCCAGATCATGAAGCAATCAGCAATGGTTATTTCCATGAATCTGAAATGCGTAGTGCCCCTTATTTTGACATTGATATCGATGGTATTACAAATTTAGGTGAATTAAGAGACTAAAATTAATAATTATGGGCAGATAATACTGCCCTAATTTTATAAATAAAGGAGCAATTTTATGCAAGTTGCAGTTGAATTAAAAGGCATAACTAAGAGCTTTGGCGATCTTTTTGCAAATGATAATATCAATCTAAAACTTTATAAAGGCGAAATACTTGCTATATTAGGTGAAAATGGATGTGGTAAAACTACATTAATGAACATGATTAGTGGTATTTATAAACCTGATTTTGGTCAAATATTAGTAAATGGTGAAGAAATAAAGATTAAATCTCCAGCTCAAGCTTATAAATATGGAATAGGTATGGTTCATCAGCATTTTAAATTAATTGATGTTTTTACAGCCTATGAAAATATTATTTTAGGTGATACTAATCATCCTGGAGTTAAGAAAAAAGAAAAGAAAAGATTAATTCTTGAAATTGCTCAAACATATGGTTTTCAAATTGATTTGAATAAAAAGATTCATGATATGTCAGTATCTGAAAAACAAACAGTAGAAATTGTAAAAGTTTTATATAAAGATGCTGATGTGTTGATATTAGATGAACCAACTGCAGTTTTAACACCACAAGAAATTAAAGTATTTTTTGATGTATTAAAAAATATTAAAAGATATGGAAAATCTATAATTATTATCACTCATAAGCTTAATGAAGTTATGGAAATTAGTGATAGAGTTATGGTTTTAAGAAAAGGAAAGAATGTTAAAACAGTTGAAACTTGTAATACAAATCCTAAAGAACTAACTGATTTAATGGTTGGACAAGCTGTTGATTTAAAATTAGATAGATTAAAAATTCATGCAACAAGTCCAACACTAGAAATAAGAGATTTAAAAGTATTAAAAGATGATGGCACTATTGCAGTTGATAATTTATCATTTTTCTTAAGAGGTGGACAAATCTTAGGTGTTGCAGGTATTGCAGGCTGTGGACAAAAAGAGATGTGTGAAGCTATTGTAGGATTAAGATCATTTAAAGGAAAAATGGTTCATCAAGGGACTTGCATAAATAATTATTCTGCTGAAAAAATTAAAAATTTAGGTATTTATATGAGCTTTATTCCTGAAGATAGATTAGGTTTAGGATTGGCTCCAAATTTAAGTATCACTGAAAATCTTTTAATAAAGAATTATCGTGATAATAAAGGAGCATTTATTGATAAAGAAAGTGCTAGAAAACAGGCACAATATTTAATTGATAGATACCATGTTGCAGGTGCAACACCAGAAACACCAGTTAAGAATTTAAGTGGTGGTAATGTGCAAAAAATCTTAGTTGGAAGAGAAATAGGTACTAATCCTACAGTTTTGATTACAGCATACCCTGTAAGAGGATTAGATATTAATTCCTCATATATGATTTATGATATTTTAAATCAAGAAAAAAGAAAAAATACAGCCATATTATTCATTGGTGAAGATTTAGATGTATTACTTAAGTTTTGTGATAAGATAATGGTTTTACATAATGGTAAAAACATGGGTGTAATTCATACCAAAAATGCGACTAAAGAACAAGTAGGCCTTATGATGATGGGAGCTTTAGATTTAACTGATAATATTGATAATTTTGGTTATGCTAAAGATAGTAGTTTAAGTGATGAAGAATGGGAGCATTTAAATGAAGATAAAAAATAAAAATTTATCTAAAGATTTAAAAAGTCTTTCTATATCTAAATATTTAAAAGATTATTTACAAGGAAGAGAAAAGGTACCAAGATGGATTAATATCTTAGTAGTTTTAGGCGCAGTTTTAACGTCATTTATTGTTTCTGTATTAATTTCATCTATCATCATTAAAGATAATCCATTTAAAGTTGTTGGTTATTTCTTTGAAGGTGCATTTTCAAGACCAATAAAATTATTATTTGATGCGGCAGTTATATTAGCATTTGGTGTTGCTATAGTTCCGTGCTTTAAAATGAAATATTGGAATATGGGTTCAAATGGCCAATTTTTGATTTCTGCAGTTGTATGTATTAGTATTATGAAAGGTATGGGAGACTTTGGTAGTACAAATGAATTTTGTAATATTGTAGTTATTGTCTTAATGCTAGTAGCATCGATTGTTGCATCAATGTTTTGGGCACAGATTCCTGCTATTTTTAAAGCATTATTTAATACTAATGAAACATTATTTACACTAATGATGAATTATATTGCTGCAGGCATTTTAACATTTACTAATATTTCATTATCAAATGGTAATTCTTCAACAGGTAAAATTAATTATTATTCACATGTTGGTTGGTTAACAGGAGGTAATTCAACAATCGCATATATTATTGTTATAGTATCAGTTTTAGTAATGAGTATGGGTATTTATGTTTTGATGACAAAAAGTAAAGCTGGATTTGAAACAATAGTTTTAGGAGATAGCTTTAAAACTGCTAAATATGTAGCAATGGATACCAAAAGAATTATTAATAGAACAGCAGTAATATCTGGATTTGTAACAGGTGTTTTAGCATTTTTGTTAGTTTCTGCAGTTAATCAGTCGGCTTCTAATGCATATTCAACAATTAGCTTTAATGCAATATTAGTTGGCTGGATGTCTAATTTTAATCCTTTTATAATGACTATATTATCATTATTCTTAAGCTTTGTAACTAATGGTATGAGTGAGGTTACAGCTGCAGGAGGATTAGGAAGTTCAGATTTAGTTAATTTGATTTTTGGTATTATTTTCTTTGCTATATTAGCAAGTGAATTCTTTATAAAATATAGAGTTAAGAAGAGTAGAGTAATAGATAATTTCTTAGCAAAGAAAGCGAGGGCAGAATAATATGGATGGATTTGTTTCGATTATTCAAGCTTCAATTTCAATAGCTATTGTTTATCTATATGGCTGTATTGGTGAAATTTTAAATGAAAAAGTAGGTCATTTGAATTTAGGTATTCCAGGTATTATGTCAATTGGAGCTTTAGGTGGCCTTGTTGGAATAAACGTTTATATTGCGATATTTGATCCAGTTTATTCAACAGTTGGATTATTAACAATGTCAATTCTATTTGCGGTAATATTTTCAGCAATTGCAGGATTGATATATGCATTTTTCACAATAACATTAAAATCAAATCAAAATGTTGTTGGTTTAGTTTTAACAACATTTGGTATTGGTGTTATGAAGGGTTTAGGAAAAATAATATATGATTCAAGTGCTGAAGGTATTGCAAGATACAAGAATGCGAATGTTGCGATTCAAACATTGTTTCCTTATGAAAATTTAGGTTGGTTTGGTAAGATGTTCTTATCATATGGATTTTTAGTATATCTAGCTATATTTTTAGCAGTATGTGTTCATCTATTGTTGAAATATAGTAGAGTTGGTTTATATGCAAGAGCAATAGGAGAATCGCCACAAACAGCAGATGCTCAAGGCATCAATGTTGATAAATATAAATATTTGTTTGTAATCGCTGGTTCAGCAATTGCAGGAATTGGTGGTTTATATTATGCAATGGATAAAACAAGAGGAACATCATTCTTAGAGCTTGATATTGCTGCCTTTGGTTGGGTTGCTGTTGCACTAGTTATCTTCTCTATTTGGAAACCATTATTTGCCATTCTTGGTTCACTTTTATTTGGTTTCTTGTATATTATTGGTAGCTTTGTGCCAAAAGGTAACGATGCAGTATTTGAAATACTGCCATATGTCGTAACAATTATAGTCTTAATTGTTACATCAATAATTAATAAAAAAGGGTCGCAGGCTCCTGCATCGCTCGGTGTTAATTATGATAGGGAGGAAAGATAATTATGTCAGATGTTAGACCGATTGAATTAAAAAGAATCGATAATAAAGAAAAAGCAAATGATTTTATTAATAATAGTGTAAAAGAAATTCAAAAAGAAGTAGGTAATCAAAAAGTATTATTAGCATTATCAGGTGGTGTTGATTCATTAGTATGTGCGGCTTTATTAAGCAAGGCAATTGGTAAAAATTTAGTATGTGTGCATGTTAATCATGGATTATTAAGATTGAATGAATCTAATTTAGTAATAAAAGCATTTAAAGAAAAAATAGGTGCAAATCTAATTTATGTAGATGCCTCAGATAGATTCTTAGATAAACTTTCAGGGGTAAGTGAACCTGAAACAAAAAGAAAAATAATTGGAAAAGAATTTATTGAAGTTTTTGCTGAAGAAGCAAGAAAATTAGATGATATAAAATTTTTAGGTCAAGGTACTATTTATCCAGATATATTAGAAAGTAAAGGAATTAAAGCTCATCATAATGTTGGCGGACTTCCTGATGATTTAAAATTTAAATTGATAGAACCAATTAAATTTTTATATAAGGATGAAGTAAGACAAATAGGACTTGCCTTAGATTTACCTAAAGAAATGGTATTCCGTCAACCATTCCCAGGACCTGGCCTTGGTGTTAGATGTGTAGGTGCTATAACAAGAGAAAGACTTGAAATAGTAAGACTTACAGATGCCATTTTACGTGAAGAATTTTTGAATTATAAATTAAATGAAAAATTCTGGCAATATTTTACTGTTGTACCTGATTATAAGAGTGTAGGTGTAAAAGATGGTAAAAGAACAGAAGAATATTTCGTTGTTATAAGGGCTATTAATTCAGTTGATGCAACTATAGCTACTTGTCCTGAAATTCCTTATGATATTTTAACTAAAATAAGGGATAGAATGTTAAAAGAAGTAGAAGGAATCAACCGCGTTTTAGTCGATATATCTCCAAAACCACCAGCAACAATTGAGTGGGAATAGTTATTAGTTGGTTGTATATATATTTTAAATATATGCAAAATAAATTATTATAAGAGGTGTTATTATGCAAGAAAAACTTTATTTTAATGTCAGTGACAGGCCACCATTTGGCAAAAATCTATTCTTTGCCTTACAACAATTATTAGCAATCTTGGCTGCCACTATTGCTGTTCCACACATTGTAGGTAATGGTATGAGCCAATCAGCTGCCTTATTCGGCGCAGGTATTGGAACAATTGTTTATTTACTTTTTACTAGATTTAAAAGTCCAGTATTCTTAGGCTCTTCATTTGCCTTTTTAGGATCTATGTCAGCTGCATTTGCTGGAGCAATTACTTTTTCTCAAAATGCAGGTTATTTAGGTCTTATTATTGGTGCTTTATTAGCTGGTTTAGTTTATGTAGTTTTAGCTATAATTGTTAAATTTGTTGGTACAAAGTGGATTGATAAATTAATGCCACCAGTTATTATCGGACCTACTGTTGCAATTATCGGTTTAAGCTTATCTGGTAATGCAGTTGGTGATTTACAAACAAGTGCAGTTGTAGCAAATACATCAACTTGGGTACCACTAATTTGTGGTTTAGTTACATTATTTGTTACTATTGTTGCATCAGTTTATGGTAAGAAAATGATGAAGATGATTCCATTTATTATTGGAATTTTAGCAGGATATGCTGTATCAGCTATTTTTACTGGAATTGGTTATGCTGCAGGAAATGACAATTTAAAAATTATTAATTTTGATTTATTCAAAAATATGAGTTGGGTACCAGATTTTACTTTCATTAAAGCATTCTCTTCTTTTGGGGATTTTGGTACTGCAGGTAATTTCTTTAGATATTTTGGTACTGTTGCTTTAGCATATATTCCTGTTGCTTTCGTAGTTTTTGCAGAACATATTGCAGATCATAAAAACTTATCTACAATTATTGATAAGGATTTAACAAAAGATCCAGGTCTTGATAAAACATTACTTGGTGATGGTGTTGGTTCAATGGCAGGTGCTTTCTTTGGTGGTTGTCCTAATACAACTTATGGTGAATCTATTGGTTGTGTAGCTATTTCTAAAAATGCATCTATTTATACAATTCTTGCAACAGCAATTATGGCGATAATTGTTTCATTCTTTGCTCCATTTATTACATTCTTATCTACTATACCAAATTGTGTAATGGGTGGTGTATGTATTGCACTTTATGGCTTTATAGCAGTATCTGGATTAAAAATGGTTCAAGGTGTTGATTTATCAGATAATAGAAACTTATTTACTGTATCAGTTATTTTAATTGCAGGTGTTGGTGGTCTTACTATTAGCTTCGTTAACAGAAGAACTGGCGAATTAATTCTTACAGTAACAGAAGTTGCATGTGCTTTAATCTTAGGTATATTAGTTAATTTAATTTCAGGTAATTTCAAAAGAAAAGACACAGAAGATAAAAATGAACAAGAATTATTAGCTGACGATAATATTAATGATAACACTTTAGGCGATAAATAATAATAAACAAGGTTGTTTTTAGCAACCTTGTTTTTTTAAGTTTTTTGTTGAAAATGTTCATTAAATAGTGCATAATTATTGTGTCAAAAAAAGAAAGGATATTAGCATAGATGAAATTCACAAAAGAAGCATTTGATTTAGTTTTAGCTAATCCTAAATATGAAGGAGCGAAAACATATTTAGTTGGTGATAATAAAGAAAAACTAGATTACCATATTTATATTTGTGTTGTTGAATCTGGCAATGTAGCTTGCATTATCTGTGAAAAGTTACCAAAAGAAGAAGGCACTAACAATTATGAAATATATGAATTTAATGGCAATAAATTATTAGAGCATAATGTAGTTAGAATTAATTTATTAGATAATAAAACAGATAAATATAAAATGCTTATTGATAGATTTACAAATAAAAAATTCGGATAAAAAAATGGCCTTGTTGAATTCAACAAGGCCTAATTTATTATTTGTTATATACAGTTTCGTATATTTCTTTTAATTTATTACCAATATCTTTTAAATTTCTTTCTTCTGTAACCTTATAAGCATTATTTAAGATTTGAGTCATATCATTTTCATAAACATAATTAATATTATTGATAAAGTCATCGATTGTTTTACCTTTTAAAACATTTTCTTTATGTGTAAGCCAATCTTCAAAAACGCCAATATCTCTTAAGATAACTGGTGTTTTAGATGCCATTGCTTCTAAAACTACAATTCCTTCAGTTTCTTCTTTACTTAAGAATAAGAAAGCATCAGCTTTAAGATATGCACCTTTAATGATATCTCCTTCA
Organism: uncultured Acholeplasmatales bacterium; assembly: GCA_905236105.1. Lineage (GTDB taxonomy): Bacteria > Bacillota_I > Bacilli_A > Acholeplasmatales > Anaeroplasmataceae > Anaeroplasma. The sequence goes on from CAJOOI010000124.1 coordinate 12,026, forward strand.
ATATAGCCTGGCATAATAACATTAGCTGGTCTATTTTTTATGGCTTTAAGTATTTTTAAAGGTGTTAATATTGGCTTTAAATAGCCGAACCAAATAAATGTTACATCAGGCATTCTTCGTGCCACTTCAAAAAAATCTTGGATTCCTTTTCTTTCAAAATATAAACCAGCACAAATGATTACTTTTTGACCTTCTTTTATTTTGAAATAATCAACAAATTTTTTGATTTTTTCTTTACTATAGGCATAATCTTCAAGCTTTATACCATTAGATACAGCATAAACTGGGCAATTTACACCTTTATAATTTTCAATTAAATGCTTTGAATAATTAGTAGGAGTGATTATTGCATCAGCCTTACGATACATTCTTAATATTAATTTATTATATAGTGGTGCAATTAAACGCCATACTCTAAATGAATCTCTAAAATCTTCAATTGTTGAGTGTCCATGGACTATAACTTTCATACCTCTTTTTTTACATTTTTTAAGCTTTTTATATGAATCAAAAAATAATGTATTGATGTGAGGTAAATCAAAATTATCATTAAAATCTGTTGTATATTCTACATTAGCAAGTTCTAATGCTTTTTTTTGATGCTGTAAAGCACGTCCTATACCACTTTGACGCATTTTCTTTTGATTTTCAAAATATAATAATACTTTCATAAATATGTGACCTCGTCTATATTTTATTTTATCATAAATAAAAAATAATGAAACAAAAAATCAGTTTCATTATTTGATATTTTATTTTTGTTTTTTAACTTCCTCTTTATTGATGAATTTTTTATTATCCATCTTACAAACTCTTATAGCTGCATGTTTTCCAGTAAATATCGCGATAGGTAGACCTCCAGGCAGCATTAGCCATTGTCCAGCTAAAACAAAATTATTTAAACCTTTTATAATTCCTTTTTTCATAAGGCCATGGCTTTCTTTTGTTGTTATAGCTGACATGAAAGAACCTTTATAATTATTAGTATATCTTTCGTAAGTTAATGGAGTTGCAACATCTAAAGTAGTTAAATCCTGATCATTTAATTTGAAATGATTAATGATTATTTGACGCATTTTTTCGCCAAATCTATTTTTTTCTTTGTTGTAATCATCTTTAGATAATGATGCAAGTTTATTATATGTATCTTCACATACTCTAACCATTATGGTTAATGTTCTATGATCATCTTTGTTTAATGTCTTATCAAAATCAAAATTTCTAATGACGATTTCATCTATTTTCTCACCACATAAATCTAGGCCTAGTGATTTGATACTAATCATTTTTGGTATTTCAATTTCTTTATTTGTATAATTAAAGGCAACACTAGTACATAAATTAAGTGGGTATGCTTTTCTATTACCTAAGATTTCATCAAAATCTTTATCACGATATTTATTATCTAATAAATCATATAAAGTATGATGAATATCAGCAGCTGATATAATATAATCAGCTTCTAATATTTCACCATTTTTAAGTTTTACACCACAAGCTTTATTATCTTTAACAATTATTTTTTCAACCTCAGAATCAGTTCTTGTGATTCCACCTTTTTCTTTAAATTTATTGCCAACTCTTTGAGCCATCTTTAAGCTTCCGCCTTCCATGATTGCCCCATCTTTTTGAGAGAATGCTTGGAATAAATAAAAAACTGAATGAATGTTAAATTTTTTATATATTATTCTTGAGAATAATTCTTTTAAATATGGTGATTTAAATTTGTTTGCGAATTCTAAAACTGATTGATGTTTATATTTATATAATTTTGGTAAAAGTGGAAGCATAGTGATTCCAAATTTTGTTAATTCAAATAAATTCATCATATCAAGAGGTTTATCAACTGGTATTTTTACTAATTGATATCTTTTAATGCCTTTTATAAATGATTTTATTTGTCTTTTATCGTCTGGGCCAACTCTTAATAATTCTTTTTCTAATTTATCTAAATCTGCATAAAATGTAATTATTTCATCATCAATCGCATATTTTACAAAATATTCAGTTTCGTAAAATTTTGTGTCATCAGTGAATGCACCAATATGATACCATAATGGATATAATTCGCTTTTTTTGCTGGTGCCTACTATAAAATGTGCACAGCCATCGATATAATTGCCATTTCTTTTCCAACCAGTGCACAAGCCACCAACTATTTCATGCTTTTCAAATATAGTTACTTCATAATCATTATCAAGTAGGTATATAGCACTAGTTAATCCCGATATACCTCCACCAATTATGAATACTTTCTTTTTGCTTTCCATGTTAAACACCTTTTTCCATCCGGTTTATTCTATCACATTATTTATAAAATTCAATGTTTATTTTTTTGACATATTTATTATGCATTAATAAAACATGTGAATTATAAGCGAAATATATGATATTTATTATTCTAATAATAAATTGGTGCATATATTTTTCTTGAAAGAGAAAATAAATGTTGTTATAATTTACTAGAATAAAGCGAGGAGGATTCTTGTGGAAACTGTAAAAGTAGAAGGCCTTGAAGGTCTTGATGTTGAAAAAAAAGAAGAAGATGTAAAAGCATCATTAGAGTTTGAAAAATTATTAAAAGCTGAAAGAGATAGATCATTTTCTGAAAAAGCTAGAAATCTAGTTAAATTTGGTTGTTTCAATCAAAAACAAGAAACAAAAATAGATTTTTCAAAATATGAAAAAGTACTTCAAAATAAAAAATACAAAGGCTTATATGATTTATATTTAGATTTAGAAACTATGAGTCTTGTTTTTATTGCACCACTTGTTGAAAATAAAGAAGGGGAAGCAGCAAAAGCTCCATATGCATATGATATGATAATAACTGAAGCAATGGATGATGAGACATATAAGCTTGTATGTCATGCAGCTAAAAACAATTTATCCACAACTGCTGGTGTATTATATAAAGCTTCATTTATTACTTTCTTTGTATATTTAGCTTTTGAAATATATTTATTTATTTATCATTTGGTAACTTCAGCTTCTTCATCATTTGGCGATGTTTTAGCTGGTGCATTTTATGCAACAGGTACTCATATTGCGGCTCTTACAATTATGTTACCTTTGTTATTTATTATTCATATTAAATATAAAAAATATAAAGAAAGATAATTTATGCAAAAATATTTTATTTCAGATGAAGATTTTAAAAATAAGAAAATAACAAATGATGATGCATTTCATATTAAAAATGTAATGCGAAACAAAGTTAATGATAAAATATTAATTGGCAATAATGGTAAATGCTATTTAGCTTTAATAACTAATATATCTAAAGAAATATCATTTGAAATAATAGAAGAAAAAATCGGCAATACAGAATTGCCGGTTTTTGTGTCTTTATTTCAAGGCTATCCTAAAGCTGATAAATTATCTGATATTATTAAGCATTCAACTGAATTAGGTGTATATGAAATTATTCCTACAATTATGAAAAGAAGCTTATTTAAATTAGATGATAATAAAAAAGATAATAAAATTATAAGATTTAATAAAATTGCCAAAGAAGCTGCAGAACAATCATATAGAATGATTGTACCAAAGGTGTTAGATATAACATATTTGAAAAAAATTGATTTTTCTAAATTTGATCATAAGATATTATGCTTTGAAGAAGATGCAAAAGAAGGTAAATTAAAAAGTATTGCAACAATTTTAACAAGCTTAAAAGAAAATGATAAGGTGGCTATATTAGTTGGACCAGAAGGCGGAATTGATATGGATGAGGTAGAATATTTATTACAGCAAGGATTCATATCTTGTGCTTTAGGTAAAAGAATATTAAGGACTGAAACAGCCCCATTTTATGCACTTTCTGCAATAAGCTATGAAATGGAGATTAGAAGATGAAAATAGGTTTTGTAACTTTAGGTTGTAAAGTAAATACATATGAATCTAATGCTTTAGCACTTTCTTTAGAAAAACAAGGGTTTGAAGTAGGAGGAGCAGATTCTTCTTGCGATTGTTTTGTTATTAATACTTGTAGTGTTACTAACACTGCTGATGCAAAATCAAAAAAGATGATTAGACATTGTATCAAATTAAATCCAAGTGCTTTAGTTTGTGTTATTGGTTGTTTTTCTCAAGCTAATCCGAATGAAGCAGCAAATATTGATGGCGTTGATATTGTTTTAGGCAATGGTAATAAAGAATCATTAATAACTTTAATAAAAGAAAATATTGGTAAAAAAAGAAAAGATAAATATATTAATGTATTAGATATACTTCATTATAATAGATATGATTCATTATCAATTAATGAATTTGATCATACAAGAGCTTTTATTAAAATAGAAGATGGCTGTAATAATTTTTGTACATATTGTATCATTCCATATGCTAGAGGTCCAATTAGATGCAAAAAGCATAATGATGTAATAAATGAAATAAAAACTGTTGTAGATAATGGATATAAAGAAGTAGTATTAACAGGAATTCATACTGGAAAATATAATGATGATGGTATAAATTTATCAGGGCTAGTTAAAATGATTTTAGATGAAGTGCCTAATTTAGATAGATTAAGATTATCTTCAATTGAAATTAATGAAATTGATGATGAATTTATAGAACTTATGAAAAATAATAAAGTTTTAGCTAATCATCTTCACCTTCCACTTCAAGCCGGCAGTGATCATATTTTAAAATTAATGAATAGAAGATATGATAAAGCATATTTTTTAAATAAAATTAATAAAATAAGGGAAGTAAGAAAAGATATAGCTATATCAACTGATATTATTGTTGGTTTTCCTGAAGAAACAGATGAAGATTTTAATGAAACTATAGAATTTTCAAAATTAATTAATTTTTCTAAAATTCATGTTTTCCCATATTCTAAAAGAAATGGCACAAAGGCAGCCTTAATGAATCAAGTTAAAGATTATATAAAAACAGAGAGAACAAAAGAATTGATTGAATTATCAAATAAATTAGAAAAGAATTATTATTCTAATTATATTAATTCAAATTTAGAAGTAATATTTGAACAAAAATATAATAATTATTTAATTGGTCATACATCAAATTTTTTACAAGTAATTGTTGATTATGATGAAAAATATTTGAAGAAAAATTGTTTGGTTAAATTAGAAAATTATTTAGATAATAAATTATATGGACAGGTTTTAAA
>CAJOOI010000125.1 GCA_905236105.1 uncultured Acholeplasmatales bacterium
AAAGAAAAATATGATGCTCCACTTTTAAAATCATCAAACATATTATCTTTATTAATACGTCCCTCAGGAAATATTGATAAGATGCCTTTTCCTTTTAAGATGTCATTACATAAATTAAGAGATTTTATACTAGGCTTTTTTCTATCAATTCTAATACAACCTATCTGTTTTAATAAAAAACTTCTTATTTTATGACCATCAAAAACGACATCCGCAACCAACATATTCATTCTTCTTCGCCAATATAAATTCATTAATAATAATGGATCTAAGAATGATTGGTGATTGGCAACAATCAACAAATCATTCTTTTCTTTTATTTTATAATTATTATCACCAGCATAATGAATTTTATAAGGATATAATAAACGAATAAAGAATAATATTATCTTTCCTGTATCACCAAATAATTTTTTTAATTGAAATGTCTTATGATATTTTCTTTCTAATTCTTTTTGAAAATAAAATTTTTCTAATTTTAATATTTCTTCTCTTATTTTTTCATTAGCTATATCTATTTCTTCTTTTGATGGGTTTGGGGTTTTTATATAATCGGTTATATATATAGGTGTACCTATAACCATCTTATTTCTATGAAAGAAAGAATATTTTCCTGGAGTATAAATGGGAATTATTGGTTTATTAGATTTTAACGCAATCATTATATAACTAGGATAAAATGATTGTATTTTATTAGTTGTAGGTAATTTCCCTTCTGGGAATATTAATACTAATTTATCTTTATTTAATAATTCTACTGATTGATCTATAAAAGAAAATTGATATTTTGTTCTATCTACTCTAATACCACCTAATGATTTAATAAAAATATTTAAGAATTTGCTTAAACAAAATACTTTCTCGCTCATTAAACAATATATTTTTCTAAAAGGAAATGCATAAATATATAACATAAAGTCTTTAAAGCCTTTATGATTAGATATTAATAATGCTCCACCTTTTATGTGTCTATTAGATATTTTTTTATTAACATAATATGTTTTTCTCTTAAAATAGATTAAATATGCTGGATATGCAAATATAAACCCAAATAAATACAAGAATAACATCATATTAGTTCCTCTATTTTAAGTGTAATATTTAAAGGTGTTGTAAGACTATCTTCAAAAGATAAATTGATATTAAATTCATTATTTATATTAGACATAATTGAAAAATATTCTAAGCTATTGATACCTAAATCAAAGAATAAATTTGAATCTTTATTAATATTATCATTATTTGTTTCAGCTTTAATAATTTCTATTACTTTTTCTAAAGTTTTAGGATTATATTTTTCTTCAATTGATCTTATATCTTCAATATTAAATAATTTTATTTCATTTAATTTTAATTTATTTAATACATATTGTCTTGATACCTTTATAGCTGTTGGGGCGCATAAAGGATTAAATGTAAAATAATATTTTGTTGGTCTAATAGATGAATTTATTTTATTTAATTCATTTATAACATTATTATTTATATTGATAAGATCATTATTCTTTTTAAATTCGTTAACTTGAATAATTAATGATAATTCATCATTATAATTTATTACTGATAAATTGATAATATCATCTAAATTTATTTGTTTTTCGATTAAATCTGGATTGATATTTTCTCCATTAGGGCCTATAAATAAATCATCTTTACGACCTAAAATATAATATCTTCCATCTTCTAATTTAGCTATATCTGATGAATGAAAAAATTCATCATTTGAGATAGTATATAATTTTTTTTCTATCATATATTTATGAGAGATAGATTTACCTTTGATTAATAATTCATTATCCTCAATTTTATATTCAATTGAATCAAAAGGCTTACCGATAGAATTTTTTAATCTATCAGTAATTTTTTTAGATAATTCTACTGATGTAATACCTACCTCACTCATGCCATATCCATTATTTAGTGGATAACCTAATCCATTAAATAATCGAAGTGTTGAATCTTTAATATATCCTCCACCTGATATCATAAATTTAATTGATTTACCAAATAAATTATCATTTACTTCACGCATCAATTTTCTTGATAATTTCATGCCTAATGATGGCATTAATTTTTGTAATTTAATTGATAAATTTAAGCCTTTTTCAAATTTCTTTTCTTTATTATTTTTATTAACTTCTTTTAATATTTCTTTTTCAATAGTATTCCAAAAAAGAGGGACTGCAAAAATATGAGTGACTTCATGTTTTTTTATTGTTTTAATGATTGTATCTGGAAGATAATCATTTAAAAATACTAACGTTCTACCAAAGAAGCTAAACCACAAATATACAGCAACAAGGCCAAAAATATGATACAGTGGTAAAAAAACTAAAAGCTTTAACTGATCTTTATAATGCTTTTTTATTTGTTTATTATTTTTTAAAATACCTTTACAATTTAATATTAAATTTGATAATTCTTCACCATTATAAAAAACTATTTTTTCTTTTAATGTTGTTGCAGAAGTTGATAAAGCTATTTCATTTTCAAATATAAAATCATAATTTTTAGGTGCTTCATATTTAAGTGAAAAATAATCAATCAATATAGCATCATAATCCATTTTTACACCCAATACATATTTAGCATTTAATGATGATAAAATTGAATTAGATAAATTTTTAGGATGACGATGATTGATTAGATATGGTTTGTTATTTGAAGCTAATATAGCCCAAAAACAAATTATCCATTCAATAGAAGAATCAACTGAAATACCTATATATTCATTTTTTAAATCAGGATATAATTTATTAATAGAATATGCCTTATTTAATACTTCATATTTTATTTCTTCATATGTTCTTTTATAAATTCTAAATCCATCGTTTGTTTCTGCTAAAATATTTTTTTCATCTTTAAACATTATTTCAAAAATAGATTTGAAATCTTTATTTGAATTATTTAATAAATTATACCTTTCCTTAGCTATTTTATTTACTCTTATCATTAACTTATACCTATTATTAAATCAACATTATCAAAATTGCCATCCAATATACCAAATTCTAGATCGCAATAATTTTCTTCTAAAAATTCTTCTATTTCTTCTTTTTCTTCTTCTGTTACATTTTTTCCAACGAAGATAGCAATAATTTCTTTTTCTTCCAAATCAAAATTATTTAAGCCTAAAGATAAGGCATCAATAAAATTATTTGTTTTATTAATTATTTTGTTAGAAGAAATTATTAAAGTATCTCCTTTATTATATTCAGTTCCTTGATAATTACCACTTTTTATAGCTCTAACTATATCAATTGAAATAACTCCTTCAAGGCCTTCTTTCATTTCATTAAACTGAAATATAAAATTATCACTTGTTCTTACCATCATTGATAAAGCAAAATAACCTTCTGCCATACTCTTTGTTTCAAGAATATATACATTTTCTCTTTGAGACATCTTTATGGCCATTTGAGTTGTTAATATTGCGTTATTATTATTTGGTAAAATAACAATATAATCTGCCTTAGTGTTTCTGATTGCAGTTTCTATTTCTGATGCTGAAGGATTGATTGTATTAGGGCATTCTAATATAACATCAGCACCTAAATCAGAATATATTTGTTTGATACCACTACCAACACAATATGTTATATACGCAATTGGTTTATGTTCTAATTCGTTATAATATTTTATTTTTACTTTTTGTGTATATTTGATGTTAGATGCAATATTTTCATTATTTATATAAGATAAAATACCAGCTATTATTGAAACTAGACCAGCTCCACCTGCATCAACAACATGTGCATCCTCTAATATTTTTAGCATCTTTGGAGTATTAGCTAAAGTAACCTCCATTTTTTGATGCATTCTTTCGAATAAATCTTTAAATGATATTGGATTATCTATATCTAATGAGCATCTAAAAACTGTAAGAATTGTACCTTCAACAGGATTTTTCATTTTTTTATATACATATTCTTTTGCTGATTTAAAAGATTCTAATAAAACATTAGGTGTAATATCTTCATATTCTTTTAAATATTTACAAAAGCCTTTAAAAAACATCGATAAAATGACACCAGAATTACCTCTAGCGCCATTTAACATTCCTACTGATAATAAGGAAAATATTTTTTTCATTTCTGTTTCATTTTTGATTGCATTAACACCAGCTTCTAAAGTCAAACGCATATTTGTCCCTGTATCACCATCAGGTACAGGAAATACATTTAATTCATTAATCTTTTTTTCATCCTCTTTTAAAAGGTTTAATGAATTTGTTAATGCCTCAATTATATCTTTTACTGCTAACTGCATAAAATGCCTCTTTTTAATCTTCTTCTAATAATAATTCTTTTGAATATAAACTTAATTCTTTTGGTAATAAAAATGTAAATAATAATGCTACAAATGCACAAGAAACAATGATAACAGGTACAATCCTAACTAAATTATTGTGTCTTAATAATAGCCATAAGGCTCCTGTAGCTAAAGAAGCAAAAAAGTTTGAAACAATTGATTCAATTCCAACAAACATTGCAAAATATGAAATTCCAGTTCTCTTATATTCTATTTTAGAAATAGTTGCTGGAATAACTAATCCTATAGAGAAAAAAGAACCTATACCAAAAGATGATATTAATGCTGCAATTACACCAAATATTAATTTAGTGGTTTCATCTTTTACATAATAAATGCCAATCATTAAAATGATTGCGATAATAAAAATAGCAAGGGAATATATAAAAGCTATTTTAAATCCAAATCTTCTAGCAATAGATTTATATATCCTATTTGTTAATGGAATTGGTAAAAATACACAAAGAGTTATTAAAGCTATCTTAAATCCATTAAAAAATAAACTACCAGAAAAATATACTGTTTCACTTACCATAAATAATTGAAGTGATATTTGTAAAAAAGTAAATATTATAATCCAAATAACAAATACTTTATTTTTAAAAATCATCAGAAATGATTTTCTAATTCCAAGTTTACGGTATCTTTCTTTACTAATATCAATTTCTTCTTCTTTGTAATCTTCTATCATTGAATCTTGTGGTAATGAAGATTTTTCTTTAATCATAAATAAAGGAATAATCATCATTAAAGAAAGGGGTAAAGCTAAAAATGCAACACCTCTTACCGTATAACCAAATGATATAAATATTGGTACTAATGTATAAGCAAGCAAAAATGAGAAAGCATCAATAGAAATTTTAAATTTTGTTAATATTGCAAAATCTTTTTCATCTTTTGTAATTTCACTAAAAGTTGCATAATATGAAACTAAAGTCATTACATATGAAATATAAAAAGCAAATAACAACAAAGAAAACCAAATTGTATTCCCTATACTTTCAGGTGTTTGGGAAATTGGTACCATTAATAATACAAAAGTTGAAAATGTGATAATTAATCCAATCAAAATTGCTGGTCTTCTTCTACCATAATGTGACTTTATTTTATCAACACCAATTGCTATAGGTACATCAACTATATTAGCTATAATTTTTGAAAAAGTAACTAATATAGCAAACAAAACAACAGAAACAACTGTATAATCACTATATATCCATTGTTCAGCATCTGTTACATAATTATCAACCAAAAATGAATTAATTAAATAAGTTGATACAATTATATTTAATATGTGTAGGCCAAAAGGACTTATTGCATATAATATTAATTCCTTTTTATTCTTTAATTTTCTCATTTTTTTACCTCAAAAATTATGTTAATTATACAATAATTAACTATATTTTTCAATGAGGGAAAATTTTTAAGGCAAAATAAAAAGTTCACCTTAATATGATGAACTTTCCTACTTTTCTTTAGTTGTTTTATAACGAAAAAATCTTACAATCATTAAAATTGATATAATAAGCATAAAAATACTTATTCCCAAAGGAAAATATGAATCTACATATTTCATAAGATTTATTTCTTTATACTGCAAAATAATTCTAGATACAAATTCTTCTATGACTACTAAGTTTGCAAGACCACTAATAAATGTAATTTCTTTTAAACCAGTAACCATAATATCTGTTTTTCCTAATGCTCCTTTTAAACCAATAATTGATAATATAAACATAATAACTAAGATACTTATAAAAATAGCTCCATAAATTCCTTCATATGTTTTTTTATTAGAAGCATCAATACCATTTACTTTTAATACAACAAATAAGATAAATATTAAAGTATAACTTAGGCACGCAATCGCCATGCCTAAGTATGCTTTTTTCTTATTTGTTCTTTTTTCAAAAATATTATTTATAAAAAGTATTTTACAGATAAAAACCATTAAAGTAGAGACAGATGCAACAAACATAACATTAGATGTTGTTAAAATACTAAATGTTAAGTTATATGCGAATATTGCAAAAGAAATAATTGCAGAAATGATTGTATTCCTCTTTAATTTTTTCTTATCCATTATAATTATTCGTTAGATCTACTAACTAAACCAAAGATTCCGCCTAAGATGTTTAATAAAACACCACTTAAAGCACCAAAAACGATATTTAAAATTAATAAGCCTTTAGTTTGGTGATTTCTTGCTTTAAATGATAAAACAGAATTAATTATACAGAATACAACTAAGAACATGAATACTACGCCAACTGCAAGTGCCATTCCTTGAAGTGCAGCAATAGCTTCTTCTTGAGTTAAACCAGATGCAACTGTTACAGTACCATTATTAATAGCTTCTTGCATTGCAGCTTTTCCAGATTCACCAGTCATAGCTAACATTAAAATGCCGAATATTAAATATAATACAGCAGCAACAATTGATAATATTCCTGAAATTAATAATAAAATTCTACTAGCGCTTTTCATCTTGTTTCCTCCTTCTATTTTTTTATTATATATTCAATTGAATAATTATTCAATTTGAATACGCTTTATATTATTGTTTGCGATATAATAATTTTTCTATTTTCTTAAAATGTTTTTCTATCTTATATTTAGGTAATTTTGTGTTTGCCATAACTACTACAGCTACTTTTTGTTTGTTTTTATGGTTATGAACTAAAACAACATCACCAACATTATATTTTTTACCAGCCGGATTGAAAATATAAACTTGAGTATGTTCATTATAAACAATTCCTACTGCCTCAATTCCATCTTCTTTCTTTTTGATTATTACATCATTTGAACGTTTAATACCTACTAAGCTTAATTTTTCAAATAAAGTATTTTTTACTTCTTCTTCAGTTTGTTCTTGATCACTTTCATCAGATTCGATATCAAATGCATCTTGTTCAAGAACAACATTTTCTTCTACTACTGCATCTTCGGCATCTATATCTTCTTGTGTTGCTTCATCAGCCTGTTCTTCTTTTACTTCTTCAGTTGAAGCATTAACTATATCTTGTTCAGGTGCTACTTCTTCAACAACAATATCATCTTGTGTTTCTTGTGTTGCTTCATCAGCCTGTTCTTCATTTACTTCTTCAGTTGAAGCATTAACTATATCTTGTTCAGGCATTACTTCAACTACAATATCGTCTTGTGTTGCTTCATCATCTTCATTATTTTCTTCTAAAGGTAATTCTTGATTATTAGGATTAATTTTAGTTTTAGTTACAGTTTTTATTAACCAACCACGTTCGATTAATTCTTCTTCTGTAAGCTTAGGAAAATCTTTTTTATAATTAACATATTTTGTAGGTACTTCTTCAAGATTTAATTCATCTTTTAGAATATCAATTAATTCCATCATCCATTCAAATTTTCTATTTGTTTTTGCTTTATACAAGAATGGTGTTGCTTGATATGCTTTTTTATTTGAAACATCCTTTCCTCTATATTTTGTATTTTCGAATTTTTTAGGTTCTAATGCCAAATATAAAGCAATTGATTTTCCAGATGGCTTTAATTGGGCTGTTAATACTTTATTATTTCTAAATTTTTCAATATCTTTTGTTTTATTACAAATAAGTCCTAAAGATATTAATTTATTTTTTACTTTATCATAATAATCTTTAACATTTTTTTCTAATAAACACATTCTTCCTTCATATGTTCTTTTATATCTTATAACAACATATTCTTGAGTTGCATCATCATATGAAACAACTGTTGAAGGAATATCTTCATCTGTCTCATTTTCATCATCTTCATCAATTGATTCGTTTTCTTCTAATTCCTCTTCATCCTGATATTCTTCATCAGTTTCATCAAGATTTTCTTCTTCAACAGGAATCATTTCCCACATTGCATATAAAGTAATATCTTCTTCTAATTTAGATCCAGCCTGAGGTAAAACTAATTCATCAAATTTCATACTCCAACCTAAAAATTTATATCCTTTTGCTTCAGGAATTGGTAAATCTTCTGGTATTTGAGTTAGCGCATAAATCGCTTTTGGATTTTGAGTAATAGTCATTGCGTTAAATGATATACTGTGAACACTTGCCATTAATTCTTCAATTTCTGGATTGTGCTCTTCTTCTTGTTCAACAAATTCTTGTGGAACAATACGATTCTTATGATGATACATTAAAAACAACAATACACCAATTGCTGCAAGAGCTAAAATTGCACCAACAACAATTAACGCAATAAATAATCCTACTTTCAATGCCAAAAACATCAATATCCCCACCTTATTTTCTTATATTATTAAACATATCTTTTATATCATCTAATATTTTATAAGTAACAACAGATGTAGAGCTTACTGCATATCTTTCTTTTACTAAATTGATATACATAGTTGCTTCCCCATCTTTTCCCATATAAAATTTATTCCATTCATCATCTGATAAATGATTTTTAATATGTAATTGTTTTAATGCTAAATTATCAAAACCAACAACACCAAAATGTGATGTTATTTTTTCTATTATATTTTCTGTATCATTTATTTTTTTTATTATATCTTCATTAAAATAGGAAATTCCTCTTCCAAATTTTTTATAACCCAAAATTAATATTTTGGCTTTGTTGTCCGTTATTTTTATTAATTTATTCCAATCTACAATACCTAAAATAACATGTATTATAGTATTAGGATAATCATTTATAAAATCAATTAATTCTTTATTATATTTATTAATTGAAACACCCAAGCCATAAATTAATTTTTTATCCAATAAAGATTTAACAAAATAAATATTTTGAAATAAATGTGTTTCGTTTATTGTCATATTACAAATTATGTTTTTTGCCTTCATTCTCGTTAAAAATTCAATTAATTTTGGATGAGCCAAAGGATTACCTCCACCTATGGCAAGTTCAATTCCTTGAGGTAGGGTTTCTAAAAATTTATATTTTAGATTTCCATGCTTTCCTTCTATATTTGAACGTTCATGGCACATAGGGCATGACATATCACAATAATTTGTTATTTTTAAATCAATACTATCTGGAAATGAGGCAACAAATTTATCATCATTTGTCGTTTTTTCTTTTGTGCCATCTTCATATAATTTTATATGATAATTGCCATTATCGTATTCACTTATAATTTTCATGATATTCTTGGAATTGTATCTTCAGCCATTACGCCTTCTTTTGTTTCAAAATAAACATCATCTTGAAGCATTCTATCAATTAACCTTAACATTAAATTAGGCTTCATCATATCTAGCTTTAAAGCTCTTACGAAATCAAATATTCCATTATAATTTTCATACATATCTAATAATGAATTACCAAAATAAAGACCAATTGCTGTTTCATCATCACAAGGATTTTTATCTACCTTTTTAAATACATCAAATACTTCTTTTTTATCCTCTTCATCTAATTTATTAGCTTCATCATTTAGTCTTTGCTTTATTTTTGTTAATTCAATTTCTAACAAATCCTCTTCTTTAAAAAAATTATCAAGTTTTTCTTGAGCTGTTTTACTAATTTCATTTATATTAAATGCTAAAAAGCTAATAAATTTTTTACCATAAAATTCATTAATAGAATTATAATCTAATATTTCAAATCCTTTCATTTCACCTAATTCTGAAATGAAATATGATTTTCTTGAAATATAATAATTAGTATAAGATTGGTATAATATTTCTATTTTAGCTTTTTTACTTCTTATTTCTCTATGAATATCGCCCCAAATATTACCTAATTCTTTAAATTCAACATCTTCATCATCTAATTTTATTAATTCTTCTTCAGTTTTCCATTTTTCATTAGGCTTTTTAATTTTTAGAGTTAAAGAATGAGTACTAGAACTATTTGTTTCAAACATATTTAATCTAATAACTTTTTTCACAAATATTTATCCCCCATATACTTTATTTTTCTTAGTTGTTACATAATTTATTGGAATTAATAATATAAATAAAATTATGTTTGTAATTAATCTAATTAAATATAAATTATTCATAAAATTATTAAATAATAACAATAATCCAAGATTAGATGCAATTAATATAATTCCTAATATTAATTTTCTTAACAATTTTTTCTTATTATTAAATATTCTTTTATCTCCATGTAAATTATTAAAATTATTGAAAATTAAATTCATTAATAATGCTAAAATTGATGCTATTATTGATGAATGAATATAATATATTTCTGTTTTATTTTTCAATAAATTAAACAATAACACAAAGATGCCAAAATCTAATAATAATGTTAAATAATTGATTATTCTATATTTTAAAATACTACCAACTATTCTAAAAAAATCTCTTATTGGTCTAAAATGAGATCCTTTATTTTCATCTATGTAAATTGTTTCAATTTTTAATTCAAAAACATTGATATCATTTATAATTGATTCAGATAGCATATTCATTTCATATTCAAATTTATTACCTTTAATATTAATCATAAAATCTAATAAACTTGAAGAAAATGCCCTAAGTCCAGTTTGAGTATCATTTAGATGTTTATTAAGGCAACATCTTAATAAAAATCTTGAAACATCATTACCAAATCTACTTTTTTTAGGTACTTCATTTTCAAATTGTCTGCTACCTAAAACTAAAGAATTTTCATGTTCTAAATAAAAATCATAAATTCTTTTAATATCTTCTGGTTTATGTTGTCCATCGCTATCAGCAGTAACAATAATAGAACTAATATCTAATTCTCTAATATGCCTAAAGGCTACTTTTAATGCTTCACCTTTGCCTTTATTAACATCATTTGTTAATAATGTAACATTTGATATTTTTTTTACATCAGAAAAAACATCTTTATTTTTAGATCCATCATCGACAATTATGATATCAAAATCAGTAAAAAATGTATTTAATTTTGTTACTAATTCCTTTAAATGATAATCTGGTTCATATGCAGGAATTACAATAATTAATCTTTTTAAATTCATAAATAATACCTTATTTATAATTTTATCATAAAATTATTATTTTTGTATTCTCTTTTTATCTATACAAAAAGAAAGAAAAAAGCTTTTTGATTATTTTGCTTTTTTTTCAACAAAAACTAAATAATCTAAAGCTTTTTTAGTTAATACTTCATGTCCAAAATATGATAAGATTTTACGATATAATTCTTCACCTTTTAAATCATATTCTTTTACAAGATTTTTTAATTCTTGATAAGGAATATCATAAATTTGTCTTGGATAATTTATCCTTAAATAATCGATGTTAAATTCACCAGTTGTAGGCCATAAAACTTCATCATATAAATTATTTGTTTTTTTATAACAATACTTATTTATTCTTTCTTCTATTATTTCTAATGCCTTACCACTTATCTTAGCTAAATTAAATGCTTCTCTTAATCTAGCTTTAAGTAGATTCATAGTAATAGGAGCTTCTATTTTTATTATTTCAATTATGTTTTGATCTAATATTTTTATTGCATCACTATTGCCTAAATAAATATCATTTAAATCTACTTTTTTTACTTTCGCTCTTTCATAAGGGATTGTTTTCATAATTTCACCATTTTTAATACTTCATCTAAATCAAATTTATTAGAATTATCTTTAAATTGAAATTTAATTTCATCTTCTTTATTTCTAGGAATTAGATGAACATGAAAGTGCATAACACTTTGGCCTGCTACTTCACCACAATTGTTAAGTAAATTAATACCTTCACAATTTAATGCTTGTTTCTGCTTTAAGGCTACTTTTTTAGCTACTTCCATTACTTTAAGATAGATATTATTATCTATATCTAAAATATTTTCATAATGTTTTTTAGGCATAACTAAAGTATGGCCTTTATTTGCTTGAGAAATATCTAATATAGCAAGAACATCTTCATCTTCATATACTTTTTTAGATGGAATTTCATTATTGATTATTTTACAGAAAATACACATGTATAATTCACCCCTTAATTTCTTTTGATTTTAAATTTAAAACATTATAATGTCAATATGAAAAAACTTTCAAGCAATATTAAGTAATTCCATTATTCTTGAATTTTAGCACTAATGTTATTATAATATTTGTATATATGGAGGTAATTTATGGATTTAGTAATTTTAGCTGCTGGGATGGGAAGCCGTTTTGGTGGACTTAAACAAATACAAAAGATTGATGAATATGGTAATTTTATTATCGATTATTCTATTTATGATGCGATACGCGCTGGATTTGATAGAGTTATATTCATCATTAAAGAAGAAAATTATGAAATATTTAAAGAAACAATTGGAAAACGTGTAGAAGATAAGATTGAAGTAAAATACGCATTCCAAAAATTAGATTTATTACCTAAAGGCTATAAAATGCCAGAAAACAGAATAAAACCTTTAGGTACTGCCCAAGCATTACTTGCCTGTAAGGATTTAATTAGTGATACTTTCGCAATCATTAATGCTGATGATTTTTATGGCAAAGAATCTTTTGAGATTGCTGCAGAATTCTTAAAAAGTATTAAAAATTCTCAGAACAAATATGCAAATGTAGCATATTATGTTTCAAATACTATGACTGAAAATGGTTCAGTAAAACGTGGTGTTTTAGGATTTGATAAAAACAATTTATTAAATGATATTTGTGAATCAAGTGTTGAATTTAAAGATGATAAAGTATTAATGAAGCCACTTGATGAAAAAATTCCTGAAAGATTAATTGAAAAAGATACATTAGTATCAATGAATTTATTCTGTTTTTCAAAAGATATTATGAATTATCTTGAAGAAAGATTCCCTAAATTTTTGGATGAAAATCAAAATAATTTAGAAAAATGTGAATATCTTTTACCTACAGTTGTTGATGAATTAATTAAAGAAGGAAAAGTTACAGTAAAAATATTATCTTCTCCTGCTGTATGGTATGGTATAACATATAAGGCAGACCAAGATAATGTAGAAAAATCATTAAAAGCTTTAGTTGATAATGGGCAATACAAAAAAGGCTTATGGTAAAATTAGTTTTTGAACATTTCTTTGTAAATAATTTATGTTGATTTTTCCAAATTAAATATAAATTTATTAAAAGCTAAAAAATAAAAACAAATGGAAATTATAAGATTAGTTATAATAAAATAAACTAACAAAAATTTCCATTTTTTTTGCTTTAAATTAGCTATCTTCTTCATAAATCTTTACTCTTATTGTTATTTATGTTAGAATAATTATTAATATTTTTCAAAGAAAAATAATAATATTGACGAGGTGAAATGTATGTTGTTTTTTGTAGAGAAGAAAGTTCCATATCGTGTTGAAGCTTTCAATTTAAAACAAGAACTTAATATAAATTTAGATTTAGATATAAAAGAGCTTAGAATTATTGATAAATATGATATCAACATTTCTGAAGAATTTTTTAACAATATTAAATATAAAATCTTTGCAGAATTACCTTTAGATGATATTTATTTTGAAATTGAAGCAAAAGATTTAAAGAAAATAGAATATTATCCAAAGACTGAATCAGACAGAATTAATGCAATTAGAAAATGCCTTTATTTATATGATTCAAATAATGAATATTCAATCGAAACAACTAGAATAATTCTAATTGATAAATCTCTTAATGATTCAATGATTGATAGTCTTAAAAATCATTTGATCTTTTCTGATACTTCTAGTTTAGAAAAAGAAGAAAACAAAAAGACATTAGTTGATACAGTTTTAGATGGTTTTATTGATTTAAATCCTAATGATTATGATTCTTTTATCAAAGAACACAATCTTTCAATAAATGCTAAAGATTTAAAATTTATTATTGATTATTTCAAAAATGAAAATAGAAATCCAACATTAGTAGAAATTAAATTATTGGATAATTATTGGTCAGATCATTCTAGACATACAACATTTAATACAAAGATTACAGATATCCAAATAGATAGATCTTTTGCATCAGCTGAGCTTCAGGAAGCATTAGATTTATATATCAATGTAAGAAAAGATTTAAAAAGAGAAAATAGAACATTTAGTCTAATGGACATGGCTACTATTGGAGCTAAATATTTAAAAAGAATAGGCAGATTAAATGATTTAGAAAAAACTGGCGAAAACAATGCTTTTTCTTTAAAAACAAATGTTGATGTAGATGGCAAAAATGAAAAATGGTCTATACAATATAAAAATGAAACAAATAACCATCCTACTGAAATAGATCCATTTAATGGTGCAGCATGTTCAATTGGTGGTGCAATGCGTGATTTGATTGCTTCACGTGCGATAGTATTCCAAGGCTTAAGAGTAAGTGGTGCTGCAGATATTTATAAAAATTCAAGAGAAACAATTAAAGGTAAAATACCACAAAAGATTTTATCAACTAAATCTGCGTTAGGTGCATCAACATATGGAAATAGAGTAGGTATAACTACTTCATATTTAAAAGAATTTTATCATAATGATTATGTAGCAAAAAGATTAGAATCTTGTTTCCTTGTTGGTGCTTCTAAAATAAGTGATATAAGAAGAGAAAAACCAAAAGATGGAGATTTTATTTTATTAGTAGGTAATAAAACTAATAATGAAGGTGTTGAAAACGCACTAGATTCATCACTTCCACAAACTTCAGCTTCAATCAAAGATAAAAAAACTCAAAAAGCAAATCCTACTACAGCTAAAAAATTTAATAATTTATTAAAAAGAAAAGAGGCTACAGCATTAATTAAAAAAGCAAATGACTTAGGTGCTGGTGGCATTGGTGTAGGTGTAGGTGAAATATACAGTGGTGTTGAAATTTGGCTTGATGATGTTTTAATTAATGCTAAAAATCTTGATTCACTAGATTTATTATTTGCTGAAACACAAGAACGTGTTGCCTTTGTTGTTTCACCTGAAGAAAAAGATGAATTAGTTAAATATATAAAAGAAGAAGATTTAGATGTAAGTTATGTTGGTAAAATAACATCATCTAACAATCTTGTTATTTGGCAACAAGGTAAAAAATTATGCGATATTTCAAGAAAATTTATTGATACTGCAGGAGCTTTAAGATATGCTGAGGCAGTATTGGGTAAAATTGAAGAAAAAAATCCATTTGTTTTAACAGAAAAACCGCTTGTTGATGCAGTTTTTGATACATTATCTTCACCGAATGTTGTTATTCAAAAAGGTTTAGTTGAACAATTTGATTCAACGCTTGGTAGATCTTCAGTTTTATTACCTTATGGTGGCAAATATCAATTGACAGAATCTCAAGTATCAGCTGTAAAAATTCCAGTTAATGGTAAAACTACTACTGTTTCTTTAGCAAGTTTTGGTTTTAATCCGCACTTAACAGAATGGAGTCCATACCATGGTTCTATTTATGCAATAATTGAATCTATTAGTAAGCTTGTAGCATCAGGTGCAAGCTACAAAAATATTAGATTAAGCTTCCAAGAATATTTCGAAAAAATGTTATCTGCTGAATCTTGGGGTAAAGCTATTTCTTGTATGCTTGGGGCTTTAAAAATGCAATTAGATTTCAAAATCCCATCAATTGGTGGTAAAGATTCTGTTGCAGGAACATTTAATAATATTTCTGTTCCACCAACATTTATTTCTTATGCTTTCACAACTGTAAAAGAAGATGAAATAATCACTCCTGAATTTAAATCAAGAGGTCATAAATTATATTTAGTAAAGCATCTTGAAAATAAAGATTATTCACCTAATGTAGAACAATTAATTGATAACTTTGAATTTGTTAAATATAACATTTTAAAAGGTCACATTGTTTCTGCTTATTCAATTGGTTATGGTGGTCTTTTAGCTGCATGTGCTAAGATGTCTTTAGGTAATTCAGTTGGTTTTTATTTAAATGTTAACGAAAAAGAATTAACTAGATTTAATTATGGATCAATCATCTGTGAAGTTGCAGGTAATTTAGAAATTCCTGAAGATACTAATCCTAATTTCATGCGTGTTGGCCGTACAAGCCATGTTCAATTTGGCGTTATCAATGGTGTTAAATTCTCTATTCCTTCACTATGTGAAGCATTAACTAAAAAATATAATCGTTTATTTAAAGCTGATTATGATAATTCAATTGATGTAATGCATTTTAAACCAGCTAAGAAGAAAGTATCTTTATTAAGAAATAAAGAAGAAGTAACCGTATATGTTCCTTTATTTGAAGGAACAATTGGAGCAGGTGATGTATTTAAAGCATTTAGTGAAGCTGGTGGCAATATTATTACTTCTAGATTTAAAGATAGGACTAAAACTGAATATTTTGAATCAATTAATATATTAGCAGAAAATATTTATAAAACTGATATCTTGGTTTTATGTGGTGATTATTTTAGTAATAATGAACCAAATGGTGGAGGAAAATTCCTATCTAATGTCTTAAATCATAATGAAGTAAGAAATGCTATTAATAATTTAGTAGAAAGAAAAGGTTTAATATTAGGAATTTCTGATGGATTTAAAGCTTTATTAAAAGCTGGTTATTTTGAAATTGGTAATGAAATTAATGAAACTTCATTATCAATAAACAAAAATAATACACCTAATTTTGTTTCATCTATGGTACAAACAAGAATTATGTCAAATGCTTCTCCTTGGTTATATTCTTATAAAGGTGGAGAAATAATATTATCTGCCTTTGCAAGTAGTGAAGGAAAATTAGAATTATCTAAGAAAAAATTCCAAGAATTAATTAAAGCTGGTATGGTCGCATCTATTTATGTTAATAAAGAAAATGACCCTGCCAATAATGCTTCATATAATCCTGCAGGAAGTTCATATGCTTTAGAAGGTTTATTATCAAGAAATGGACTAATTTTAGGTAAAATGACACATCCTGAAAGAATTCAAGAAGATTTATATAAAAATATATATGGCAATAAAGACATAAATATTTTTAAAAATGCAATTAATTATTTCAAAAAAGAAAAAGTTACTAAAAATAAAAGGATTTAAAAATGACAGTTATAATCAGTGGAAAAGATTTAGCTAAAGAAAAAAAAGAAGCATTAAAATTAAAAATAATTGATGAGACAAAAAAATATGGAAGGGCACCTCATCTTGTTGTTATTTTAGTAGGAGATGATCCTGCGAGCCAATCTTATGTTAAAGGTAAAGAAAAAGCTTCAATAGAAGTAGGTATCAAAAATACAACAATTTTAAAGCCTTCAACAATTAGCGAAGAAGAATTATTAACAATAATTGATGAATTAAATAACGATGATGATGTAGATGGAATCCTTGTTCAATTACCATTACCTAAACATATTAATGAAGCAAAAATTATTAAAAGTATTCGCGTAGAAAAAGATGTTGATGGCTTTCATCCATTAAATGTTGCTGCATTATTTTCTAAACAAGATTGTATCTTGCCATGTACACCTAAAGGAATAATAGAAGTTATTGATAGCCAAAAATATCAAATTGAAGGAAAATTTGCATGTGTAATAGGTAGATCTAATATAGTAGGACTTCCTATTTATAAATTATTACTTGATAGGAACGCAACAGTAGTAAGCTGCCACAGTAGAACTAAAAATTTAGCTGAAATAACTAGTCAGGCAGATATTTTAGTTGTAGCCATAGGTAAACCAAAATTTGTAACAGAAAATATGGTCAAAGATGGAGCTTTTGTAATAGATGTTGGTGTCAATCGTAATCCAGAAAATGGTAAACTTTGTGGAGATGTTGATTTTGATAACGTTAAAGAAAAAACAGCATATATAACTAAAGTACCTGGTGGAATAGGCCCAATGACTATTTCATCTTTAATGGAAAATACATTTGAATGTTTCTTAAGAAGAATGAATAAATAAATACTTTATTTTATAATAAACATGTGTTATTATATTGATATGAACATTGTTTTTATAATATTTAAAATAAGCACGAAATTTAATAAAAATTTTTTAGGCTCAAATCAATAAAGATTTGGGCCTTTTCTTTTTCTAAAAATACTATTTTTAATGCTTTTTTTAAACGAAATAAAAATGATTTTGTTAAATTTATTTTTATAAAATTTTACGATAACAAAAAGATTTTTTAAGCATTATTAGCATAATGAACTAATTATTTTTTATACCTATATGAAGGAATTATTAATCTTTATTGCTATTATTTTTTATAAAAATATTTAATGATTAGGAGGTAAAATGAAAAAGATTTTCTCGTTGATAATAACTTTATTTTCTTTAGTTATTTTTTCCTTAAATTTCAATGCTTTCGCAAGTGAAAAGAAATTTAATTTAGGATATGAATCAATTAAAGAATGTGATTTATTTTATGGAATGAATGAAGAAGAATTATATAATTATTCATTTATGAATTTAATCCATAATTGTGAAAAACAAAGATTGATAAAGAGTGGTGATTTAGATTGTACTTTAAAATTTAAAACATATAAAGCATCCTTCCCTCTTACAACAACTTTAACATTTTTAGATGGCAAAATAACAACATATAAAGCTTCATGTAATGGTGATATTTTTTATCAAATAAATATCTCAAATTCAGATTATCAAATTGATAAATTTAAACCATATATCATTAAAGAAGTTTTTAATGAATCTGCAACTTGCCAAGAATATGAAGGTCGTTTTTCTTCTGATAATTTAAAATATTATATAGATATTGAATTAAATGATTTATACACTTATAAATCTTATTTTTATCCAATATTATCTAAAATAATATTTGGACAAATAATGATTGAAAATGATCCATTAATTATTAATACTTCTTTATCTACTCCTTCAATTGATTATATAATTGATTATAATTTCAATAATCCATATGTATATAAATCTAATTTTATTACCTTAAATAATAAAATAAAAGAAGGAACATATGATGTTATTGTTTATGATTATATTGATTCAATTTATTACCGAATAGATACATCTATTATTGCATCAATTAATGAATTAGCCATAACTGATTTTGAAATTATCTTAGGAGAAGATATTTTAGAAGAAGATATTATAAATCAAATTGAGAAAATAAATAATTTAAAAATAAAAGATTATAAAATTGATTTATCAAATTATGATAATAATAAAATACATATAGGCGAATATAATTGTAATATTAATTTTATTGCTTCAAATACTTATTATTATTTACAATTTAAAATAATTATTAATTCTAAAAATCAATCTCCAACACCTACAACTACAACACCTACTTCATCATCTAATACAATAATACCTACAACAACTATTAAAACAAATTTTGAAACATCATCTACAGCTTATAATAATGAAATTATATTAACTAATAATTTAGAATATAGTTATAAAGAAAGAAAATCAAAAGAAGATATAATAAAAGATTTAGTTATTAAAAATAAAGATAATTATAATATTGAAATAATTTCTGATTATTTTGATTATGATTCAATTCCAGATGAATATGAAGCATTAGTTACAATCACAAATGATTCAGGAAATAAATATGAAAAAATTATAATTTTAAAAATAATTGATGATGTTTCACCTGTAATTATTGGAGCAAATTATACAGTTTCAGCATCTAAGCTTTTATCTTTAAATGAATTTCAAAATCGTCTTTTAGCGGTTGATGAAATTGATGGTGAAATATCTTGTAAAAACATTAAAATTAATGATTTAAATAATTATCAAAATTCAAATAATAAAGTTGGAATATATCAAATTGAGGCCATTGTTTTAGATACTTCTGGCAATGAAGCAAAATGTTATTTTGATATCATTATTGAAAACAAAAATGATTATGGTATTTATATTGAAAATAAAATCATTAATTTAACTAATTCATATAAAATTAGTAAAGATAATATTATTTCATATTTATCAAAAAATGGCTTAGTTAACTCTAAAAATATTAATGTTTCATCGAATTATTTTGAAACAAACGATAATATTGGTGATTATCAATTAATAATAAATAATAATTTAAATGA
The DNA here is from genome assembly GCA_905236105.1 of uncultured Acholeplasmatales bacterium. GTDB lineage: Bacteria > Bacillota_I > Bacilli_A > Acholeplasmatales > Anaeroplasmataceae > Anaeroplasma. The sequence goes on from CAJOOI010000125.1 coordinate 20,210, forward strand.
TACTTATACAATTCATATTTTAGATGAAACAAATAATAAGAAAAATACAATAGAAGAAACCAAAGAAAATAATTTTGATTATAGATATATTATTTATGGTGCCATCACATTAATGTTAATCATTATTATCATTTTATTTATATTAACTTTAAAAAAGAAAAAAACTAACAAATAATTGAATTGAAGCTAATTAAATAGTAAAATTACTTTAATTAGGATGTGATATAAATGGTAGAAGATATTTGTGCAGTAGCAACTCCATTTGGGACTGGTGCTATTTCAATTATTAGATGTAGTGGACCTAACACTATCGAAAAAGTAAATAAAATATTTAAAGGAAAAGATTTAACGAAAGTAAAATCTCATACCATAAATTATGGTTACATTATTGATAATGATGAAATAATTGATGAAGTATTATGCAATGTTTATTTAAAACCTCATTCCTTTGATGGTGAAAATATGATTGAGATAAATACTCATGGTGGAGTTTTTGTAACAAATAAAGTATTACAAACATTATTACAAAATGGATTTAGAATGGCTGAAAATGGTGAATTTTCGAAAAGAGCATTTTTAAATAATAAACTTGATCTAACTCAAGCAGAGGCAATAATGGATATTATTTCTTCTACTAATGATTTAGCTTTAAATGCTTCTTTTTCTTCTCTTAGAAAATCAACATTGAACTTAGTAAAAAATTTTAGAGATAAATTATTAGATATTATTGCTAAAATAGAAGTTAATATTGATTATCCAGAATATGAAGATTCAGTTGAAGTAACAAATAATTATTTAAAGCCTGTTGTTGATAATTTATTAATTGATATTGAAAAAATATTAGAAAATTCAAAAATATCTACTTTAGTTATACATGGTATAAATACTGCCATAGTAGGAAAACCAAATGTAGGTAAATCTAGTTTATTAAATTTATTATTAGAAGAAGATAAAGCTATCGTTTCGGATATCGCAGGTACTACTCGTGATATTGTTGAAGGTAGAGTTATAATGAAAAATATAACATTAAATTTATTAGATACAGCTGGTATTCATAAATCTTCTGGTCTTGAGGCCATAGGTGTTAATAAGAGTATTGAAGCTATAAATAAAGCTGATTTAATTTTATTAGTTTTAGATTCTTCTAAAGAATTAGATGATGATGATTATAAATTATTAGATTTAACTAAAAATAAAAAGAGAATTATTATTGCTAATAAAAATGATTTAAAACAAAAATGGGATAATAATGAAGCAATTTTTGTTTCAACATTTAATCCAAAAACAATTAATGTTTTACAAAATAAAATAATAGATTTATTAAATGTTAATGATTTTCCTAATTTAAATAATCAATTTTTAAATAATGAAAGACAAATTAATTTATTAAAAAAAGCATATAATTCATTATTATATGCAAAAGAAGGAATTAATTTAAATAAATCAATAGAATTAATCGAAATAGATATTAAAGATGCTTTTGATTATCTAGGTGAAATTACTGGAGAATCAAATCCTGAAGAATTAATAACGGCTTTATTCACTAAATTTTGCTTAGGTAAATAAAATATAAGGGACTTATTTAAAAATGAATAAAAACGAATTTAAACAAGCAATGATGGCTGGTTTAGGTAGATGCTACATCACACTAAAAAAAGAAAAAGATATAAATCAATATAAAGATATTATTTTATGGGGGATAAAACAAGAACTTGCATGTAATACACAAGATGATGGTACAATGGAAAATTACATGTATAATTTGATTAATTGTTACCCTGATAAAACTGAATTTTTAAGAACATTAATATCTGAATTTTTAGTTACACAAGATGAATGGAAATTAGTACATTTATTAAATTTATTAATTTTATTTATTAAAGATGATAATGATTTAATAAAAGAAGAAGCCAAAATAGCTTTGTATCAAAAATATGATAAAATATTTGAAGATATAATGAATACAAAAGATTTAGATAAATTAAATTCATATGAATATATATATTCAATACTCGCAATAGCTTTTATAAATATAGATAAAAATTATATTAGAAAAATAGCTATCGATTTAGGATATATATTTTATAATACATCATTTAAAAAAGGTGATTTTAATTGGTTATTTGAAGATTTATTTTATGGAGATGAAAATATTTTGAATTTATTAAAAAATCAAAAATTTACTCTTCAAGAAACAAAATTTATTAAAATATTTTTATCTAATTATCACGATTATGCAGATAATGAAACTAATTTAATAGAATCTATAAATAATAACAATTCTTCAAATAATAAAGATAAATTATTAGAAAAAAGAAATCAAAATGTTAATAAATATATTTCAACTGAATATATTAAAAATCCTAATGATATTCCTTTTGATGAACTTATTAATTTATTGAATCATGAAAATCATGAAGTAAGGTTTGTGGCAGAAAAAATATTTGAAAAAAGAAAAGGTATGGATATCGTTAATTATTCATTAGATATTTTAAATAAGGATTTTGATAATTCTTTATGTTTTAATGCTTTATTGAATAATTATAATAAAGTAGATTTAAATTATTTATTATCTTATTTAAAGAATATGAAAATAGATTATGATGAAAATACTAATTGGCATAATATAATTTATTATATAAGTATAAGTAATAAAAATAATTTAAAATTACCGAAAGAAATATTGTTATTATCATATAATTTTTCGCTATGTAGAAATTGTAGATTTAGAATCTTAAAATTATTACATAAAAGAGGATTTTTAACAAAAGAAATTGAAAATGAATGTTATTATGATGGTAATCTAGATATTATAAATTATGCTAAAGAAAACAAATTCAATAAAATAGATTTATAAATAAAATAGCTGTTAATCATTAAACAATTTAAGTTTAATTTAACAGCTATTTTTTCTTAATTATTAAATAATATTAGTGGAACTAACATTTCTTCAGTAAGTGATGTATGATGTCCTTTAAATTTATGTGACTTAGGAGTAAGAATTGCTGTTTTATGTGTGTATGTACCTATTGCTATAAAATCTCCTAACAAATATCCCATATTGCCTTTAGGACCAAAATAACCTTCAGCAATCAAATTTTTAGATTTATATAATATAAAATCTTTTTTATATTTTTCATTAAAATATATTTCAAATTTTTCTTTATATTCATCTTTTACTTTAAATGCTACAGCTCTGGCATCTAAATATGGATATATTTTTAGCATATTCATTAATTCTTTATCATGATAAAAATCAACATATCCTTCTATATCTACTTGGCCATGATCAGAAGTAATAATAAATAAAGTATCTTTAGTTTTTTTATATATTTTTTCTGTTTCTTTATTGATTTTATTTATTAATTTTTTGGCTTTTTTAGATGTTACACCATATTCATGCATCGTTGTATCTGGTTCACCTAAATATGCATAAATAAATTGTTTATTTGGCTTATTTAATATTTGTTTTATATTATTATAAAAATCACTTATTTTTTCATATTGGTGATTTATTTTAGCATTTTCTTCATTAACATATTTAGGAAATACTGCATTAATTTCATAATCAGTATTTGCATAATCAAAATAATGTTTTTCATCTTTGATTGGAGAAGATGTTATTTTTACATTATTACCTGTAAATGAATCTCTTTTAGGAAAGATATCAATATTCATATTCATTTCTTCAAAATTAAGACTCCAACCAAACCAACCATGTTCTAATGGATATTTATTTGATAATAATGAGGTAGTAGCATTAGTTGTAGTTGATGGAAAAGTTGATGTTAATTCTTGTTTAATATTTTTTCTTAATAATGTATCTTCTTTTAAATTAATATTAATTGGATTAATACCTAAGCCATCATAACATATAAATAAGATATTTTTATAATTTTTATTTAATTCATCTTCTAATATTTTTAATGTAGGTTTATCATTATATGCACCTAAATATTTAGCAAGAGTAGAACTTATATTTAAATTTGAATTACTAAAATCTGGTTTTATAAAATCCATCATTATCACCTAAATAAAAGAGGCTAATTTCATAGCCCCAATTTTTTATTCTTCAATTCTAACTGGTAATATAACTTGAGTTAGATTTGCATCATCATCACCATGAATGATGAATGGTCTAATTTGAGAAGTAATATTAATTGTTACTTCAGTTGACATAAAGCTTCTTAATGCTTCTAATAGATAACGAGATGAAAATCCAATAGTTATTGGTTCATTAGCTATTATATCAGTAGGAATAGCTTGTAATACAACACCACCTACTGCTTGATTTTGTGTAGATAATTCAACAATACGATCACGTTTTAATGATAATTTGATGATACTATATGTTATTTCTCTATCCCTATCTTTATCTCTTGGAGAAATTAAAGATACGCTTTCTACAATACTAACTAATTCATCTTTATTGAATTTTAATATGAATGGGAAATTATTCATTATTAAATTAGCAAGAACAGGGAATGTACCTTCTAATAATCTTGTTTGAAAACAAACATTTTTAAATACTACTAATAATTTATTGCTAGAAAAATATAATTTTATTTTACCATTATAATTATCAATTGAACGATATAATTCATCTAGTGATTTAGATGGTACAACAATATTAAAGTTTTCATATTCATCAATATTAATAACTTTTTCTGCTAACCTAAATGAATCTGTTGCGGTAACATATAATTTACCATCTTCATTTCTGAAATTAACACCATTTAAAATAGGTCTTTTTTCAGATTGAGCTGCCGCAAATGAAGTTGTTCTAATAACTTCTTTTAAAACATCAGCTTCTAGTTCAAGTGGATTATCTTGTGGAACATAATCCATTTTAGGATAATCAATTGGATCCATTATTTTAAGATTATATTCACCACGATCTACTTTAATAAATAATAAATTATCATCACTTAAGAATAAATTAATTTTTCTTGAATTTATTTTTCTAATAATATCAATAAAGAATCTTCCAGGTACTACTGCTTCACCTGGTTCTTTAATTTCTAAAGAAGGATCATTAATTCTAACTTCTACAGAAATATCCGAATTTGAAGAAGTCATAAATAAATCAGTTTCTGTTACATAAATTTTAATTCCTAATAAAAGTGGATTAGGTGTCTTACTTGGAAGACCTCTAGAAATTGTATTTAAATTTTCAATTAATATTTCACGATCGATAGTTAGATTCATATAGACTCCTTTTTATTAAAAAAATTTTTTAATTAATTAAATATAACAATAATAATAAGTAAATGTGAATTTGTGAATAAGTTAAAAAAATCTTTTCATAAACACATTAAATTATACCATAATAGATGTGAAAAATAAATATTTATGAACATTTTATTCACATTTTTTTAAGATTAATTCAATCATATTTTTGATTTCATTATTATTCTTTATTTCACTTCTAATCTTTTTTACTGCATTCATGACTGTTGTATGATCTTTACCATTAAAAATATAACCTATTTTCTCATTTGTATATTTATAATTCTCTTTTAAAATATACATAGCAATATGTCTTGGTAATACATATTTAGCACTTCTATCAGAAGAAAGTAAATCAGCCATAGTTATATTATATAAATTGGCAATAACACTTAATAAATTTTCATATTTCTTTTCTTCTGATTTAATTGTTTTTGGTTTTAATGGTTCTAAGGCTTCTTTAGTTAAATCTAAATCAGGCTTTCTATTATATAATTTAGATAAAAGAAGAACTCTATTTAAAGCCCCTTCTAATTCTCTTATATTATTAACAAAATTTTCAGCTATATATTGTAATACCTCTTCAGGTAATTCTTCAGTAGTTAATTCAGATGTTTTTCTTCTTAAAATATTAATTCTTTGTCGTAAATCAGGTGCATTAATATTTACAATTGTACCTTTTTGAAATCTTGATCTTAAACGGTCCATAAAGCCATTTAAAGCTGATGCTGGACAATCTGATGTAATAACTATTTGTTTATTTTTAGTATCCATTTCACTAAAAATCTTGAAAAATTGTTGTTGAGTTGAATCTTTTTTCGCAAGCATTTGGATATCATCTATTAACAATACATCCATATTGTTGTATTTGGCTTCAAAGGCAGTTAGATCATTTTCTCTTGCTCCTTTAGTGTAATCATCAACAAATTCATTGGCAGTAACATAAACTATTTTATTATCAACATTTTTATCAGCAATATAATTTCCAATTGCCTGCATCAAATGTGTTTTACCTAAACCTACACCACCAAAAATATAAAATGGATTTAAAATAGCATTATAATCAGCTGCGTTTATTGAAATATTATCTTTATCAACTAAAAGTAAAGCTGCAAGATAAGCTAATCTATTTGATTCACCTACAACAAAAGAATCAAATGTGTAATTTGGATTTAAATAATTTTCATTTAATGAAATTATTTTTCTTTCTTCTTTCTTTAAGACATTTTTCTTGTCATCATCACAAACAAAAGTAACCTTTAGGTTACGTTCGCTTATTTGTTTAATTAAGTCGTTAATCGGTTTATAGTAAGTAGAATTTAATTTTTTTCTTATATAATCGTTTGGACATAAAACAAAAATAACACCATTTTCAGCTCTAATAACTTTCTTTACATCCGCAAATGTTTCTTCGAAAGTTTGTGGTGCTATATTTGTTTCTAAACGTTCTATTACTTTATTCCATAAATCTTGATATTCTGTATTCATAATATACCCCTAAATAATTAGTGACGCTTATAAATATATCATAAATTTTTAATAATACAATAAAAAGTTATCCACAAAAAAAGTGGATAACTTTTGTTAATTTTTGGTAAAATTATTATAAAAATGTGGATAACTTTTGCAA